>CAZKOY010000011.1:10497-33538 GCA_964554495.1 uncultured Myxococcales bacterium
GCTGCCGACCTTGTTTGCGTCGCCGCTGCCGACCTTGTTTGCGTCGCCGCCGCCGGCCTTGTTTGCGTCGCCGCTTTGACTGACAGAGGCCGGCGGGGTTGGGCTGGGCTGCGCTTTCGGATCGGGCTGCGGAATCAACGGCGGGCTCCAGCTTCCGGGCTGGGCATGTCCGTCTTGCGAGCTGCCCAGCGCGCCTTGCTGTATCCGGTTGAGCCGCGGCCGCGGTAGCTCGCGCTCCATCTCGAAGATCGACTGTTGTCGACGGGGAACGCGGTCCAGGATCGACTCTAGCTCGCCGAGTAGCTCGCCTGCGCTTTGGTAGCGCTCGGCGGGCTCTTTGCTGAGCGCACGCAAGATCACACGCGCACACGGCTCGGGGATCTCGCTGATGAAGTCGCGCGGATCGGGAGCCAGCGAGCTACGCACGTGGCTCATGATTTCGAGCACGGTGTGGCCCTGAAACGGCGGCCGCCCGGTCAGCAGGGCGAAGTACGTCGCACCCAGCGAGTAGATATCGCTGCGCGCATCGACGGTGCGCGAGTCGTAGCTCTGCTCGGGGCTCATGTAAAGCGGAGTCCCGACGACGTGGCCGGCGGCGGTCAGGTGCGGGTCGTCTTCCAGCGTCTTGACGATGCCGAAGTCCGTCAAGCGCACGGTCCCCGCCGACGAAAACAAGATGTTGTCCGGCTTGATGTCGCGATGAATCAGGCCCGCGGCGTGCGCGACTTTCAGCGCCGAGCAGCAGTCGGCCATGATGCGAGTTGCGATCAACCAATAGTAAGGCCCGACGCTGCGTACGCGCTGACCAGCGCTCTCGGGATTGACGAACTCCATCACCATGTAGCACGAGCCGCTGTCTTTGCAGACGTCGTAGATGGCGATGATGTTGGGGTGGCTGAGCCGGCCGGCGACCTGGGCTTCGCGCATGAAGCGCTCGACGGCGTTGGGGCGATCCAAGAGCGACTCGGCCAAGAACTTCACAGCGACCGTGCGCTTCAGGGCCAAGTCCTCGGCTTCGTAGACGGTGGCCATGCCGCCGCGGCCAATGCGGCGCAGGATGCGGTACTTGCTGAAAATCCGCCCGATGCGAACGTCATCGACAGGCTGCAGGCCGGTTCCAGCGTCGGTTGACTCGCCGCTTAAGGACGACGAGCCGGTGCTCTCGGCTGTGACCGCAGGGTCGGGCCTGGGCTGTGGAGCCGTCTCGGAGGCCATCCCGATCATTATCTGGAATGGGCTACCGTTCCGTCTACCTTGTCGTGAATCGGGTCAAAAGCTGCTGCTATGGGCACATGGCAGACAGGTGCCCTGCGACGCCGGGCGCCGCGTGGTAGTACAAGACCTCCGGGCTTGGCGCTGCATTGATTGCGTACGGTTTTATGCGAATAACGCCGTAACACGGCGGCAGGTCTTCTAAGTGAATTCCGATCAGTGTGTCCCGCTCGGCAAGCTGCCTGCGGTCCCGCTCGGCCTTAAGCCAGTCGGCGCTGACGACGCGCTGCCACGCACCGCTGTTGACCACGCGGGTCTTGCCGCTTGGACTGCTGCTGGCGAAGTCAAAGCCGACATCCAGGCCGTGCGTGTGGCTAAACACATACAGATCGACGGGGCGGTTGGCGACTTGCTGGCTCTGCAGCGTGCCTAGGACTTGGCTGAGATAGCTGCCAAAGATCTGCTCGCGCGTGCGGCCATCGCTTGGCTTGTTGGGCTCGGGATCCGGCTCGCTGGGGGACTGCAAGCGAGCGATGTCGATGCGCTGGCTCCACGAGGTCTTAAGCAGCGTGAAGCCGACGAACTTGCCGACAGCTTGCACGAATCCCAGCGGCCCTTCGCGGGTGATGGCGATGCGCACGGCGTCGCGTTCGGATGCGATGTTGTCGATGATCGGGTAGCGATCTTCGTACGCGTTGTAGAACGCCTGCATGAACTGCTCGCCCCACGGCCGCGTCAGGTAGTACTGGCCATCGCGCTCGCGAAACGGCGTCGGCCAGTTGTGAAAGCCGTTGGGGTCGAGGCCGATCTGGTGCCCATGATCGGCATAGATGCGGCGGTCGCGCGAGATCCAAAAGCCGGTCGCGCTGACCGAGAGCCTGTCCGCTGGGGCCCCGGTGCTCGCTTGCACCGTGCGAGCCACAGCAGGGAAGAGCAGCGCCGCGTCGTGGTTTCCCGGCACGATGACGACGCGGTTGTCGCCGCTCATGGCGAAGGCTCCCAGCCGGCGCAGATCGTCGCTGTGCGCCGCGATGACCTGCTGCACACGGGCCAGCGCTTCGGCACCGCTGCAGCCCTGCTCGTGGTCGCGGCTCTTGCAGTCGCCGCTGCGCGACTGCCACAGCTCAAAGGCATCGCCGTTCAAGATCAGATCGGTGGCCGAGCCGCTGGCCTGTCCTTCGCGGTCGATCTGCTGCAGGAACTCGGCCCACTCGCGGCTCCAGCGGAAGTCTTCATAGGCATCAAAGCCGGCCTGCTGCCCGTCGTGCGATTTCGCCGCGCCCAGGCCGAAGTGAAGATCGCTGATGACGATCACGGTGCGTGGCTGTGGACCATCGGGTTGCTCGGCGCGCAGCGGGGCCACTTCCATGGGCGAAAGCGGCGGCGGCTGCATCTGGACTGGCGGCGCGGTCGGTGTACTGCACGAGAGGGCCAGCAAGCCGAGGCAAGTTAGGTGTCGGTTCTTCACGTGGGCTCCTGCGTTTCGCGGGGTCGATTTCGGGCCAGGTCGATCGAGCACTGCAATGCGATCATCCAACTGCGGCATGGTCGATTTCGTCCACAGAAACCCGCTGCGTTCTTGCGATCTGGCCGGGTTGTTCCAGCTTCGGCCCGGCTTGGCGCGGCGGGGTGCTTGGTACGACGGCTGCACTACGCGTTTGCTTCAGAACTTCAGAAACAGGAGGCTCCCATGAAATCCCGTGTCTTTCGCGCTCTGATTCAATCGATGCTGGTCGCGGCCGCTCCGCTTTCCCTGCAGGCGGGCTGCGGTACTTGCGTTAAGACCGAGTCCACGCCTCTTTCGGCCGATGCCAGCCTGCGTCTTCGTATGGCCACCTGGGCATGTGAGCCATTCTGCGGTCCTGACGTCACGGTCTGCTCTGTCATTGTCGCGGGACAGTCGCCACTCAGCATCGACTGCAACGGCAAGCCGCCGACGATGTCGGTGCCCAGCAGGGTGTTGATCGACCTTTCTCAGGACGAGTGTGCTCAGCTCTGCGGGCAGCAGGCAGAGTCGTGTGCGCTCAGCAATCAGGACACGCGCTATCCCGGCGAGGTTGTCCGCTTGTGCTCCACCACCTATTCCTGTCCGCAGACCCCAGGCGCGATTGCTGGCCGTCGTCCCGCCGATATGCAGCGCGTGGATTGCATCGCCGACCATGAAGTGGGAGCGTTCTTTGCCGAGACCTGTCAGCTAGAAGCAGCGGCAGTCACGGCCTTTGCGATTCTGGCAGATGAGCTACGCGCACACGGTGCCCCGGCTGAGCTGATCGCGGCCGCCGAGCAGGCCGAGCGCGACGAGGTTCGCCACACGCAGATGACCACTGCGCTGGCCCAGCGCTTTGCAGCCGTGCCGAGCATGCCCACCGTGCAGCGCCACGCGCCGCGCCCGCTTTTGGCCATGGCGCTGGAAAATGTCGTCGAGGGCTGCGTGCGGGAAGCCTTTGGTGCATTCGTCGCGAGCTGGCAAGGCGAGTATGCCGACGATGCAAAAGTGCGCGCGATCATGGCGCGTATCGCCCGTGATGAGATCCAGCACGCCGAGCTGTCTTTTGCCATCGACGCCTGGCTTGCATCCAAGCTCAACCAGGACGAGCGAGCGCGGGTCGAGCAAGCGCGAGTGGATGCGTTCCGCGAGCTCAGCAGCGAGCTAGATCGGCCGCTGAGCCCGTCGCTGCGAAGCATCGCAGGCCTGCCGCCGAGCACCGCCGCACAGGCGTTCTTGCGCGCCCATGCGCAGCAGATCTGCAGCGCTTAAGATCAGCTAGCGCGCGAGCTCGGCATACGTACCCGGAACGTTGACCGTCTTGTGAATCCAGTCCCAGATCTTGTACCCCTGGAACGACGGCATGCTGACCGCAGCGACGGTCTGTTCAACTGAAAGCCCGCGCCCTTTGGCCGCGCCGACTTCGCTGAGCAGCGTGTTCAGATAGTTCACTGAAAAGTCAAAGCCGTGCGCTCCCGTCGGGTGATCGTGGCCTGGCACCACGATCGTGTCGGGTGGCAAGCTGGCGCGAACCTTGGCCAAGGTGGTGCTGACTTCCTGTGCATGACCCGCGAGCAGCCAGGGCACCGCCGGCTGCGCAGCGACAAGAGGATTGCCCGTCCACAGCACCTTTTGCGCGGGCACATGGACGAACAGATCGCCGCCGGTCTGCCCAAAGCCGTAGTAGCGCGCCGTCACCTCGACCCCACCCAGATCGACGACGAAGGGCGTCTGGTCGCTGACCAGTGTATCCGCAGCGACGGGATGCAGCTCGTCGAGCCCTTGGTCTGCGCCAAAGTTCATCTTCATAAAAGCCACGTCTTCCTGGAAGTGCTCGGCGATGTACGCGGCCGTGCGCTGGTGCTGCACGATGTGGACACCCGCGGGAAGGAATGCGTTGCCAAAGCTGTGATCGCCGTGGCTGCTGGTATTGATGACGTGGGTGATGGGCTTTTCGGTCTCGGCTTGCACCAGCGCGATCATCTGACAAAAGAGCTGCCGATTGATCATGCTCTCGACCAGAAGGACGCCGTTGTCTCCGACGACAAAGCCGCCGCTGGTGGCCAGTGGCACGCCCGCTTTGGAATAGCTTGCGGCATTGCTGTCATAGACCGCGTACACGCGCTCGCTAAGCCGCTGGGACGCAAGGCGAATGGCGTTGGGCGTCCACACATACATGGGATTGGGCGCGGTCAGCTTGGGTGGAGCGGCGCAGGCATCAAAGGTCTGTGGCGGCGCCGACGTACCGCAGCCACTGCCAAGCAGGAACGAACCAAAGAGCGCAATCGATCGCAGCGTACTCATGGGATGGACCTCGTTTTCTGGGGCGCGGGCCGAGCATTCGCCGCGGTCCCGTGGTTGCTGCAGAAAAGGTATCCAGCCCTGTCCTCGACGATAAGTCGGCCACAAGGACAAAGACTGTTGCCTGGCGGTACACAGTGCCGCGATGTCGCTGGCCAGGCTGCGCTGCGTGCGTCGTGCGTGCCTGGGATGCCGGGGACGGATGTGCCTAGTCGCAGTCGGCCCAGCACGGGTGGGCAAAGTGCGAAACCAGGAAGTCGACGAACAGCCGCACCTTGGCCGGAACATGGCGAGCGTTGGGAAATACCGCCGAGATCGCAAGCGGAGCACGCCACGCCGGCAGCACGCGCACCAGGCGCCCCGCGCGAAGCTCGTGCGCCGTCAGAAATAGGGGACAGAACACCAGCCCCAGCCCGTGGCACGCGGCCTCGACGAGAAGCTCGCCGTGGTTTGACACCATATGGCCCGAGACCTCGACCGCGGTCTCGCCGCTTGGCCCATGAAAGCGCCACGTGGTCGGCACCGCGTGATAGGCATAAAGCAGGCAGTCATGCTCGATCAGATCCGCCGGCTTCTGCGGTGTGCCGCGCCGATGCAGATAACTGGGGCTGGCACAGATCGCACGATCGACGCTCGCCAGCTTGCGGGCAATAAGAGAGCTGTCCTGCAGATCGCCGATGCGTACAGCCAAGTCGAAGCCTTCGGCCAAGATGTCGACCTTGCGATCTAAAAGGACTGCTTCGATCGTCAGCGCTGGATAGCGCGTCTTGAATTCGGCGATGGGTCCGGCCAGGTGCCGGATGGCAAATGCCGACGGCAGGCTGATGCGCAGCCGACCCTGCGGCGAGGTCTGGAGCTCGGTGGCTTCGGCTTCCGCGTCGGAGAGCGTACGCATCGCCTCGCTGCAGCGCTCGTAATAGGAACGACCCACCTCGGTCAGCTTTAGCTGCCGGGTCGTTCGCTGCAGAAGCCGCGCACCCAGCCGATCTTCCAGGCGCGCAACGAGCTTGCTCGCGTACGACTTGGTCACGCCCAAGCGGGCCGCCGCCGCCGTAAAGCTGCCTGCCTCGACCACGACCAGGAATGTCTCCATCTCGAACAGACGACTCATTTGCTTATATTATATATTTAATAATATATCTTTGTTAAAGATTAATGACATATGAATCAAATATTTTATGAAGGATACTATTTTGAATAAGCAAGAGGTTGTGGATGGATGGGATTTGCCGTCCCTGACGGTATGGGCGACGAGAGCTTACAGCTTCAAGTGCAAGATCGCGCCGCCTTCGCCAACGATCCAGAGAGATGAAGTGGCGGTGGCGCCGCGCGGAGGGGCGACAAGGGCATGCAACGTCAGGTGGGTGCCGCTTGAGGAGGGCGCCCAGGCCGTGCCATTGAACTGAAACAGTCGTCCAGCGTCCCCTGCGGCAAAGATGTTCATGGCATCGGCGCCCCAGATCGCTCGCAGCGTGCCGGAAAGACCGGTCGATGCGTTGCGCACCATAAACCCATCCCAGCGCAGCGCGGTCCCGTTGGCGCCGACGAACCAGACGTCGTTAGCCGCACTGGCCCACAGCGCATGCAAGTCCTGCGTGGTCGACGTCAGCACTGCGACCCAGGCTGCGCCGTTATAGTGCAGGGCGGTTCCGGTTTGCCCCACGGCCCAGATGTCGCTGGGACCGGTGCCAGAAATGGCGAAAAGGGCACCGCCGGCGTTCATGTCGACCTGCCAGCCGCTGTTGGCTGGCACGTATCGGTACGTCTTTCCGCCGTCGCCGACGATCCAGGTGTCGCTTGCGCTGGGCGTGTACACGCCATGTAGCGACGACGTGCCGCTGATTGCGCGCGGGCTCCAGCTTGTGCCGTCCCAGTGCAGCACGGTGCCATTCACCCCGACGGCCCAGATGTCATTGGGCGCGCTGCCCGAGATGGCTCTGAGATCGGCGTACGTGTTGCTCGGAGTCGTGGTCCAGCTTGTGCCGTCCCAGTGCATGATTCGTCCGTCGCTGCCGACCGCCCAGGCATCGCTGGGTGAGGCCGCCCAGCCCGCATACACGTTGCGCGTCGTCCCCTGAAGCAGGTTCGTCCAGCCGGCTTGGCTGCGGTGCAAGATGGTGCCGTTGTCTCCGACTGCCCAGACGTCGCTGTTGTTCGTGCCCGATACGCCCAAGAGCGTGCTGGTCGTGTCGCACTTTTCTTGGACAGCCATGTTGCTGCGGCTGTCGATGCGCACGATGGTGCCAGCCATGCCGACGGCCCACAGATCCTGCTCGCCAGTTCCCCAGATCCCATACAGGTTGGATGCGATGGGCGGCGGTACAAGCTTCCAGGGGACCATATCGCCGGGCTTACGCCGCAGCAGTCGTCCCTTTTCTCCGACGGCCCACAGGTTGTCCGGCCGCGAGCCCCACAGACCATAAAGTTCGCCCATGCCCTCGGTGGCTTCGGCGACGTCGGGCTGGCCGTGCCACTGCCAGATGGTTCCCGTCTGCGCGGTCAGCCAGATGTTGTTGGCGTCGAGGACGGTGAGCCCACGATAGATGATGCCCAGTCCAGGGCCGGTCTGCAGCCACTGGGTGCCGTCCCACTTCAGGGCTGAGTTCTGGCTGCCCGCGGCAAAGGCCTGCTGCGGGCTGAGGGCGGCCACCGCATACAGATCGCCGATGCCGGGCAGCGTGCGCAGATCGGTGTTGGGCGGCGCGATGTGCAGGATCTTGCCGCCCATGCCGACACCCCAGATGTCCTGCGCGCTGCTGGCTTTGACCGCGTTCAGGTCGGTCGTGGTCTGCGATGGCGCCTGGGTCCACGCGCCGTCCTTGAAGTGGAGGACCGTACCGACGTCACCGACGGCCCAGACGTCGGTTGGGCTGATGGCGTGGACGGCGTTTAGGCGGTTGCCCTGGGGCAGTGGGTTCTGCCAGCAGATCCGCTGGTTCGGGCAGACGCCAGGAATGGGCGTCGGGGTCGGAGTCCCGGCGTCGGGGTTCGTCTGGGTGTCGCCGCTGCGCTCGGCCAAGAAGGGATCCCACAGGCTGGAACAGCCACAGGCCCAAAGCAAAGCTGCGCTGCTGATGCATCTCACGCTGCGTAACGACATGGGTCCCCCCGATGACAGACCGCTTCATTGTACGCCCGCGTGACGTGCGATTTGCGCAGCGATGTCTGGACGTCAGCCGTCGAACTTTGTAAAAGCCAGCCGCCATGCCGCGTTCTGCTTCACCGTCGACAGACTCTCTCGCCGAGCACTCCATAGATGAGCCCGCTGAACATTTGCGCCCAGCCAGCGCGCCTGCGTTCCCTGCCCAGGAAGAAGACGATCCGAATGCCGGCCGGGCCGAGTCGCGTGGCGCGTCGAGATCGCACCTGTCGACGCCGTTTATGCGGCAGTACTTGGAAGTCAAAGAGCGCTACGCCGACTGCATCGTCTTTTTTCGCATGGGCGACTTTTACGAGATGTTCTTCGACGATGCGGTGGTGGCGTCGCAGCTTCTCGATCTGACGCTGACGGCGCGCGACAAGCAGCGCGAAGATCCGATTCCGATGGCCGGTGTGCCGCATCACGCGGCCAAGCACTACGTCGCCAAGCTGGTCGCGGCCGGCAAAAAGGTCGCGATCTGCGAGCAGATCGAAGACGCCCGCAAGACCAAAAAGATCGTGCGCCGCGCCGTCACGCAAGTGATCACGCCGGGCGTCATCTTGGAAGAAGAGCAGCTTGAACCCAAGGCCGGTCACTACTTGGCGGCGGTGTGTTACGGCGACGGCCAGGCCGGCATCGCGCATGTCGATGTCTCGACGGGTGAGTTCTCGGCGACGGTGGTGCCGCTCGTGGATGCGACGGAAGAGCTGGGCCGTATCGCCCCGGCTGAGCTCTTGATCGTCTCGCCGGATGAGTCGCTTGTGCGCGAGACCGCAGAAGAGCTACAGCGCCGGCTGCGCATTCCGGTGGGGCACAGTCGCAGCGCTCCGCCGCGCGAAGACCACGCGACCATCGCGCCGCTGATCGGTGATGCCGCCGCGGGGCAGCCCGTGCATCCGCTGATCGCCGCGTCCGGGGCTGCTTGCATTCGCTATGCCCAGGCCACGCAGCCCACCGGCACGCTGCCGATCTTTCGTCTGCGCTGCTATCAGCCCGGCGACAGCCTGATCGTCGACGAGACCACGCGCGTAAACCTAGAGCTTCTGCACACGCTGATGGAAGGCAAGCGGCAGGGCTCGCTGATTGGTGTTCTCGATCAGACCAAGACCGCGATGGGCGGGCGCTTGCTGCGACGCTGGCTGCTGGCTCCTCTTTTGGATCTGGCGGCGATTCGTCGACGTCACGACGCCGTCGAGTGGCTGGTCGAGCATCCGCTGGCGCGCAAAGCCCTGCGCGAGAGCCTCGCTGAGATCTATGACCTAGAGCGCTTGGCCGGTCGCTTGGGAGCCGGTGTGGCGACGCCGCGCGATCTGTTCAGCTTGGGTCAGGGCCTGCGTCTGATTCCGACGCTGCAGGCGGCTTTGGCCAGCGCACGCGATCCCCTGTCGCTGATGAGTGATGAGCGCAGCCGTGTCGCGCCGCCCGTCGATGACAGCCTGGGCCTGCCGCAGCTTCTGCAGCTTGGCGAGGATCTATGTCGCGATGTCGCCGAGCGCATCGCGGTCGCGATCATCGACAGCCCGCCTTTGGTCTATCGCGAAGGCGGCTTCATTCGCCGTGGCTTTCACGCGGGCTTGGATGAGCTGCTCGATCTGTCGCAGGGTGGCAAAGATCACATCCTGCGCATCGAAGAGCGCGAGCGCGAGCGCAGCGGTATCTCGTCGCTGAAGGTCCGCTACAACAAGGTCTTTGGCTATTACATCGAGATCACGCGATCGAACCTTTCACGCGTGCCCGCGGACTATGTGCGCAAGCAGACTACGGCCAATGCCGAGCGCTTTGTCACCAGCGAGCTTGCCGAGTACGAAGCGAAGGTGCTCGGCGCAGAAGAGCGCCGCGTCGAGCTAGAGCTGGAGCTATTCGATGGCCTGCGTCGGGAGCTTTCCCAGACCACACCGCGCATCCTGGCACTGGCCGAGCGCATCGCGCAGATCGACACGCTGGCCAGCTTGGCCGAGCTTGCGCACCGCAATGGCTATGTCCGCCCCAGCGTGAGCCACGAGCTGCAGCTTACGATCGAAGAGGGCCGCCACCCCGTCGTCGAGCAGCTTACGGGGCGCGGGCGCTTTGTGCCCAATGATACGCAGCTCGATCCCGATGCCGAACAGATCCTGCTTTTGACCGGACCCAACATGGCCGGCAAGTCAACGGTGATGCGTCAGGTCGCGCTGATTGTGCTCTTGGCGCAGATGGGATCGTTTGTGCCCGCCCGTCGCGCTGAGCTGGGCTTGGTCGATCGCATCTGCACGCGCGTCGGAGCAGCCGACAACCTCTCGCGCGGTGAGTCGACGTTTATGGTCGAGATGCGCGAGACCAGCCAGATCCTGTCGCGAGCGACGCGGCGATCGCTGGTGATTCTCGACGAGATTGGCCGTGGCACATCGACGTATGACGGGGTCTCGATCGCCTGGGCAGTGGCCGAGTATCTGCACGATCACATCGGCTGCCGCACACTGTTCGCGACCCATTACCACGAGCTCGCGGCGCTTGCCGAAGCGCGCCCGCGCGTGCGCAACTTTTACGTGGCGGTGCGGCAGTGGCAGGGCGATATCGTGTTCTTGCACAAGCTGGTGCCAGGTGGTGCCAACCGCAGCTATGGCATCGAAGTGGCGCGCTTGGCCGGGCTGCCCAAGACCGTCGTCGAGCGAGCACGTCAGCTCTTGCATGAGCTGGAACAGACCGATGACGGCAGCGACTCGGCCCATGCTGCATCTCCAGTACACGGCAGGCCGCGCTCAAGTCAGCTGCCGCTGTTCCATGTGCCGGTGGCTCCACCGCCCAGCGCTGCGCCGCCGCCGCGTGATCCGGCCGAGCTAGAAGTGCTGGCCGCTGTGCGCGGGCTCGATCCCGACAACCTGACGCCGCGCCAAGCCTGGGATGAGCTAGCCAAGCTGCACGCCCGCCTGTCGTCCACAGGTCCGCGCTCTCGCAAGTAGCGCGCCGCCCGTCCGCTCGGGGCCTTGCTGCTCGATCGACCGCCGTGGATTGCAGGCGGCTGTGTACGAACGCGCTGGCATCGTGTGGCCTGCGCTGGCCGCGTAATCCGCGCGTCTTCCATATCGGCGGAGCGTAAGATGGCAGCTGCAATGCCGTCGCAACCACTGCGCATCACGTGGCTGTTTTCGTGGGCCGAGGATCTGTTTGCCTTCCTGATGCCGACGCTTCTTGCCGTGTCGCTGGTGCTGCTGGTTCGCGATGCGCAGCACGCGCCGCTGGGTCCCATGGGCTGGCTGTTGACGGTGGTCTTCGTCGATGTCGCCCATGTCTGGGCCACGATCTATCGCGTGTACACCGTCCCCGGCGAAGTACAGCGCCGCCCGCTTCTGTACCTGGGGATCCCGGCCCTGGCTTACGCTGGAAGCGTCGCGCTGTACTCGCTGTCGGCGCTGACTTTTTGGCGCGCTCTGGCGTCGCTGGCCGTCTATCACTTTGTGCGGCAGCAGTACGGCTGGATCGCGCTGTGTGGTCGCCGGGCGCCCGCGCCGCGCTGGGCCACGCTGGATCGCGGGCTGGATACCCTGGCCATCTACATCGGCACGCTGTACCCGATTGTGTACTGGCACGCCCATCTGCCGCGGCGCTTTCACTGGTTTGTGCCCAAGGACTTTTTTCTGCCCGCGCCCGCGTGGCTGGTGTCAGTTTTCTTTGTCGCTTGGCTGCTGATCGGCGGACTGTGGCTTGTGCGCCAGATTCACCGCATCCTCGACGAGCGCAGCCTGCCGGCAGCGAAGCTTCTGGTGATGGGCAGCACGTGGTTGTCGTGGTATCTCGGCATCGTCTACTACAACTCGGATTTCGCGTTTAGCGTGTGCAATGTGCTGCCGCATGGCGTGCCGTACTTCGTCTTGCTGTATCGCTATCGCCAGAACGAGCTACGCGAACGCGAGGCGCAGTCCGAACCAGCGCCAACGTCAGCACGACAAGGCGCAGCCATTCCGGCGCGTCACGATCCGTCTCGCGTGCGCTATTCAGCGACGGCCCTGCTCTTGTTCCTGCTGCCGCTTATTGCGCTTTCGTTCTGTGAAGAGAGTCTGTGGGATCGCCTGATCTGGCATGACCACGCCGTGTTTTTTCCGCTTCCCGAGCTCGATCCCCCCGCGTG
Organism: uncultured Myxococcales bacterium; assembly: GCA_964554495.1. Taxonomy (GTDB): domain Bacteria; phylum Myxococcota_A; class Polyangia; order Palsa-1104; family JAEUJZ01; genus JAEUJZ01. Next base: position 22,738 of record CAZKOY010000011.1, read on the forward strand.
GTTGTTGGTGCTGCTGGTGCCGCTCTTGGCGCTGCCGCAGTCCTCGCACTATCTGCTGGATGCATGGATCTGGCGCGTCGGCCCGAAGAACCCCGATCTCCGTCGACGGCTGGGGCTGTAAGCAGGGCGCGGGCGGTCGTCCTATTTGGGCTCGCGCTGGATCCACTTGATGGGGTGGATTTCCCACCAGCCGTGTCCAAAGTCGTGGTGGACCGTGCCCAAGAGCAAGACCGTGCTGCCGGTTGGCGGATCGACGATCACGCCGCGCGGATTCGCGGGGTCTTTGTACATCGGGACATTTTCCATCGCCGCGCCAAAGGGCCCCAAGGCCGGCAGCGAATCGGGATAGCGCAGCGGCCATGGCACCTCGGCCTGCACGTGTGTGTCGCGATCCGGGGCGATCAGCGGAAACGCGATGGTGGTGCGCACGCAGATCTCTTTGCCGGGCGGATAGCGGCCCCCCAATAGATCGGCGATATCGACGGGATCTGGGCACAAGGTCGCGGCCGTTGCGCTGCCATCGACCTGGCACAGGAAGCGTCCGATATCGCGCGAGCGGAAGTAATGCGGACTGTAATCGCCGTCGCCTGGGACCTTGTAGCTTGGATCGCAGCGCTGCCCGATCGGGCAGTCTTCATTGCGCAGGCAGGTGCCGTTGACATTGCGCAGATCGCTGTTCCAGTCGATCGCGGGCACTGGACCGCAGATGCCACGCCGCTCGCACCACAGCGCATCTGCGCAGTCGAGATCGCGCTGACACGGCTCGCCGGCCCTGCGCAGGACACGCTGCGGCTGCGCGGTCTGCACGATGGTGTACTCGCTGATCGCGGTGAGGATCGGCTTTTCCACCAAGGCGACATCCCACAGCATGCGCTGCAAGCGACCCCGCACGCGGATCTCGTCGCCGCGCTGAGCGGGCACCCAGCCTTTTTCCTGCAGCAGCGCAAGGGGCAGCTCGACGCCCAATCCCCAGCCGTCGCTCTGGTTCTGCTGCGCTTCGCTGGTCTGCAGCAGCAGATAGCGCACGGGCAACACTTCATAGTTGTCCACGCCCTGCACACGCTGGCCAAAGGTGAGCGTGGTCACGCGACCGCGCACGGTGATCTCGGCCCCAGTGCCGTCGGTGGGCAGGCTGCCTTGCACATCAAGCGTCACCTCATCTGGGGTCAGCTCACGGTTGGCCGGGGGCTCTTGCGTGCAGCCCACCGCCGCAAGCAGCGCCATGCACAGCAACAAGCAACAGCGACGGTAATTAACGAGCATGACGCGGCTCCTTCTGTTTTTCGTTTTGTTTTTCGTTTTGTTTTTCGTCTGCGTCCGCTTCTTCCTCGGCCATTTCCTTGAGCTCGGCCACGGTGTCTTGCGCGAACAGCTCAAAGGCCCACAGCGCGTGGCTGTCCTTCCAGGCCAGCACGGCGTCGCGCACCAGCACTTTCGCCTCGTGCTCGTTGTGAATGCGATCCATCACGCGCGACAGAGCGATGTAAAACGCGCGGAGCTCTTCTGCGCAGGCGCGCGAGGCGCTGGCCATGACGCGCCGCTGCTCGACCGGGGAAAGCGCGCCGTAAAGCGGAGACAGCTCAGCGAAGCGGCTGCGATAGGGTTCCAGCCCGCGGCGCAGAAGCGGCGCTGCTTGCTCGGGGGGCAGCGGCTCTTTTGCCATGTGACTGGCCAGCGCGGGCAGCGCGCGACACAGCGGCAGCAGCGCCTCGCGAAGCTCCGTCTGCGGATCGCGACTTCGCGTGCAGCCTATGCCGCCAACAAGAAACGAACTCAGCAGTAGAGCGCCCGCACACCGTCGAAAGGTCTTTTGCATGATGCCGCTATAGCACAGCGGCCCGCGCTCCCTATGAAGCAGGATCGTTCTGTTTGTTCTGCATTGCTTTGTATGCAGGTCGACGACCCTTCTTCCTTACTATTAGAAGGCAGCAGTCGATGGGAGGAGTCCAATGTTGACGGGTTGGTTTGGTGAAGTGCTCCCGGTGGGACTCACGCGCGGACGTGAGCGACCGCTTTACGCCTGGGATACTGGGCATGACTTCTCGCTCGATCTCATCTACATTCCGGCCGGGGAATTCGTCTACGAGGGGCGAAGCAAGGCAGCGACGATCGAGCGACCTTATTGGATCGGACGCAGCGGCGTGACCTGGCGGCAGTACGCAGCCTTCTGCAAGGCGCTCGGCACGAGCGAGCCCGAGCGTCCACGCTTCCTCAACGTCACGGACGATCACCCGGTCGGCAATGTCTCGTGGAATGACGCAAAGGCGTACTGTGCCTGGGCCCGCGTCGATTTACCCACCGAGACCGAATGGGAGAAGGCCGACTGGGAAAAGACGCGCTGGGAAAATCTCCACGTCGGAGAGTACGCTGCTCTCCACATGAATGTAGATTGGCAGTGGTGCGATGGCATCGCTGCCGCGGGCAAGCGCATCGTACGTGGGCGGCGCTTTGAGGACGACGACGGCGTCTGGGACCGTCGCTCCTTTCACAAAGCGGATGCACGTTTGCAGAGCGTCGGCTTCCGGGTCTGTCTGCGCTCGTAAGCGGTCGCTTCAGAACATCACTGCGCTGGATCCGGGGGGCGGGCCAGATATTCGTACACTTCCAAGCAGTCGAAGATCGGGTCTGGGCGCGGGAAGTCGAACTGGGTATTGCTCCACTGCACCAGCCGATTGGCTCGACGGAAGATCAGGAAATAGTCAACGTCTCCGGCTTCGCTGGGTGGGCGCTGATCGCTGCGCGGAGTCTTCTTAAATGCTCGCAGATCGAAGCCCGTGATCGCTTCATCCAGATCGCTGCGCTGGGCCGCGGTCAGCTCAAAGCGCGCCGCATGCTTCAGCGAGCGCAAGGTCACGCTGTTGTCTTTGCGCACGATCAAGAGCGCGCGGTATGGCGCACTGGGATCGCGCTTGCTGCGCTTGTACATGCGCAGAAGCTCACCCGGCTGCAGCTTCATCGCCTGCGTCGGCGAAAAGTCCGCAGGCAGCGGACCTGCCGGATCGCCGACAAGCAAGGCTAGCTGAGCCTGCACAATCAGCGCGCGAAGGAACATCCAGATCATCGTCCCTCCTTACACGTACAGAACATGCGAATAGCCGCGGTCCAACGTACCGCAGCTTGCGCAAGAAGACCTCGTTGCTTCTGCGACCCAGGCGTTTTTGCGCGCCAGCCAGCCAGCAGCCTGCGGCCGCGGGACCGACGGAAGGCGCGGAATGGGTCCAAACGACACGGACGAAAGTCGCGTTGACCGTTGCGGCTCGGCGGTGATACGTTGCCGAACCAATGACGCTTGCTAAGACCGTCTTGGCTGCTGGAACCCGTTTCTCTGGTCAGCTAGTTGCCGAGGGGGATGTACAGATCGAAGGTCGCTTTGAAGGTGGGTCGCTGAAAGTTGGCGGGCGGCTCACCGTTTCAGCACAGGGCCACGTTGAGGCGACGCAGGCCGAGGTTGTCGAGGCCGAGGTCCTGGGCTTGTTTCGCGGCACGCTGAAAGCGCGCGACGTTGTGCGTCTGCACAGCACCGGGCGTGTCTTGGGCGATATTTTTTCTCCGCGCGTGGTGTTTGTCAGCGATAGCGAAGCCGCGGCGAGTGCTGCGCCGTCGCCTGTTGCCAGCCCGCCGTCTGCGCCGGCCCGAAAGCCGGTCGATTCGGCGCCGCCGCTTGCGGCTCCAAGTCCGGTCTTGTCACCAGCGGCTCCGACAAGTCCGGTCTTACCGCCGCCGCCAGTCCGGGCACCCCGCCGCACACCGCCCAGCGTGACTCCAGTGGCTCCGGCGGCTCCCACTTCGGCTGCGGTGGTGGCACCTGTGCCGGTCGCGCCAACGCAGTCGCCTGCGGCCCCTGCTCCGCCGGTCGCTCCGTCGAGTCCCCGTACCATCCCGGCCCTGCCCAGCTTGGGTCAGCGTTCGATGCAGCGCCTGCCCAGCCGCGAACCGTAAGCCTTCTTCCACGAACCTTTTTTGCTAGGTTCTTGTTCCTTGCCCGCCCCTTGGCGAGGCGGCTATAATCACATTGCTGTGCCTATTTACCGATTGACGGGCTCCCTTAGGGGGGCTTGCCCTTGCCGATTCGCCTGTGTTCGAGCGTTGCCATGATTGGTCAGCAGATCGGTCAATACCGCGTGCTCGGCAAGATCGGCGAAGGAGGCATGGGCGCCGTCTATGAGGCCGAGGACGCGGGGATCGGTAAGCGCGTCGCCATTAAGGTCTTGCACAAGGATCACGCGAAGAACGCGCAGATCGCAGCCCGCTTCATCAACGAAGCGCGTGCCATCAATGCGGTGGATCACCCAGGGCTGGTGCAGGTGCTGTCTTCGGATCGCTTGCCCGACGGTACCGCCTACATCGTGATGGAGCTTCTAAAGGGCGAGACGCTCAACGCCCGGCTGAAGGCTCAGGGTGGGCGGCTGCCGATGCAGTCGGCGATTCAGCTTGGGCGACAGATTGCGTCGGCACTGGCCGCCGCTCATGCCAAGGACATCATTCATCGCGATCTAAAGCCCGACAACATCATGATCGTCGCGGACTCGGCGTTTCCGACGGGCGAGCGGGCCAAGCTGCTCGACTTCGGCATCGCCAAGCTGAAGCTGGAATACCAGGGCCAGGGCGATCAGGTGATGACGCGGGCCGGCGTGATGATGGGCACGCCACTTTACATGGCGCCCGAGCAGTGCCGAAACGCCAGCGATGTCGATCAGAAGGCCGATGTCTATTCGCTGGGCGTCATGCTGTATCGCATGCTGGCGGGCCGGCCACCGTTTTCAGCGCCCGGTACCGGCGAGCTGATGGCCATGCACATCTATATGCAGCCGCCGCCGCTTGGGGAAGCGGATCGCTCGCTGCCGGACCCGCTGGTCAAGCTGGTCCACCGCATGTTGGCCAAGAACCGCACCGAGCGTCCGTCGATGGCCGAGGTGGCCAAAGAGCTAGAGCGGATCGGGGCAACTGCGACCGGCGTTGTGCAGGCGGTGCCAGCACCGACGTCACAGCCTGCGCTGTCGGTGAACGAATCCGCGACGGTGGTGTCCGACAGCGTGCCGCCGATCCCAGCGGCGCAGACGCGCAAGAGACGGTGGCCTTTGATCTTGGTGATGAGCCTGATCATCGGCCTCTTGGCGATGGGCGGCATCGTGTTCTATCAGATGCGCATGCAGGCGAAAAAGCCGCAGCCACAGCCGATGGTTCCGCAAGGCAGCAGCGGCCCAGCGACGAGCGGCGCTGCGACGACGACCCCTGACAAGCCGCCGCAGCCCAGCAAGCCCGCACTGGTCAAGTGGCACATCGAAAGCGAGCCCAGCGGCGCTGAGATCTATCGCGTCGCAGGCAACAAACTCGAAGGGCACACGCCGTTCCGAAGCGAGCAGCCGCCAGAGACTGGTCAGATCGAGATCGAGCTGCGTCTTGCTGGCTATGTCCCTGCCAAGCTGACCGTCGACGGCAGCAAAGATGCCGAGCCACCCGTCGTCAAACTTGAGGCTGAAAAAGCCGCCAAGAAGGCGGATGACAAAAGCGGCAAAAAAAAGGGCAAAGGCAAGGGCAGCAAGTAGCCCATTGACGACACGCCGACGCCCTCTTCCCATTTCACATCCTGCAACCCGCTTCTTACCGGGACCCGTCCCGCGTATCCTTAGGCGCCATGGCCAACCGAACTCTTGAGACCCTCGAACGCGAGCTGACTGAGACCACGGCTCGCTATGACGCAGACTTCTCGGGGCAAGCGCGAGCGACGCGCGACCTGAACCTTTTGGATGAGCTTCTGGCTCGCTTGCGCAGCGCGATTAGCGACCTTGAAAAGCTGCCAGCTTCGGCGGGGGACAAGCGCACACAGCTGCTTGAGCAAGCGCGCAGCCAGCTTTCCATGTACGAGACCGAGCGGCGCGCCATCGTCGAAGCTAAGTCCGGTGGCCCCGAGGCCGTCGAATTCGCGCGGCTGGCAGCGCAGGCCAACTTTGCGTTCGCGCGCTATCAGCGCCACTTCGCTGGGCAGTCGCGGTCGACGCGCGACCTGGGGCTGCTGAAAGAGATGGTCGAAGATCTGCGCACGATCCGCCAGCGCATGAGCGTGATTCTGTCGCTGAAAGCGAACACCTCGTATCAAGCCGACGCCGACCTGGTGTCGAAGGTGATCGAGCAGTACGCAGAAGAGGTGAAGCAGATCGAGCGCTCGCAGAGTGAAGGCTCGCCGGAAGAGCGAGCCAGCCGCTTGGCGGAGCTAGCGAATGCGCAGTTCGCCATCTACGACAAACACTTCGTCGAAAAGAGCCGCATCACGCGTCGCCCTGCGCTGCTGCAGCGCGTCGTCGAGAACCTGCGGCGAATTCGCGGCCAGATGCGTGAGCTGCGCTTGTCTGGCACCACCGCCGAGAACAACCGCAACAACATCGGCATCGTCGAACAGGCGCTCAAGCACAACGAGCAAGAGCTAGCCGAGATCCGCAAGGCGCGGCAAGCGGTGCCACTTGCCGACATCATGGGCATGCTCGGCGGTGCGGCCAACGAGGTGTTTGAAGAGTACCGCCAGAAGTTCGCCGGCAAGGATCGTCGTACGGTCGATCCGGCGACGATGACAATGCTGTGCGATCAGCTCGGCGAGATCGCGCGGCAGATGGCCGACATGGGGCGCACCGAAAAGAACGAAATGAACGATCGCAACCTCGACATCGTGATTGAGCGCCTGAGCACGTACGAAGAAGAGTGGCGAGCCATCCGCGACGCGCAGCTTCAGCCGAAGAAGTAGCGGTATCGGTCGGGCGCGGACCGCTTATGAGCGCGGTCGCGTTCGCTCGCGGATCAGGCCCTCTTGCCCGGTCGAGGCAACGAGGCGTCCGTCGCGCGAAAAGATGCTGCCGCGCACCAGCCCGCGTGCTCCTGAGGCGGATGGGCTGTGCATGACGTGCAGCAGCCAGTCGTCCATACGGAACGGACGGTGGAACCACATCACGTGATCCAAGCTGGCCACTTGCATGCGCGGATCGATCCAGGTCTTGCCATGTGGCCGCATCGCCGTCGGAACAAACGCAAAGTCTGAGCAGTAGGCGAGCAAGTAGCGATGCAGCGCCGGATCGTCGGGCAGGGGGCCGGCGGCGCGTAGCCACACGGCGTGTGATGCGCTGCTCTTGTGCGGGGCAAACGGATCGATGGGCTCGACGGGGCGAAGCTCGATCGGACGCTCGGCCAGGGCCCGGCTGCGGGCGCCTTCGGGTAGGCGCTGCGCGTACTTCTGCCACAGCTCAAGCTCGGACAGAAGGCCGTCGGGACCGACGGAAGCAGGCATGGCATCGGCATGATCGAGCCCTGGCTCGTCGAGGTGAAACGACGCAGCGAGGTTGAAGATCGGCTGCCCGCCCTGCACGGCCACCACGCGCCGCGTCGAAAAGCTGCCCCCGTCACGCAAGCGATCGACGGAATACACGATGGGCCGCTTGGCATCGCCCGGCCGCAAGAAATAGGCATGCAGCGAGTGAACATGGCGCTGGGGATCCACGGTCTGCACCGCCGCACTCAGCGCTTGGCCCAGCACTTGTCCGCCGAAGACTTGGCCCCAGCCCAGGTCTTGGCTCTGCCCGCGAAACAGGTTCTCTTCGATGCGCTCCAGGGCCAATAGCTCGATCAGTTCTGAAAGCACGCGCGTCATCCGCTCTCCGTCGCTTGAAATCGGGTCCTCATTCTATCGACAAGCGCCGCGCCAGGATCACAAGACTGTGGGCGAGCCGGGCTTGTATCGCTTGGCCGAGTCGATTACCCTGCCGCGGTTCTCGTCGGAGTCGAAGAGGTGGTCGTCGGCGCAGCCGATTCGTCGGAGGCGCGGGAGGAAAGTCCGGGCTTCACAGGGCAGGATGCCGGCTAACGGCCGGTCGAGGTGACTCGCAGGAAAGTGCCACAGAAAACATACCGCCCGTCGCTGTCTTGCTTGCAAGGCGGCGAAAGGTAAGGGTGAAAAGGTGCGGTAAGAGCGCACCGGGAAGCTGGTAACAGCCTCCGCATGGAAAACCCCATCCGAAGCAAGACCAAGTCGAGAGTCAGGGCGGCCCGCTCGCCCGTCGGCGATACGCTCGAAAGAGCCGTCGCAGGCGGGGCTCTCAGGTAGGTTGCTTGAGCCGCCGAGTAATTGGCGGCCTAGATGAATGACCGCCACCTCTGCCCAGCGCCTCGTCGATGTCACCATCGGCGAAGGCGGGACGGCAGCGGAACAGAACCCGGCTTACCGACGGCTCCGACGAGAACATTCCCCCCACTGCGCGGCCACTTCGCCCGAGCCGCGCCGCCCAGAAGGCCGCTTATTTCTTGATGCGGTCGACGATGGTCTGCGCGATCTCGGACAGCGCGCTGCCGTAGTTGTCGATGTCGCAGATGCTGTACTCGCGGCTGCCGGCAAAGCTCTTGGCAAAGCTGGTCAGGCGGCGCTGGGCTTGGCCGATGACGGTGATGGTGCCCGCGTTGTAACAGCTTGCGTCTGCGCCCCCGGCACGGTTGAGGGACGGCGACGTGGTGCCACCGCCCGCGCGACTGATTATGACCTTGCCGCCTTCTTCAATGGCGGGGCGCGTCCAGATGCCGCTGACCATGAGCTTTTCCGCGGGACGCAGTGACTTCAGGAAGCCGCTGAATTTGCTCACCGATTCCAGGTAGTTGTCGACGCGCTCTTTGCAGTTGGTCTTCTGACCCATGGTGTTCATGGGCTCATCGCAGCGCAGGCTGCGCGCCAGGCAGCGATAGTCCAGGTTGTAGCAGTCGAACGAAGCATTTTGGTCTGGCGCTGCGCAGTCGCGGGTCGCTGGGTTGTTTTCGTTGCGGCGCGCAAGCTGCACCGAGCAGTCGTCTTCATCGGTCAGATAGACCACGGCCAACAGCGAGTCCTTGCGCAGGAAGCCGCTATTTTCGGCGCGGTGTCCGTCGAGCGCGCGTCGCGTCGCATCCAGCGGGCTTTCGATGCCGCAGCCGCCGTCGCCGAGCACCGCGATGCACTTCAGAGCATTTTCGGGACCGAAGTCGATCATCTTGCCGCTGCCCGGATCGAGCTTCAGATCGGCTGGCACGTTGGTCTTGCCGCCATCGCGCCAAATAAAGCGGTTGCCATCGGTGGGAACAAACTTCGCGTCGGGGCACTGCGCCGCGCATGCTGCTCGTGAGTCCACCGTCGGCAAGCTGCGCCCCGTGCAGGCCTGCGCTTGCAGGGCACCGTCATCGCCCGCGTAGCTATCGCAGGCACCAATGCTGCCTCCCCACGGGGTGCCGGGGGCCGTGTTGGTGCCGACATCGGTGCTGACCACGCCGATGTGATAGCTGACATCCGTCTGATCGAGCTTGCGGATGAGGGCGCCGATTCCCGCCGCGAGAGCCCGCTGCTTGGGAGCCATGGAGGGCGAGTTGTCGACGACAAACAAGATGTCGACCCCGCCGCTGCCACCCGGAGGATTGCTCGCCTTTTTGCCGATGACCTGGAAGTCGCCGAACTCGGCGGTGTCGAAGGTGACCGTCTTGGTCGCGCGGTCGACGATCAGCTCACCGTCGGGAATGAAGTCGCGCATGGTGCCGCGCAGCACCGCGACGCGTGGTCTTTCGGTCTCGGGAATCAGGCTGGGGTTGTACGGCAGCGTGATCGTCACCGTCGACAGCAAGATCTGCGACAGCGGCAAGAAGCGGGCGCTAGGGCCTATGGCCTGTTCCATGCTGCCCGTCGCAAGCTCGCGTCCGCAGGTGATGCCCAGGACGGTTGGCGTGGCCAGCGCTCCTGGCGGCACGAGCACGCTGGTACCAGCCAAGAGCGACTGGGCCCCATCACCGACAGTCAAACGACCGCCGGTATCATCGATGGTCTTTTTCACCGGGTCGATGCAGATGGCGCCGCGTGGGTCGGCTAGATCCGGCTCGGGCACGGCCAAATCGAGGACGTCGTTCTGTCCATTGTTGTGGTTGGGGCCGGTGCAGGACGGCAGCGCCGCGGCCAGCGCGCCAACGCCGAGCAGCGCGCCGACAGGCAGGCCCAGAGTGCGAAGCAGGGACTTCGTGTTCATGGCAGGTCTTTCATGGCCGGTCGTTTGTTGCAGCCGACACGGCTGCGGGCTTAGGGAAGCTGCACGCGCTCGATCATCACGTAGCCCGTCGAGGGCAGGTTGCTGGTCTGGTACGAGCTACCGCGGCTGGCTGTAATCTGATACGTGCCGGGGTAGATCTGCCCTTCAAACGTCCAGTCGCTGTCTATGCACAGCGAACCAAACGTGAACGTATAGCCGCGCACCGCGTCGTTGAGCCGCACCTGAGCCTTGCGCTCATAGGGATTGCGCGTGTCGCTGCAGTCCATCGTCACCTCGGGATCCTTGCCGTTGAGCGTCACGCGGCCGGCTACGCGCAGCGTCTTGACGTCGAATACTTGGCCCATCAGGTCGGCGCTGATCGCGAGGCCGCTCGTCGCGATGTATGCCGCGGAAGGCAGGTTGCTGGTCTGGTACGAGCTTCCGCGGCTGACCAGCACCTGATAGGTGCCGGGATACAGCGCGCCGCTGAATTCAAATCCCGAGTCCACGCAGCGAGATCCGTACGTGAACGTATAACCCTTGCTGGCCTCGACAAACTGCACCTGGACCTTGCGCTCATAGGGATTGCGAGTCGCGCTGCAGTCCGTTGTCACTTCCGGGTCCTTGCCGTTTAGCGTCACCTTGCCCAGGACTTGAATCGTGCGGACATCAAAGACCTGTCCGCTCAGGTCCGCAGCGACGGTTAGAGCGCCCGTTGCAACAAAGCCGGTGGAGGGCAGGTTGCTGGTCTGGTACGAGCTACCGCGGCTGACGGTGACGCGATAGGT
>CAZKOY010000011.1:33638-68916 GCA_964554495.1 uncultured Myxococcales bacterium
AGGGCAGGTTGCTGGTCTGGTACGAGCTACCGCGGCTGACGGTGACGCGATAGGTGCCGGGGAAGATCATGCCGCTGAACTCAAAGCCGGTGTCCAGGCAGCGAGGTCCGTATGTGAACGTATAACCCTTGCTGGTCTCGACGAACTGAACCTGTGCTTTTCGCTCATAGGGATTGCGGGTGCCGCTGCAATCGCTGGTGACTTCGGGGTCTTTGCCGTTCAAAGTGACCTTGCCGCCAAGCTGGACGGTCTTGACATCAAAGACCTGGCCGGTGAGGTCGGCAGCGACGGTGAGCATGGCGTTGGCAACAAAGCCGGTGGAGGGCAGGTTGCTGGTCTGGTACGAGCTACCGCGGCTGACGGTGACGCGATAGGTACCGGGATACAGCGTGCCGCCGAAGTCATAGCCGGCCTCTTGGCAGCGCGTGCCGAAGGTGAAGGTGTATCCCTTGTTGATCTCGACGAACTGCACCTGGGCCTTGCGCTCATACGGGTTCCGCGTCTCGCTGCAGTCGGCGGTGGCTTCGGGATCCTTGCCGTTCAGCGTCACCTTGCCGCTGACCTGCACGGTCTTGACGTTGACCACGATGTCATCGGGACGCCCGCCCGAGCAGATGCCTGAGTTCTGGCAGCCAAAGCCCTTGGGGCACTCGCCATCACAGGGCACGGCCGGCACGCACTGCCCGCCACGCGGATCGCAGAAGTTCTTGTTCTGGCAGGACTGACGCGACCACTCTAGGCAGCCGCTTTGACCGATGCGGCAGATCTCGGCGGTCGAGTCGTCCGCGCAGCGCGAGATACCGGCCGCGCACTGGTCCTTGCCGTTGCAGTCGACGTCGCAGCTTTCGCTGTCGCGGCACATGACGACACCGGGGCAGCCGACGATGGGACCCCACTCGGCGCAGGTGGCCGACTGCTGCTCGCAGACTTGGATCTGACCGCCGCGACAGCGCCGTGCGCCGACGGTGCAGCTACACGGAGTGTCCTTTTTCGTAAGGTCTTCAAGGCTCTCTTGTCCCGGCGTTGCACAGGACGCAGCCATTCCAAGCAGCGCAAACAACAGCCCGACAATCCGCAGTGGTGCTCGACTCATTGGGTCCTCATTCCGTTCGTATCGTTGGTTCTGGATTCCGACTTCTGTGTGAAAACGGCGCACATCGTGCGCGGCGGGAAAGGTCTCGTCAAGCACCGCGGACGGACTCCGAACCATCATTTTCCGAACCATCGTTCCATGACCGGACGATGGGCCTGCTTTACTTGGGCGGCGAGGCACGATACCGTCATCCAAAATGGGTTTTCACTTGGGTGCAGCTCTGACGATGGTCCGCGAGCGAGCGCGCAGCTTGGGACCGCGTGCGCTGTTGCTGCCCCACGACAATCCAGATCCCGACTCGCTGGCAGCGGCCTTGGGTCTGTCCAAGCTGCTTGAGCGCGAAGGCATGGTCTGCACCGTCGGTATGGCCGGGATCATCGGCCGCGCCGAAAACCGCGCCATGGTGCGCGAGCTGGGCTTCGACCTGCGCCCGCTTGAGAGCCTGGACCTGAGCAGCTACTCGATCGTTGCGCTGCTCGATACACAGCCGGGCACGGGCAACAACTCGCTGCCGCTGAGCCGACTGCCCGATATCGTGATCGACCATCACCCGCTGCGGCCGCTCTCACAGCAGGTGTCGTGGTGCGATATCCGGCCCGAGTTTGGCGCTTCCTGCACGATTGTCTGGACGTATCTAAAAGAGGCCGGCATCCCGTGGACGCCTGAGCTGGCCACGGCGTTTCTGTACGGTGTCAAGACCGAGACGCGCGACCTTGGGCGCGAGTGTGGCCCGCACGAGCGGCAGGCGTATCTAGAGCTGAACGCGCTGGCTGATCACGCCAAGCTGTACGCCATCACCAACCCCAAGCTCAGCCGCGAACACTTTGCGGCGCTCGATCGCGCCTGTCGCATGGCCATCTGCTGGGGCGACCTGTTGGCCATCAACCTGGGCAGCGTGCCGTACCCGGACTTAGTTGCCGAAATCGCCGAGCTGATGCTGGCCTATGAGCACGCTCGGTACTGCATCTGCGTCGGTGAGCACGAAGGCCAGGTGTTTCTGTCGATCCGCAGCGAGGACGAGGCGTCGCATGCTGGCGAGCTAATTCGTCGCGTCGTTGGCAGCAAGGGGACCGCCGGGGGCCATGGCATGAGCGCGGGTGGACGCCTACACGGCAGCGTGCGCACCGAGGCCGAGCTAAAGGCGCTCTACGACGAGCTTGTGGCCCGCATGGTGGTGGAGCTATCGATCGCGCAGCCGCCGACCCCGCTGCTTTAGCCAGGCGCCAAAAAGCAAATCCCCCACTCATCGGCGCGGGACCGCACGGGTGGGGGATGGCTCTTTCGTCCCAGCACAACCGGGACGGTTCACTGCACGGTCTGGGTTACTTGCTGGCCTGCGCGCCTTCGATGACCGAGATGCCTTTTTCGGTCAGCACCCAGACGCGACCGCGCACGTCGATGCCCAGGTTCAAGACCTTGTCATCGAGCAAGCCCGAGCGGCTGCTGATGTACGTGAACTGCTTTTCGTTGACGACTTCGTACACGCCTTTGTCGGTGCCGATCCACACGCGGCTATCGGGATCGCGAGCCAGGGCGGTGGCCTTGGCGTTGTACGGCATGGCCTTGGGGAAGCTCCAGCGCTGGCCGTCCCAGACGCCGATGCCGCGGCTGGTGGCGATCCAGATGTTGCCGCCGAGCCCTTCGACGACATCGTGGACAAGCTCGGACTCTAGGCCATCGTTTTCGGTGAAGGTCTTGACGGTCTTGCTGTTCTGCAGACGGACCGCGCCGCTGCGTGAGGCCAGCCATGCTTCGTCGGGCCCCTTCCATGCGATAGCGGTCACGTCGATGGGGATATTGACGCCCTGCGAGACATTCTTGGTGACCCCCTGCGGCCTCTGGCGATAGTAGATGACGCGGCCATCGTCGACGGCGACTTCGGCAGCGCCGAATGCGCGTGCATCCTGATCTTTATCGACATAGCGCAGACCCACCCAAAGCTGACCGCGCGGCGAGAAGCTAGCGAACGATAGATCCGGCACTCCCGACGGCACTTCCAGCGATGTCACGCCGACGGGCGACCACTTGCCATTGGTACCCACGCGCGAGATGCGGACTTCCTTGCTTGACGCGCCGCGATGCAATGCAATGACGGCTCCCGTCGGATCGCGCACCACGGCCAGCACGTGCGAGCCCTTTTCAGGGTCGACCTCGCTGACCTCAAACGTCTGTCCGTCAAAGCGCCACGCGGTCGTGCCACCCGTCGCGACATAGCAGTCGTTGTTGCTGGCGCAGGCAATGGTCAGGCGCTCGGCCGCTGCCGTCAGATCGAACAGACGCAGCGGGGTCTGCTTGCCGCGCGTGATGCGCGAAACGCCAAGGAAACGTGTCCCGACGTACAGCGCTTCTCCGTCGGATGCCACCGTGGTTACGCCATCGGGCAGGCGCAGATCGATCTGTTCAGAGTCAAAGATCGGTGGCGAACCGCTGCCCCCCGGACCGGCCACCAGCCACGTACGCACCGGGCGCGGTGGCGCCTCGTCGTCAACCTGGGCAGCGGCCATCTTGGGCTGGGACGCGTCGCTTGGTGACTGCAACCAGCCGGTCTTGGTCTTTCCCTTTTTTCCCTTGGCAGGCGCCTCTTTCGCGGGAGCCACCGGGGCCGCCGGAGGCGGTGCTGCCGTCGGAGCAGGTGTTGCTGGAGCGGCCGCCGCAGGCTTCTCATCGGCGGGCTTTAAGCTCTTGAGCGGCTGCGCCTTGGGGGCCCCCATCGATCCCGTGCCGCTGAAATCAAAGCGCAGGGGGCCGGCTGCCCGGCCGCTAGTCGACAGGCGCTTCATCGACCAGACTGCCGTGCCAGCGCCCAAGTACAGGTCATTGCCGACGCGCTGCACCCACTCGATGACGCCGTTTCCGGGGACCTGCACTTTGTACGACCAGAAGCGGTTGCCGTCATAGAACGCGACGCGCTGACCCCCTGGGCCTTCACCGACGGCGAGCAGCGCACCGGCATTGTCCGCCACCATGGCGCGCACGTTGTCGATGTCGTTGCCTTCTCCCAGTCCAAAGGTCAATAGATCGTCTTTGACTACGCGCAGGATGCCCTTGCCGCTGGTGCCGATCCAGACCCCGCCGCGGCCGTCGCCCGCCATCGCGGTGACCGTCGTGCCGGATGCATACCGTTCCCACTGGCCGTCGCGCAGGAAGGCCAGGGCATCGCTGCCTCCCACCCAGGCGCTTTCGCCATCTGGGGATGCGACGATGCCAGCGATCAGATCACCGACGGGCGGGCGGGGATAGTTGGTCCAGCTTCCCCCGGTGTAGCGCGCCACACCCTTGGGCGTGGTCACCCAGACACCACCTTTGTCATCGAGAGAAAGCGAAGCGATCTTGTCGGCGGGCAGTCCGTCGATGGTGGTCAAGAGCGTCGGGGTCGGCGTCTCAGACGACATCGACCAGCGGATCAGGCCACGCGGCGTACCGGCCCAGACCAGGCCCGATGCCGCAGCCAGCGACGTAATCGGACGAGAATCAGAAAACGAGCGAACGCGAGAGGTCGTCGATTCACCAATCGGTCCGGGGCGCTGCACGCTAGACGACGCCGATGGACCGCAGCCGGTCATCGGGGCCCCTGCCATCATCAGCGGCAACCCCCAACCTGCCGCTCCAACCAACACCCAGCGAGCAACGCGACCCCGAGAAACGTTCTGCACCATACGTCGCAACATGCCGGATACAGGTCTGTGCTGTCAAGCCGCGTCGACGGCCGCAGAGTCGCCTCGCTTCTCCGTCGGATGGCCAGCGCCGGGGAGCCTTGCCAGTGCGCGTGGCGCGGCGGTGGGTGCGACGTGGCGAGCCGGCTGGTCTGATGCTTGACACGTGAGAGGCTTGCCGGTTTGCTTGTCTTCTGAATGCGTAGCTCCGTCTGTCTGTTGCGCCTGTGTGTGCTGCTGAGCTGTATCAGCATGACGGGCGCTCGATCTGCCCATGCAGCGGGTCGTGGCGAGCACGCAGCGGCGGTTTCCTCGACGAAAGAAGCGGCCAGACCCAGCCTACCTGGCGCGCCATTCCCGACGCGCCGATCGCCGATCTATATCGGGCCGATTGCTGCGCCCAGTTCGTTTCCCGGCCTGGGGAACGAGATGGCGCGTACCGTGCGCTCAGTGCTGAACGAGGCTGGGCTGGACGCGCGGCTGCTGACGGTGGGGGGCGGCGTAGCCAGCGTGCGCGGCGAAGCGGACTCGGCGATGAGCGGTCGTATCGAGGAGGCCGGCGTCGGCAGGCTGCGTCTGATTCTGCAGTGGCGAGGCCACAGCGCGCAGGCTCTGGGCGATATGGAGCACTTGGACGATCTGGCCTATGCCGCCCTGGAAACGCTACGGCCGCGCATCGTGGCCGACGCGGGGTCGAGCGGCCCTGGTGTCGGTGCAGCCGCACAGAACGCGGTCCCGCCACCTCCGCCGACTGCCGCTTCGGTTTCACCCGACGGAGCCGGCCCTGCAGCCAGCGCTTCCCCAACAAAGGTACCGACTGGCAGCGCGACAGCGGATGTTCGTAAGCGACCGACGGTGCGGCCCGGTATCGTGCCGGCATCGACGGCTGTTTCTTCCCCTTCGACGCCTGTGGCTGTCGCCGTCGCTACACCGGGCAAAGACAAGACCAAGCCACCCGAGACCAGCCAGCCCGCTCGCCTCGACCCGCCAGCAGTCACCCCACCAGCGACGAACCCGCCGCCTTCCCCGACGAGCGAGCCGCCCGCTTCGCCGGCCGTGACCGAGCGGATCATTCCGCGTCCACGCATCGCAGTTCACGTAGTCGGTGAACCCCTGTCGTCGCTGCCACCGGCTTTCCTGGGCGCTGGAGCAGCGGCGCAGCAGACCATCCTCGCGTATCTGCAAAACCGCATGCGCTATCCAGCCGTCGGCAGTCGCTTGACCGGCTTGGTCGGTGGATTGGACGCTCTTACGCAGTCTCTGCGCTTGGGGGCTCGTCATACGCTGATGGCGCGCTTCGACACGCTGGTGGATGGCTTCGGTCCGTTTGGCGCACGCACCATCAGCGGTCGGCTGCACGTCGTCTTGCTGCTCGACGGTCGACCGCTGCTCGATCGCAGCCTGAGCATTCCGCCCTCGACGTACTACCCGACAGAGCCCCCGGCGCAAGTCATCGCCCGCATTGTGACGGCGGCACTCGACGCCATAAGCGGAGAGCTCTTGGCTCGCTTGGGCGCTCCGCTGCCCCCCGCACAGTAGGACGCGCCGCAGCATGGGCACCGGCTTTCGGGACTGATTTTTTCAAGGATCCCGCCGGGATAGCTCACCACTCCGAGGCGTTTTTATGGTACGAAACGTCACCTGTTTTCAGATACGGAGTGCTGGATGCGCACGCTTGGCCTTGGGCTGTTCGGGATGGTCTCTGTCGCGCTGTTGCCGGTCGTGGTTCCGCGGGGGGCGCAGGCCAGCGACTTTGTCGATACCCGCCTAAACCTGACGCTGACCAACGAAAACGTACTGGCACAGCCGGGCGAGACAAACCCGCCTGTGCCGGGCTGGCGTTTCGATCGACCGAACCAGCTTGGCGTGTTGTTTTTCGACAACTACGACACGCGCTTCACCGGTTACGAAAGCCTGACGCACATCGTCCTTTATAAGTCGATCCAGCGCCAAGGATGGGAAGCCGAAGGTGCGTACGTCCTGCGCCTCTTGCAGTTCTCAGACGTCAACCTGTCGTCGATCGACGACGGCAGCTACATCAAGATCAACTATTTCTTCGATCCGACGCGGCAGCGCCGACTGAACGTGTCGCTGACGGCTTTTCCGCTGAACTCGGACCGCATGCGCTTGGGTTATTCGTGGCGCCTGTCCTGGGGCGGCTCGCCGATCTTTTTCAAGTCCAACCCCGATATTCCGACGAACATCAACCCGCCGCCGACGCCGCCGGTACCAGGTCTACGCCTGCAGATCGCCGACGATCGCTGGTACGCGTACCTCGGCGCCAAGACCAGCGTCCTGCGCTATGACCAAGATCAAGAGCTTCACTCGGTCTATGGCTTGCTCGGCGGGGCGGGCATCGATCCGTGGCCGGGTCACTTCCGCATCGAGGCCAACGGCGGCTTCTTCGATCGCGGCACCATCCCGCGCATCCTGTCGCAGAGGGTCCCGGTGCAGACGTTTGGGGCCTCGTTCCAGGTCTCGCTGTTCGATGGCCTGCCGCCGAGCATGTCCGCTGATACGGCGCTGTATCGCAGCGACTGGAACAGCGCGGCGCGCTATTTCACCAAGCCGCTGTATCGGCCGGGGCTTTCGTGGCTGCTGATGTCGGAATTCACCGTCGAAGGCACGACGCTAGAGGACCCCGGCGTGGCCGAGTCGAGCCGCATCCAGATGGGCCTGGCCGGTGACATCAACCTGCGCCTGCAGTACGGCCACGTGCGCCTGCGCTTGGATGCGACGTACCGCTCGATGCAGTTCCTGCTGCTAAACCAGCCGAGCTTGGTGCCGTTCCAAGACTTCCCCGAAGGTGCGACGGCGAACCCTGACCTGTTTGCGGCGCTTGGCGTCGATTACTTCTTCGAACGGGCGGGTACCACCGTCGGCTTGACCGTCGGTATCGATCGACCCGCGTCCTATCGGCCACCCGACGGCGGACTGAACCCCATCGACAGCAGCGCGGCCGTCCTGGTCGTACGCAACCAAGGCGATGTCGTGATTTTGCCGTCGGGCTCTGACGCGCTGCCCGCCTATGCCGGCAAGCTGCAGGCGCGCCAAGATTTTCTGGAATACTTCGCGGTCATCGCCGAGGCGTATTACCAGTACGATCCCAATGGCACGCGCTTGGTCAGCGATCCCAACACGCTGCTCAAGCGTCGCGAGTTCGAGTTCCCGCATCGCCTGGGCTTTAACTTTACGCTGCAGGCTCGCTTCTAGTCGCTCGCGTCGCCGCCACCTGCTTTACGGCACCAAGAGCACGCGGCCGCCGCGCCGCATGGCTTCGACGGCTTGGTGCAGCATGCGCTCGCGCTGGGCGCGCGGCAGGCGGGGATAGGCCTGCTGGATCTGCTCTTCAACCTTGGGCAGCTCGGCATCGATTTGTTCGTCGCTCATCGCGGGAAAGAACAGCTGCAAGCCGTTGTCGAGGTTGGCTTCGCCGCGCACGTGCATGGCCGGCTTTCGCTCGGGAAGCTGACCGCGCAGAGCCTGTTCGATCAATAGCTGCTTCGCGGCGACAAAGGCCGACTCGTTCTCGTTTTCGTTGTTTGGCACCTCGCCCCAGACTTTTTCGCCGGGGCCGACGATGGCCAGAAGCGGCAGCGGCACGACATCAAGGCGGGCCGAGGCCTCGGTAGCATGCGGAAAGAACTCGGCGCCAAACAGCTGTCGCAGGCGGCAGCGCACCTGATGCTGATCATCGCGCAGAAGCGGCAGCGACAAGGACAGCGACGCCGCCAGATCCTTGGCCGCGGTCAGCTTGGCCGCCGAGTCGGTGTTGATGGCGAGGATGCGCACTCCATCCTGGTCGCCTTGGCGCTGCCGCAGGGCTTGTAGCTGCGACAGCTTGCGCGCACACGTCTTGCAGTCCGCCGACCATAGGAACAGCACCGTCACCGAGCCTGACAGTGACTTCAGCGAGGCCGGCTTGCCGTCCCACGTGGTCACGCTGGGGTTGCCGACCAGAAGCTGCGCAAGCGTCGTTCCGGCCTTTGCCTCGGCTGCGCTGGTCGCCGTCGACTCGGCGTCGCGAGGCTGCGAGGGCGACGGGGCCAGGGGAAGCGGGCTGTCTTTGGGGCGCGAGGCAGCGCAGCTCATGCTGCCCACAAGCAGCGCTCCGACGAGAATCTTGGCAATACGCGAGCTCATGGCGGCACTATCCCCGATGTGGCTGCGGTCGTGTCAAGCGCGAATCACGCTCTGCCGCACTCGCTTAGCCAGGGGGCCAGCCTAGCTGGCGGCCACCCAGGACATGCAGGTGCAGATGGAATACCGACTGACCACCATCGGCACCCGTGTTGATGACGAAGCGAAAGCCAGACTCGGCTAGGCCCGCTTGCGCCGCCACCTGGGCCCCGACGCGCAGCAGGCGTCCCAGAAGCGGCTCGGCACGGCTCTCGCCCTGCGCCGATGCTTCCAGAACGTCAGCAATATGCGCGTGAGGAATTACTAATATATGCGTAGGTGACTGTGGATGGATATCGCGAAAAGCGACGCAGACATCGTCTCGGTATAATAACGGGGCAGGGATCCGCTGGCTGGCGATCTTGCAGAAGATGCAGTCTGGCGACGATGCGTGGGCTGCTTTCTCGGCGCCGCCCGTCGATGGAGTGGCCATGGAAGTGCTCATGGGTCGGCATCATCCTCGCTCTGCCTTCGCTGTCAACGTCCGATGCGCGCATGCAGCGCCACACACGACAGCACCGAGAAGAAGCTGCGCAGATCTCGATACTTCAGCCACAAGGTACGCAGTGAAGCGCGTCGGAGTTTGTCGAATCTGACCTCGGAGAAACACGCTATAGTGAGATGCACCGTGAGAAGTTCTTGATGGCAGCTGCATCCTTTGAGACACGGCTGCTGCAAGCGCTGGCCGACGCCGTGATTGCAGTGGATCTTGAGCTGCGGGTGACGTACTGGAGTCCTGCAGCCGAGCAGCTTTATGGCTGGACGTCCAGCGAGGCCATTGGGCACCGACTGGGGCTCTTGCTCACCAAGAACTTGTTCTTTCACGACCGAACGTTCGCGCCGCTGCGCACGCTGCCCGTCGGTGAAATTTGGCGCGGCGAGATGAAGCTGCGGCACAAGAGCGGGCGTGATGTCGATGTGCATGTCACCGCCAGCGCGATCTGCGAAGACGAAGCAGGCAGCGAAGCGGCCGGCAACATCGTGCCTCCTGCCAGCGACGGCAGCGTCAAGTCGCATGAAGCGTCGTCAGGTGGCGCCAAGCGCGAGCTAGGCTATGCCCTTGTTCACCGCGCGACGAGCCTTGCAACAAACGGAATCACCAAGCAACCGGCCAAGTCGACGATCGCGCAAAGTGGAATGCTCTTCCACAACTCAAACGACATCGTGGTCATTCTCGACAGCGGCGGGCGAATCGTCGCTTGGAACCCCGCGGCAGAGCGCGTTGCCAAGTGGCGAGCCAGCGAGGTGCTGAACCGGTCGTTTGAAGAGTTCGTGCAGCCGGTCAACGATATGCACGGCATCCGCGGCGCGTTGACCCAGCATGGCGCCTGGCGCGGCGAGATGACGATCTACGATCGCCTCGGCGAAGAGATCCTCCTCGACTCGGACATCACAGCGGTGCGCGATCACGGCGGCAACCTGCTCGGCATCGTGACGATCAGCCGCGACATCACGCACACCCGCCGCAGCGAGACAGCCCGGCGGCGCAGCGAAGCTCGCTTGCGCGCTCTTTTGTCGGTGATTCCCGACACCTTTGTGCGCGTCGATCACAAAGGCAACATCCAAGACTTTGTCGCCAATGGGCCGTTTCATGCGCTGCTCGACGGGCAGACCGCCACCGGTCGCAACCTGCGCGAGCTTCTGCCTGACTTCGCACCGCGCCTCTTGCAGGCCATCGAACAGGCCAGCAGCGAAAAGCGCGTGGTGCATCTGACGTATCACATCGACAACCCGCGAGACGCGGACTCGACCGGCTCGCTGAGCGACACCACGGATCTGATCTTCCGCGTGGTCTCGGCCGCGGAAGAAGCGCTGCTGATCATTCAAGACGTCACCGAGCTGTACACGATCGAGCGACAGCTGCGCGAAACCGAAGAGCGCTTCCGGCACTTGGTCGAGCAGAAACAGGTGGGCGTGTATGTCATCCAAGACAGTCGGTTCATCTATGTGAACCCGCGCTTTGCCGAGCTTCTGGGTCGCGAGCGCGAAGAGATCCTCGACATGCCCTCGTGTCTAGAGATCATCGCGCCCGACGATCGCGAGCTGGCCTGGCAGAACCTGCAGCGCCGCATGGCCGGCGAGAGCTTGCCGCCCTATGCGCTGCGGCTGCGGCGTCGCGATGGCCAGCAGGTCGAGGTCGAGATCTACGCCAGCTTGACGACGTACCACAGCCAGCTTGCCGTGCTGGGCACGGTGGTCGACATCACGCTGCGCCGTCAGGCCGAACGAGCCCTGCGCGATAGCGAAGAGCTGTACCGGACGGTGGTGGCTTCGCTGCAAGAAGGCATCCTTATCTTCGACGGCGACGCGCAGCTGATCACCGGCAACGAGAGCGCTCTGCGCCTGCTGGGTGTGACGCTCGAAGAGCTGCGCAAGCTGCGGGAAAATCCAGGCCTCATCGCCAACTGGACGCTGTGCAACGTCGAGGGACAAGCGCTTAGCCTGCAAGAGCTGCCGCACCGCCTGACGCTGCAGGATGGCCAGCCACTCTCGGACGTGATCGTGGGGATCAGGCCGCCCAATGGCGAGCCGCGCTGGGTATCGGTCAACACACGTCCGCTGCTGCGCGATCCCAGCCAGCGGCCGAACGGGGTCGTGGTCTCATTTTCCGATATCACCGAGCGCCGCCGCACCGAAGAAGAGCTGCAGTTGAAGGCGTTTTATGACCCGCTGACCAAGCTGCCCAATCGCGCGCTGTTCTTGGATCGCGTCGAGCGAGCGCTGACGCAAGCAAAGCGCACCGATCAGCTGGTCGCCGTGGGCTATTTGGATCTCGACTTCTTCAAGCGCATCAACGACACGCGCGGCCACATCGTCGGCGATCACGTGCTGCGCCTGATTGCCGAGCGCATCCGCGTCAGCCTGCGCGAAGGCGACACCATCGGGCGCATGGGCGGTGACGAGTTCACGCTGCTTCTGCCCATGGTGACCGGCGTGAGCGAAGCGGCTCGCGTGGCCGAGCGCCTTCTGGAAGTGATTCGTCAGCCGGTGTTGCTCGAACGCGAGCGCAGCAGCTACACGATCACAGCCAGCATCGGCCTGAGCCTGTTTCCGCTGCATGCCGAAACGCCGCAAGAGCTTCTGCGACTGGCCGATATCGCGCTGTATCACTCCAAGGAAGTGGGGCGGAACAGCTATCAGATCTACGACCCCAGCATCACGGGGCGTGTCGAGCAGGCGGCCTTGCTGTTCGGCAACCCCTCGCGTCCACCGCGGCTGCCCACCGAATAGAGCGCTTGCTGAACACGCAGGATTTGGCGGAAAAGCGGCTGCGGTCAGGGCCAAAGATGATTTTTATGCAGATCAATTAATTTGATTGAATATTTATCAATATAAATCAATAAAAATATGTGATTTGCCTGTCTATCATTGAATCTGTGGCTGACTGTGCCACCGCTTTTTAACGCAGTGGACGCGGCAGCCAGATCACAAAGACCGAGCCCGTGCCCGCCTGGCTGCTGACGGACAGGCGACCACCCGCCGCCAAGCACAGGCGCTGCGTGATGCCCAGCCCCAGACCCCGGCGCCGCGTGAGTGCCAGATTGGGATGGCTGCCGCCGCGGCCTCCGCCTTGGGCCTGCTGCGCCTCGCTGGCCGTCGTAAAGCCGTCTTCAAAGATGCGGTACAGATCGTCGGGGCGAATGCCGCTGCCGGTGTCGCGTACGGCGATGGCGGCGCCGCTGGCGTCGACAAATACCTCGACGCAGACATCCCCTTTTTCTGCCGTTGCCGTCAGCGCGTTTTCAAGCAGGTTCAGCAGCATCTGTCGTAGGTGATCGGGCTCGACGGCAAGCTCGGGAATTTCGGCCGTGGCCCGCATCATCACGCGCTGGCGCTGCTCGCTGTTTAGGTTCACGGACAGAAGATCGCGAATCAGGTGCAGCGGCTGTTCGGTCAGCGGAGCATCGCCGATGCGCAGTGCCGGATCGGCGTCCAGATAGTGCTCGACCATGCGACCGATGCGCTCGGACTCCGACAGGATGGTCTGGCTCAGCCTGCGCCGCTCGTCTTCGCCGCTGCGCGTCAAGACACCGTCTGAGATCAGCATGTGGGCAGCGGCCCCGATGGCGGTGATCGGATGCCGCGCTTCATGCGCGAAGTCACGCAGCGCCAGCAGACGCTGGGCTCGCTCGGCCAGGCGCAGCCAGGCGCGCACTTTGCTGGACAAGACCTCGCGCCCCAGCGCTTGGCAGAGCACGTCGCTGACGCCTTCCAGATAGACCCGCCGCGCATGCGCCGGATCCGGGGTCGGGATGAAGGCCAAAAGCGGAACATCCTGCAATAGAGGCGAGAGCGCACGAAACGTGGCGTCGCTGCCGTCTCGCAGACCGCGCAACCAGCGCTCGCCGCCGTCTCCGCTGCACAGATCAATCAGCACCAGAAGCGGGCGGTCTCGCTGTACCGCGCTCAGCGCTTGCTCGGCGCTGAACACCTCGACGCAGGGCCCGCCAAGATCCGCAGTCAACATGCGCACAGGCGACTGCGCAGGGGCGTGCGCGGGCAGCACGGCCAAGATGGGCGCAGCTAGCGCCCCTAACGGAAGCGACGGGGAGTCGCGCAAGGAGAGCATTGCGCAGGGACGATGTCGCGCCAGATCTGCGATGTCAAGCACTCAATTCTTGGGCGCCAATCGCTCGTTCGGGACCAGAAACGCGCTGATGCGGGCCAGGCCTTCGGCGTCGTGAATATCGCTGTCAAACATCGGCACTGCGCACAGCGGCAGCGGGCCTTCTGGCGATGAGATCCCACCGACATGCCGCCGCAGATCGGCGATGGCCGCCTGATCCGCTGCGGCCAAGGTCTGCTGTTCGTCGTAGGTGCGAATCAGATCGTCGCACAAGTGGCGCAGATCTTCGGGGACAAAGCCGCGCAGCGCCGGCTGGCGATGCAGCACGTCGGAAAAGTCCGCCGGCAGCGATGGACCTGCGGCATGCACTCGGTTTACGACGGCTCCGCCGAGCGGCATCTCGGCCCGGCGCAGGCGCTCGTGAAAGTACAGCGCCTCTTCCACCGATAGCTGCTCGGGGCTGCAGACCAACACAAAGGCGACATCGGGCTTGCGCAGCAGGGCTCGGACTTTTTCTGCGCGCTCGCGAAAGCCGGCCGTGACCTCGCTGAATTCGACGAAGAACTCGGCCATCTGCTGCAAAAAGTGCGAGCCGACGAAGCGCGACAGGCCGCGCAGCACAAAGGCGCCGCCGACACCGACCAAGCGCAGGCTCCAGCTTCCGGCTTGCAGATAGGGCTTGATGAACCACTGCAGGGCCGGCGAGTCGATGGCCTGGCTGATGCGGTCGGGCGCGTCGAGAAAATCCAGCGCATTTTCCGTCGGAGGCGTGTCGAGGACGATCAGATCAAAAGGCGGTGGGCTGACCTGCGCCAGGTCGTACAGCTTCGACATCGCTGCGTACTCGTGCGAGCCGGACAGGCGGGCGCTGATCTGCTGATAGATGCCGTTTTCGAAGATGCGCTTGCGCACGCTGCCATCGCGGGCATAGCGCTCGACGATCTCGTCGAAGGCTCGCTTCTGATCGAGCATCATGGCCGACAGCGTGCCGCCGGGTGCGCGCTTGATGCCGCGTCGACGAGCCACAGCATCGAGCTTTTCTTCGGGGACGCGCTGGATGTCATGTCCCAGGGCGCGCACGCCGAGCGCATCCGCCAAGCGACGCGCCGGATCGATCGTCAAGACCAAGACGCGTCGTCCCAGGACAACAGCCGCCAAGAGGGCCAGCGTCGCCGACGTGGTCGTCTTGCCAACGCCGCCCGAGCCCACGCAGACGATGATGCGACGCGCAGAAAGCAGGGGCAGCAGAGAGGCATCTTTTGCCGTTTGGGTGCTCAAAGCCGATTCGGTTCTGGTTTTGGTTGAACAGGTGGGGCAGCAGGTCAGCGTTCGCCGTGCTGGACGATGCGTCGAGCCAGGCGCTTTACGCCCGCGACAGGAAGCGAGCCATCGGGCGCATAAACGGCGCGGTCGCCGACAGCAGCACGACCCCCGCAGACAGCGCAAGCACGTGGATCAGCGTCGGTGAGACCAGCACCGCGCGAGCCGACAAGCAGGCAGGATGCGCATGCCCCAGGGCGGCGAACACAGCCAGCGGAGCCGCCGCCAGAAGCGCCAACACTCCGACGGTACGCGCCCGCAGAAGGCCCCAGATGCCGACCACGCCCAGCGCCACGGCCAGCAGGCCCTCGGCCCCTTCGCGCGGAGCCAGCGCGATCAAGATCAGCGTCGGCAAGCTCGCAGCGGCTCGCGTCACGGTGGCCCGCACGCGCTGCGCGCCAAGCTCATCCAGGCCCAGCGTCTTGCGCCAGCCCGGCTTGGCGTCGAACTCAGTCGTTAGCTGCTTGCCCTGCAAGAACAGAAGGATGATGCCGTGCGTCACGCCATAAAACAGGATCACCGGGTCGATGGCGCGCTGTGTGATGACGCTCCAAAACGCGACGGTCACGCCGGAATAACCCAGGCCCATGGCGAACCAGCGGGCCCAGAACCAGCCAGCGCCCAGCGCAAAGAAGCTGACACCATAGCAGGCCGCCATCGCCGCGAAGCAGCCCCACCACGCTCGCACTTCGGGCTGATCTGGGGGCGCATTCCACAGAAGCAGCGACAGCAAGCCGAAGAACGCGGTGTAAAACGCCAGGCACAGTAGCGCAAAGGCTTTGCGCTCGCCGGCAAGACCGATAGATAGACGGTCGGCAAAGCTTTCAGAGGCTTGCGCCGACGCAGATGAAGACGGCGGAGTCTGACTCGTGGGTTCGCTCATGGTTGCCTCTCTTTATGCGCGGCTCGGCCCAAACGGTGAGCCGCAGTCAGCGGGTTTTCGCTGTCTTGCGCACTTCGATCCTGCTATCGACCTGAGGTCTCGCTCAAGACCCACTTCAAGTAGGGCTCGTTCACTGCGCTGGGTCGCACGCCGACGATCTCGGGCACCGTATAGGGATGCATCTCGCTGAGGCGCTGCACCAGCTCAGCGTAGTTGTCGCTCTGCGTCTTCATCAGGCACAAGACCTCGGTGGCGTTGACGATCTCGCCCTGCCAGAAATAGATCGAGCGCACATCGCGCAAGATGTTGACGCAGGCCACCAAGCCATCGCCCACTAGCTGCTGCGCTACCTGCGCGGCGTCGTCGCTGTTGGGAAATGTGCAGAACACCAGAAGCAGCTCGTCGCTTGCCGTCGTTGACATGGCCTCCAGTGTACTCCGCTAGCCCGCCTGCGAGGAAGACGCAGTGCGCTCTCGTCGAGCCTGCAGGTACCCCACGATGCCGGGCAGGATCGACAGGAACACCACGACGATGATCACCTTCTCGATGTGGTGCTCGATTTTGACCCCGAACAGGCGTTCGAAGAAGCTGCCCAGGAAGTACCCAGTGCAAGTCATCGAGGCCACCCAGGCCGCGCCGCCGACGATGTTGTACGTGGCGAAGCGCGTATACGTCATCTGCGCGGCACCAGCAACGACGGGAACGAAGGTTCTTAGGATTGGCACAAAGCGCGCGAGGATGATGGCCTTGCCGCCATGCCTTTCATAAAAGGCGTGCGCATCGCGCAGGTGCTGCGGGTTAAAGAAGCGCGACTTGGGGCGGTTAAACAGGTGTGGCCCGGTGCGGCTGCCGATGACGTACGACAGCGCATCGCCGAGGATGGCCATCGGAATCAGAACCAAGTTCATCGTCAGCAGATCCAGGCTGCCTTTGGCCGCGTAAAGACCCGCGGTCACCAGCAGCGAGTCGCCGGGCAGAAAGAACACCAGCGCGCCGGTCTCGGCAAAGATGATGAACGCCAGCACGACCATGGCGTACGCGCCAGCTTGCTGGAGGATGGCCTCGGGGTTGCGGATGAGCTGAAGCAGCCAGGTGATGTACGCCATGAGGAGTCTTTCGCAGAATCGAAGCGCCTCTATATCACACTCACCGGGCTGACCATGGCGGCGTCCGCGCAGAAAACAGCCGACGCCGGTTGTCGTCACTTAGCCGTCGCAGTTGCGCGACATGTTGCGAATTCGTGATCGCTGCGGAACCGCTGCGCTGCCTGCTTCGTATTCCTTGCAACGGGCGCTTGGGTCCGGGTTGAGCAGGTCCGCGAAGGACGGCTTGGCCCTGGCGAATGGCCCGTACCCAGCACTTCGGCATCCCTGCGTTGCTGCAGGATGCGACCACCCCAAGGAGAAAGCCATGCGTGCGTGTTCCTTCGTTTCTGCGTTCGTGTTTGCGTCGGCCGTGAGCACTTCCCTGGTTGGCTGCCAAAGCGGTTCAGCGTCGATGATGAGCGGTACACCCGAGTCGCGCTTCTGCGAGTACTCGGACTTTTCGGTCGACATCACATCCGGTCCATCAGCTGGACTGCACTTGGCTGGCACCTTGCACCTGGAAGAAGCGCTGCGCACGGGGGCGCTGACCGGCAGCTTGCAGCCGACCAGCGGCACGGCCATTCCCGTCACGGGCGCTGTCTATAAGAGCGGCGACATCGCGCTGACTTTTCATACCAAGTCCGGGTACGTCATGGGGCTGGGCAAGCTGGGCGACAACTTCTGCAAGCCGGGTGCGCGCATCGAAGGCGTCGCCATTGGCCCGCGCGTCGCTACCGACAATCGAATTGGGCAGAGCGATACCGGACACTGGGTCTTGCTGGGTGCCAACCTGATCTTTGAACCGATCACGATCCAGATTCAGTTGGTCGAGCCCAGCGACCCCAGCCTGATCACCTTCAGCAACTTTGGCTCACAGACCTTCAACTCGGTCACCTGCGTCGAGGGTGCCATGCAGGTCAGCGAGAACTGCTGCAAGACCATGGTCGGCGGCGGTGGCAGCACCACCACCTGCAAGAGCGGCGATGTGACCTGCAGCTTCACGCGCAGCAACAATTTCTCGACGGTTCACAAGTGCTGCGACGGGCCCAAGTCCGATCCTGCAGTCGCAGACTGCGACGGCGGCATCTCGCAGATCAAGCCTTAGCCCGCCTTCGTTCGCGGCGCTTATTTCGACGAAGTGGGCGGCTGCGCTCGCATTCGTAAATAGCGCTCAAGATGCAGGATGCCTGTCTGCGGATCGGCGTCGAAAAACTCCGCTCGCCCCAGGTAGTAAAGCGCGCTCGGATGCTGCTTCAGCCAGTCGCTTGGCTCGGGCTCGTCGTCGTCGACCAGAACTTCCAAGTGATCGCGGGCGTCGTTGTGCAGGTCCAGCTTGTACAGCAGATAGCCAATCAAAAAGCGCAGGTCCGGTCCCATCTCGGCCACCCAGGCCATCGGCCAGTCACGCAGGGCCCGCAGGCCGGCGGCAAAGCGACGCTCGCGAAGCGCTCGCAGTGCGGACTCATAATCGCGACGAATGCGCGCTTCATCGCCGGGCTTAAGCAGCGTCGCTGGAGGCAGGCGCAGCGGCCCTAGCCCGTCGGCAAAGTGGCTGTCTTCACCATCCCAGTCACGATGCAGCGGCTCTTCAAAGCTGTTCTGTCCATGCTTTTCCAGCAGCGTCAGCAGGCCGCTTAAGTGCTCGGTTGCCGCGCCACCGCCCAGCCCGCGGGCTCGGGCCAGAACACGCTTGGCTGCCTCGCGCTTGCCGTGTGACAAGAGCGCTCGTCCCAGCCGGCCATAAAACTCGGCGCGCGGACTTCCGGCGGGGCCAGTCACCGCGCCGTGATTTTCCAGATAGCGCTCGAAGCGACCGTAGGGCCAGTCGTTGCCGTACGGCCGCGCCACCGTCAGATCGTTGCGCAGATACCCCAAAAGATCGCGCGGCGCACGAAACTCGATCAGCGCGTTGTCGTCGGTGTTCAGCAGCGCTCCAGCGGTGTAGGCCGAAAGCTCATCGGGCACCAACAGAAGATCGGCCAGCACCTCTTCCGGCTGATCGACACCGGCTCGATGAAGCTCGGCGCGAAGCTGGGGAAAGCGCTCGCTGAAGTTGCGGCGCAGGCGCTCGACATCCAAGGGCAGCGGGCGCTTGGACGCGATCAGCAGCACATCGCTCGACCGATGCTCAGCGGCAAAGACATAGGTGTACGGAAACACGCTGGCAAAGCTGCGCAGAAGCGTCTTTACGTTCGGCTGCGATAGCTCATAAAGCTGCGCCCACTGGCAGAACACGCCCTCGTCGGAAAGTCGGCTGCGCGCCAGCTTCCAGTAGTCGGTTGTAAACAGGTTGCTCACGCCCGAGATCCAAGGGTTTGACGGCTCGCTGATGATGACGTCGTACGGCTGATCCGACTGCGTCATAAAGTTGCGACCGTCGCCGATGATCACGCGCACGCGCGGGTCGCGGCTGGGCAAGTGACTGACCTCGGCAAAGTACCGATCACCGGCCTCGACCACGGCCGGCTCTAGCTCGACGACGTCGGCGTGCGCGATGGGGAACTGCGTCACCGCACCGATCGTCACGCCCGATCCATACCCGACCACCGCCACGTTCGGCGGCTTGTCGAGCGCGGTCGGGTGAAACAGAAGCGGCAACAGTCCGACCATGATCTGCGTGCTCATGTCGTCGCCGTTTGAGGCATCGACCTTGCCGTTGTTCTTCAGCGCCAGGTGCTTGCCCCACTTTTCCACCGAGACCGTCGTCGCGACGCCATCTTTGTAAAACAGCATCTCGGGCTGGCGGCGGTCTTCGTAAAAGATCACTTGCCGCGCCAGCGAGATGCGGAACAGGCCGGCTGAAAAATGCGTCAGGTTCCACCGCGGCAAAAGCCAGGCAGAAAGCAGCGCCGCCACGACGATGGCTGGCGCGATCACGCGACTTATGCGCCCGCGATCCGCCAAAAGAAGCAGCGCGGCCAGCCCC
This sequence comes from uncultured Myxococcales bacterium, assembly GCA_964554495.1. GTDB lineage: Bacteria > Myxococcota_A > Polyangia > Palsa-1104 > JAEUJZ01 > JAEUJZ01. The sequence goes on from CAZKOY010000011.1 coordinate 53,345, forward strand.
GCGGTCAAAAGCGAGCAGACAATCAGCCCACGCTGCAGGCCAAGCTCGGGCAGGACGAAGAAGCCCGCGGCAAAGCTGCCGGTGATCGCCCCGAGCGTATTCCACGCGTACGCAATGCCGACATCGTGACCGATGCTCTCGTTTGCTGGCGCAGCGGCAGCGCTTGCTGGCTGCGACGACGCATCGCCGCTCGCCTGGCGGCTTCTGCGCAGCGTATAGACGTGCATGGTAAGCGGCATCACGCCGCCCATGGCCAAGGTCGCTGGGGCAATGGCCAAGGCGGCTAGAACGAACTGCGTTGTCAGCAGCTCGTCGACGGTAAAGCTGCTGCCGCGCAGGATGCTGACGAACACCGAAGGCAGCCGCGGCAGGATGTAAAACGACCACAGTGCGGTGCCCAGCGTGACCGCATGCGTGATGGCAAGCGCCCGCACTGGGCGTCGCACCAGCGGCAGAAGACGCGTCGCCAGCGCGGCTCCACCGGACAGGCCGATCAAAAAGGCCAAAAGGATCAGCGTGAACGAATACACCGACGAGCCGATGACAATGGCCAGAGCGCGCGTCCACAGCACCTGATAGACCATCGCGGTCGCGCCCGAGACCGCATAACACAGCACAGAGAGTCGCCGCGCAGCGGCCGAAGGCAGCACGACATCGCGATGCACTGCGCTTTCGCTGACGGCGGGCGCTTCGTCGGCAACCGGCTCGTGCGGTGCCATCGCAGCTTGCTCTGCAGAGCCAACGGGGGCGGGCTCGGGCTCGCTGTCTAGCGGGGCCGGCTTGTTTCGTTGACGCAGAACGGCGGCTCGCAAGTGGCTAAGCGCGATGGCCAAGGCCAAAGACAGATTGATCGCCGCCCCCAGATAGTTGGTCTGCGTCACCCCCAGCCGGGGCAGCAGCACGAATCCCGAAAGGAAGGTGCCAAACACGGCCCCGGCGGTGTTGGCGGCAAACAGAGCGCCGATGTGCTGCGCTGCCGAGCGTGGCTCGTGACCGTCGCTGGGCTTGGCTGGATCGGCCATGCTGTCGCGCCGCGGCCCATGCGCATCGCCGGCTCGTCCGCCCTGGCCAGGACGCGTCATGTATTCCGCCAGAAGCGGCAGCGTCGCGCCCATAAGCGTCGTTGGAAACAGCAGCAGCGCAGCCGTTGCCAAGAAGCGCAGCAAAGACAGCAGGGCATAGCGATCGCCCACCGATCGCCACAGCGCCGCGTTGAGCTGAGGGTAGTACGCAAGCAGCGCTGGCACCGCGAGCGCAAACAAGCCGACCCCCGCTTCGACCGCGGCATAGGTCAGAAGCGGTCGCCGCGACAGCCATGGAAGCTCGGCCGCGCCCCGGCGATCACACAGCCGCCCGCCGATCAAGCTGCCCAGCGCTAGGCCACCCATGTACACCGAAAGCACCGTCGATATGGCCAGCGTGGTTGAGCCGAAGACCAAGCCCAGCTCGCGGGTCCACAGGACCTCGAACAACAGGCCGGATGCACCGGAAAAAAAGAAGCAGAGGAAGACGAGGAGCGTCATGGCAGCTCGTGAAAGTTCAGGTCGTCCGTAAACGTCTCGCGCAGAGAGCGCAGGCTGATGAGCGCGAGCACCAGGCAGCCGGTTCCCAGCCACAGCGCCGCGCTGCGGATTCCCAAACGCGGCAACAGGATCGAAAACACCAGGTTCATGGGAATGATGCTGGCGCGCACGACATTGGGAATCGTCGTCGACACCGTCGCGCGCAGGTTGGTGCCCACGTGCTCGGCCGCCGTGGTGACCAGCACGGCCCAGTATCCCGTGCTGACCCCAAGGACAAAGCACAGCGCATAAAGTCCTGTGCTGGACACGCCCTGCGCGCTGAGGAATGCCACGACGGCGGCAGCCACCAGCAGCAGAAAAAGGAACAGCACGCGCTTGCGGCTTTTCAGCGCTTGGCTCAAAAGCCCGCTTCCGACATCGCCGAGCGCCGTACCGACATAGGAAAACAGGATGCAGCGGCCCGCCGTGATGCCCGATACGTCAAGGGCGCGGGCTAGCTCGGGCGAAAAGACCATCAGGATGCCGGCGACAAACCACACAGGCAGTCCGACCAGCGCCAAGCGGATATACAGACTGCGCCGACGCGGCGATGAAAAAAGGAGTCTCAGGCTTCCCCGCTTGACCTGCGGTGCAGTGGGCGCGGTCAGGGCGCAAAACAGCGTGGACTCGCGCAGACGCACGCGCAAAAGCAGCAGCGCCAGGCCGGACAGGCCGCCCACGATATACGCGGTTCGCCAGGTCACAAGCTCGGCGAGAAGCGCCGCCGCGATACCACCGCACAGACCCAGGCCCGCGACGAGAGCAGTACCCAGGCCGCGCTGCTTTTGCGGCAGCGTCTCGCTGACGAGCGCAATCGCTGCTCCTAGCTCTCCGGCCAGGCCAAGGCCAGCCAGCAAGCGACACAGCGCATAGGCCGGAAGCGACGTCACCAAGGCATTGGCCAGTGTGGCCAGCGAGTACAAAAGAATCGATCCGTACAGCGCCTGTACTCGCCCCTTGCGGTCGCCCAAAATTCCCCAAAAAAAGGAACCAAAAAGGAGTCCGATCATTTGGATATTGATCAGGCTTGCTCCGACGGAAAGAAGGCGATCCTGCGAAATTCCTAAGTCGTGCAGACTGGGAACGCGAAAGACGTTGAAAAGGAACAAGTCGAGGACATCGACAAAGTAGCCCAGCGCCGACACCGCCACGACCCCCCACGGACCGGGGCCATGTGGGCTGCCGGGCCCTTCCTGGCTTGGCAGCGGTGGGTGAGTACTGGCGATCGGCAGGGCGTGTTCCATCGCAGACGGCTCACGCGCAGGTGCGGACGACATCGGCTGCTAGTATCCGCACTGCCCCGGCAAAACCGAAGCAGAAACTTGAGCGGGGCTTCGCCCATCGCTCGCCGCCATCAGCTGCCTGCCAGGCGACCGGAGTGAGACGGGGATACGAATGGAATAAATAGCAAATAATTAATGTGGAATTGATTATTTATAAAAATAACAAACGCGTTGTATGGATGTAATTCGCGGGCTTACGGTCGCCGGGCAGGACTGGCTCGGCTGCGCGCTGACCGCAACTGTTGTGATTGTCGTATCTTAGAGACACTGCCCCTGGCTGATGTTGGGCCGCGGGGACAGGCTGAAGAGGCAGCCCGCCTCTGACTGGCCTGGGCTTCGCGCATCGTCCGTGGGTGGTGCCGAGAAAGGACTTCATCATGCGTCTTCATCAAGGTGTCGTTTTGGGATTCAAGCTGGCCGTGGGTCTTTCCGCGGGCCTTGCTCTGACCGCAGCAGAGGGCCTCGCGGGTCCGCCGCCTGCGACGGCAACAGGCTGCCCAGGAGGCGGGGCAGCGGGCACGATCACCATCACGGACAAGATGGTTGAGCCTGCGCAGGCCAGCGTGGCAGCCGCGCTAAAAGCGGCGCAGCGCTGCTCGCTGAGCAAGGCCGCCGAAGACGAGGGCTGGCGCGTGAACCTGGTCGCGCACCTGAGCCGTCCGCCCGGCGCCGAAGAGGTGAACATCGTCTTTTATGACCAAGCGCCGCCCAAGCCCGGTCAGCAGCGCGAGGCCGTGCAGGCGTATCCCATCCGCACCAGGAAAGACGCCAAGGTCATGCTGGCCACGCTGGAGATCAAGCCCGAGGACGGCTTCAAGGTGGGAACCAAGTACAACGTCCTCATCACCCGCCTGATCAACGGCCGCGAGGACGTGTACGCCCGCACCACGCTTGAGCTGAAGTAGACCGCGCCGCATGCGCCCAAGCTTCATATACTTGGAGCATGGCGCGCGTGCTGAAAGGGGGGCGATCTTCGGGGGGGGGACCGGCTCCGCATATCCATGAAAAGCCGTTTGATGCGCAGGTGGAAGCCGAGCGCATCCTGGCCGAAGCGCAGCGCGAAGCCGATCGCCTGCGGGCGCAGGCCACCACCGAAGGTCGCGAGCGCGGCCTAGCCGCCGTAAGTGAGCTGATGGTTGCGGCGCGGGCCAGTGCAGCGCGAGCCCAGCGCAATGTCGAGAGCGATCTGCGCACGCTGGCCGTACGTATCGCCGAGCGCATTTTAGATCGCGAGCTGACGCTGAATCCCGAGGCCATCAGCGACATCGTGGCCGCTGCGCTGCGGCAAGCTGGCGCGCCGCGCGACATCGTTCTGCGCGTGCATCCCGACGATCTCAAAGCGCTGGAACGCGGCCGACCGCGGCTGGTCGAGCGCGCTCAGCGAGCACAAGCGCTGCAGTTTCGTGCCGATCCCAGCGTCGGCCGCGGCGGCTGCATCGTCGAAAGCGAGCTGGGTACCGTCGATGCCCGCTTGAACGTGCAGCTAGAAGCCATCGAGCGAGCGCTGCGCGGAGGTGGCTAGATGAACCCCAGCCCGCCCGCGGCGGATCCCCTGCGCCTGGATGACGCGCTCGATGCCGTCGAGCGAGCGGTGCCGCAGCGCATCGCCGGTCGCGTCACCGAGCTGACGGGCTTGGTGCTGCGCGCCACAGCCCCCGGTGCCCGCGTCGGAGAGCTGGTCGAGATCGAGCGCCACGGCGATGGCAAAGGGCGGCCGACACCGCTTGAAGATCCGCTGCTCGCTGAGGTGGTCGGTTTTCGCGGCGAAGAGGTCGTACTGCTGCCGCTGGGCGGTGCCTATGGCGTCGGTCCTGCGTCGGTGGTGCGACCCTTGGGGCGTCCCTTGACCATCGCGGTCGGGCCGGCGCTTCTGGGCCGGGTGCTTGATGCCTATGGTGTGCCCATCGATGGCGGCCCCTCGCTGACTTCGCTGCAGCCCGAGCTTGTGCCGTGCTCGGTCGAGCGCGAGGCCCCCGAGCCGCTGCGCAGGCGGCGAATCAGCGAAGCCCTGCCGCTGGGTCTGCGCGCCATCGATGGCTGCTTGACCGTCGGGCAAGGCCAGCGCTTGGGCTTGTTTTCCGGTCCGGGCATTGGCAAGACCACGCTGCTTGGCCAGATCGCGCGCAACACCGCCGCCGATGTCACGGTGATCGGCCTGATCGGCGAGCGAGGCCGTGAAGTGCGCGACTTCCTCGATACGCAGCTTGATCCTGCGGCCCGCAAGCGCACCGTGGTGGTCTGCGCCACGTCGGATCAGCCGCCGCTTCTGCGCATCAAGGCCGCCTTGGCTGCCACGACCATCGCTGAGCACTTTCGCGATCGCGGCAAGCGCGTGCTCTTGCTGATGGACTCGCTGACGCGCATTGCTCGGGCGCAGCGCGAAGTCGGCTTGGCGGCCGGTGAGCTTCCGGCGCGTCAGGGCTATCCGCCGTCGGTGTTTGCCCTGCTTCCGCGCTTGCTAGAGCGCACCGGGCAGGCCGAGTTCGGATCCATCACGGCCGTCTATGCCGTCTTGGTCACCGGGACTGGCGAGGACGCCGATGACATCATCGCCGAAGAAGTGCGCGCCACGCTCGACGGACATATTGAGCTATCGCGTGAGCTTGCCGAGCGCGGTCATCATCCGGCGATCGACATCCTGCGCTCGCTGTCGCGCTTGATGGACGATCTGGTCGACACGCCCCATCGCCAAGCCGCGAGCCGTGTTCGATCGGTGCTGGCGATTGCCGCGCGGCAGCGCGACCTTGTGCTGCTTGGCGCTTATCAGCGCGGCTCGGATCCCGAGACCGATGCAGCGCTTGATCGCGTATCGGCGATCGAAGCGTTCCTTCGCCAAGATCGTGGCGATCGCAGCGACCCCGACGAGACCCGCCGTCGCTTGCTGGCCTTGTTTCGCGACTGAGGTCGCCCATCGCGTGCCGCGCTGCGCTTCACATCGCTACTGCGGGCGCCCTTGCGCGATCCACGACTCGACAAGCTGAAGCTGTTCTGCCGTCAGCGCCGGAAGTCCTAGCGGCATGCCGTACACGCCGGGCGTGATCTGACCCGCTAGCTCTTTTTGCCGCGCCAAAAGCGCCCGCAGCAAGATCGATGTGCCATCGGCCTGCGGCACAAAGATGCTGCGGCGCTCGCCCTGATCGTCCAGGCTGCCCGCAAGGACGTCGCTGTATGTCGCCAAGTTCAGGCCGCGTCCGGCAAAACCAAAGCCGCCTGTGTTGCCCGGCCCACCGTCGCCCATCGCAAACTCGGGGGTCGAATGACAGTGCCAGCAGGTGCGGCGAAAGACCTGATCATTCACTTCGGCAAACGACACGCGGCGCTGCAAGACCGGCAGCCGGGTCGGCAGCACAGGCGGCGGCGAAGGCGCAAGCGGCGCCGTCATCACGTACGCCGCGATCGCGGTGGCCTGTTCCTGCGAAAGGGGGATCTTTGGCATCTTGCTGTCCGGCTTGATCGACGCAGGATCGCGCAGCCACTGCACCAGATATGCCGTCTGCACGCGCTCGCGAGTGTGACGCAGGTCGGGCGCCAAGCGAATGCCTTGCGCCAGTGCCGCCGGCTGAATGGGCACAGGCAGCGGCGATGCTGAAAGAGGCTCGACGCCTGTGAAGCGGTGGCAGGTGCCGCAGCCCTGCGTCTGCAAGAGCGCTCGACCGCGGCGCAGGGTCTCGGCGTCGCGCGGGAACTCGACGGCTGGCACCTCTGAAGCGACCAGCGCAGCGGCAATGCGCAGCGCGTGCCGTTCTTGCATCGGCAGGCGCGGCATCATCGCGATGAGACCTGGCCGCAGGTCGTGCGGTTGTTGCAAGTACTTTGCAATCCAGTCGGACCGCAGGCGGCGCTCGATCCCGTGCAGCGATGGCACATCCGGTAGGCTCTTGATGTTTCCTTGCCAGCGGAGCAGCGTTTTTCCGTCGATGCGAAAGGTGCCAGCCAAGATCTGCTGATGGCAGGTCACGCAGTGCTTTTCGCTGGCCGCCGCGGTCAGATAGGGGCCGTCATGGCAGCGGTTGCATTGGAATTGCAACATTAGCTCGCGTCCGGTCGGTATGTGCGCTGCCTGCGCCAGGCCGGATCGCGGCGAATCGATCGCAATAGACAGCGGCATGCTGCACAGCCAAGCGAGCCCGCAGGCCACCGCCACACGCAGTCGGCTTGGCTTTCCTGTGCGCACAGGCGTTTCCCGCATGTCTGCATGGTACACTGATCAGCACGCAATTTTCCGAGGCTGAGCCAGTGAAAAACAAGACTCTGCGCGCGTGGTTTCTGTGCCTGGGGTTGACGATGCCGACGATCGCCGGGGATGCACAGGCGTGCTTGAACGCGGTGGAGCTAAGCCGCAAAGAAGCGGTGAAGCTGATCAACGATGCCGAAGCGGCGCTTGCCGCTGGCGATGCCGTTCGCGCGTTGGCCTTGCTCGATGGCAAGCTGGCCGGGGAAGAAGGGTACGAAGTCAGCAACGACAAGCTCGACAAGCGTATCCAGCGCGTGTGGGCTGTGGCGCGACTGCGGGCGGGTGACTCGGCCGATGTCGCGGCAGCGGTCTCGGTCCTGCGAGAACAGTCTGACGGCAGCCCCAAGGATCCCTGGTTGAAAGTGCGCTTGGCCGAAGCGCTGAGTCGCACCAAGAAGGGTGGTGACGAAGCGCGCAAGCTGCTCGAAGATCTCGCCAAGCGCGACTTGATCGTCGACCCCGAAGGCTTCGCAACGCTGGCCCGCCTGCGCAAGAGCGCCAAGGATGACGCAGGCGCCGCGCAGGCGATCGAGCGCTGCAAGGCCATGGCCAAAAATGTCGCCACCTGCAGCGATGCGCCCCTGCCAGAGCCCAAAAAGGTCAAGAAACACACCGCGACTTCGATGCGCAACAGCATGCCCGACCCAGATCAGTGGCGGTAAGAGCGAGCAACGCGCCGAGCCACAGAGCGCCGACGCGTCTTGTCTCGACGGAAACAGCCCCCGCGACCAGCGAAACTGTGTCTGCTAGGCGGCGCTGCGCTGCACGCAGTCGGACAAGCGGCGCGTCTCGATGCCTTTCATTTGATAGTCGCGCTCGCGGCAGGTCAGGATCAGGATCTGCTGCTGCTTGGCGGCGCGTTGCAGCACGCGCAGCATGCGTTCGAAGCGCCCATCGTCGGCATAGACCAGCGCATCATCAAGAACCAGGCACGTCGGCTGCCCTTGCTCGCGCAAAAGGTCGGCAAAAGCCAAGCGGGTCAAGATGGCGAGCTGCTCGCGCGTGCCGATGCTGAGCGCTTCAAACGGCTCATCCAGCTCGCCGCGTCGCAGGTGTGAAATGGCCAGATCTCCGTCGGAAAAACGCAAAGAACAGCCGGGGAAAACCTGGCTCAAGTACGGCTGAATACGCGACTGCACCGGGGCCAGAAACGTCTCTTTGGCCTCGCGCTCAGCCACCTGCAGCGTGTCCAGCAGCAGGCGCAGCGCCTCGGCTTCCTTGGCCATGCGCGTGCTCAAGGCGCGGGCTCGCTCGCGCTCGGCTTGTAGCTCTTCGCGTCGCTCGCCCAGGCCCTGCTGTCCCAGCGCTTGCAGCTCGCCTTCCAAGCGGATCATGCGCTGACGCTTGTCGTCGATATCGCGCTGGATCAGCTCGACCGCGCGCTGGCGTGACGAAAGACGTTCGTTGACTTCGTCGGGGCGGGCCTGCTGCAGGGCTTGGTGCGCAGCCTGTGCCGCGAGCTCGGCTGCTCGGCGTTCTTCCTGCGATCGCGCCAGGGCTTGCTGCAGTACGTCATCTGACTCACGCAAGCGAGCTTGCTGCAGCGCTTCTTCGGCAAGGCGCAGCTCACGCTGGTTGCTCTCAAGCTCGATGCGCAGTCGCGTCAGCTGCTCTTGCGCGGCCTGCCAGGTCTGCTGCTGACGCTCGCTTTGGGCCTGCGTCTGCTTGACCTCGCGCAGCGCTTGCTCGCTGGCTTGGCGGGCTGCTGTCAGTTGCTGCGCTAGCTGCTCGCGCACTGCTGAATCCATAGCATTCGCTTCAGGGAACGGCAGGTTGGCAGCCTCTGCCGGCGCAGCGCCTTCGGCGCGCAGTGCCTTGCATTCCTCTTCAACGCGAAGTCGCGCCACGCGCAAGGCTTCGATGCCTTCGGGCGCATGGACGAGCCGCAGCTTTTCATGCTGCTGCGCCTGCATCAGCAGATCGGCGCGCTCGCTGGCCCGCAACTCAGCCGCTGCGATATCGGCGACGCCCGCTGCGTCTAGCTCTCGCTGCAGCTTGTGGCGCGCGGCTTCGACATGCTTGCGCCGCTCGTTCAGATCGTCGGCGCCCGGCGTGATCGTCAGCACGCCCAGCACCTGATCGCCTTGCATAAGCTCAAGCTGGGTTGGCTCGGTCATGTGCAGCGGCTGACCCGCGGCCAAGCGCTGTCCTTGTAGCTGCAGACAGACGTCGTCGCGCAGCGCAAAGCTTAGGCGCGTGGCCACCGCCTGCAGACCGGCTTCGGCTTCGGCGCGCTCGCGATCGAGCTTGTGCATCAAGCGCAGCCGCTTGTCATCGATCGCGATGGCATCGGCTTTGGCGCGGCAGATCAAGGCCTGCTCGTGCGCGCTCTGCGCTTGCTGATATTGCTTGTTCAGAGCGGCAAGCTGCTGCGCCAGGCGCAGGCTGTGTTCGGCCTGCTGGCAGCGACGCAGCGCTTCATCGGCTTGCTGCTGGCGACGCAGCGCCGCGGCCAGGGCCGCCTGGGCTTCCTGCAGCGCGTCGTGTTGCGGCTGCAGATCGATTTGCGCGGCATCCAGCGCGCTGCGCTGCTCTTGCACCAGCGCGCTGCGCTCGGCAAGGCGCCTGCGATCTTCGTCGCGCTGGCGCGATCGCACTGCTGCTGCCTGCAGCTGCACATCGGCGATTTTCTTGCCCTGTTCTGCCTCGCGCTGCGTCTGCGTCAGGGCTTCGATGCGTCGCGCTTCGCCTTCAGCCGCTTGTCGCTCGCGCTGCGCCCGCAAAAGATCGCCTTCGCGTTCGTAGCGGGCCAGGCGCTCGCGCAGCAGGCTCAGCTCGTCGATCTGCGCTTGGTACCCGCGCAGCGCCGCATCTACGGAGCTCAGCTCTTCGCTCACCACGCGCTCGCGATCCAAGCACTTGGCGAACTCGCCGCGCGGCTTGCGGTTCTTGTCGTAGTACTCGCTATAGCGACGGCTGATCGTCTCTAGGATCTCGCGGCCACGCGCGCCGCCCAGCACTTCGCCGACTTCGCTTTCCAGTGCCGAAAGCAAGCTGCGCTGCGCCGGGCCTTCTTTGCGATCTTTCATCGCTGCGTTCCAGTTGGCGAAGGACGCGCCTTGTTCCAGCCACAGCAGGCCAAAGATGCCATGGTCCGCGACCTTGGATAGACCGCGCGCTGGGCTCTCGAATGACAGAAGCTCTTGCAGCGCTTGCTCGGCCGCTGGGCCTTCCAGGCGTGCCCCCGTCGGCAGTTCCAGGCGCGCGAACTGCTTTTGATAAAAGCCTTTGCGCAGCCGATAGCGACCGCCGGGAAGCTCAAAGTCCAGCGCCACTTCTGGCTGCACTTCCGACTGAAACGGCACAAGCTCGCGCGCGACGTCTTTGCTGACGCCGTGACGATCGAACAAGGCGGCTCGCAGGGCGCGCAAGATCGTCGACTTTCCTTCTTCGTTGTCGCCTGAAAGCACGGTCAGTCCATCGCTGATGCGATCGATGAGAAGCGGTGCCGTAAAGCGGCGAAAGTTGCGAATCTCGATGCGGCGGATCCTCATCGGCGTACCTCGGATCCGCGGCTTGTGCGCATGTGCTCGGCGTATAGGATCTCAAGCGCTCGACGGGCCAGATCGCGCGCTTCGCCGCTTTGTTTTTCGTCGCTGGCCTGGCTGCGCAAGCGAACGAGCGCGGTGTGCAAAAAGCCCTGACTGGCGATGCGGTCCAGGTCGGCCTCGCTGGGCTGCGACAGCAGCTGATCGGTGCGGCAGCGCAGCACATGCAGCGTGGCTCGCCATTCGTCGAGCAGGGTATTTAGCGCCTCGCGTGTGGCCAGATCGACGACGCCGCTGATCTCTAGCTGCACGACGTGGCGGTCATACGGCGCCCCCAGTCCAGCAAGCTGTGCGGACAGCGCATCCAGATCGGAAAGGCCGTGCAGCGAAGCGTGCATGCGTCGCCAGTGGAAGCGCCCGACCGGGATCTTCTCGACGACAGGCGCTGAACCGGGGGCCGCGATGGTTACCAAGAGCACGTTGCCCGCCTCGTTGTCTTTGAAGCGATCGGGCTCGGGCGTGCCGGCGTACCAGGTGCGTGGCGCAATGGGCAGCGTGCCGTGCCAGTCGCCCAAGGCCAGATAGTCCAAGCGGGCGCGATCGGCGCGGTCTTCCGCGATCTCGTTGAACGCTTCGCTGCGCTCGGGCAGGCGACCTTTGATGCTGCCATGCGCCACACCGACGCGAACAGCCTGCGGCGGCGTCTGCATGGTGTCCATCACCTCTGTGGTGTCGCTGGCATCGTGCCGACGCACAAGTGGAGCCGGCAAGATGGCCAAGCGGTGCTCTGCGACCAGCACCGGCTCGGGTCGTGTCAGCAAGCGGACGTTGCGCGGTGGCTGCAGGCGCGAAAGCCGCGTCCAGGCGCTCTCGGCCTCGGCGGCGTCGTGGTTGCCCGGCAGCAGCAGCCATTCGCCCGAGAAACCCGCCATGGCGTTTAGCGTTCGCCGCAGCGACTCATCGCGCACGCCGTTGGTTTCAAAGACATCGCCCGCCACCACCACTGCGTCGACAGATCGCTCTTTGGCGATCTCGGCGATGCGCTGCACGGTCTTCAGCCGCTGACTGCGTAGCTCTGCCGCTTTGTCGCCGTCCAGATCATCGATGTCGGAAAACGCTTTGCCGATCTGCCAGTCTGCCGAGTGAAGGATCTTCACCGCCATGACGAGTGTCCTTGTTTGCTGTGCCGGGTTGTTCGCAGAGTCCGCCGACCCGAAGGCGGTAAGCATTCCGCGTTTCGCCGCCGCATTTCAATGCCCGCGTTGTATGGCTAAGTGCCCATTCGCATCGCTGTTCAATCCGGCTAGATTGCCAAGTACGGAACTGCGAGCATGAAATGTACACGTTAGAGCTCGTCTGTCTGGGCATCGTCGCGCTGTACATCGCAGTGCGCCTGTCACGACGCGGGGATGAGTCGCCGGCCGCGCTGCTGACGCGCTTTGCGTGGCTTTCGCTGACGAGTGCGCTCGGCGAAGACTCGATGATTCGCGTGCATGGTTTTTATGACTACGCGCCAGGGTGGAGCCTGCCGATCGATCGCGTGCCGCTGCTCATCGTGCTGATCTGGCCCATCGTGATCGACTCGGCGAGCGGGCTGGCGGGTGGCCTGGGCGCAGCGCTGGGCCTGCCACCGCGAACGCGAAACATCGCCATCCTGACGGCAGTCGTGGTGTTCGTCGATGCCTGGCTGATCGAGCCGATCGCGACGCAGAGCGGCCTGTGGCGCTGGCATGCGCCGGGCCTGTTTGGTGTGCCGCCGATCGGCGTGCTGGGCTGGTCCGTGTTCGCCGGCTGGGTGGTGTGGCTGCGGCCCTTTTACGATCGGCCCGGTCAGTCCGCGGCGTCGCGGCTTGTGCGCATGGCACTGGCTTCGCTGATCGCGCTTTGTCTCACCCATGCGGTGCTGATTGCTAGCTGGTGGGGACTTCTGCGCTGGCTCAGTCAGTCGCTGCCGGCGCACGGCGGAATCATCGCCGCATGGGCGCTGCTTGGGCCCCTTGCGCTGTGGTTCTGGAAGACGCGCAGCGGTCGCTTTGTGCCGCTTGCAGATCTTTTGGTGCGCGTGCCCGCCGCGGCGTTTTTCTTCGTGCTGCTGGGGGTGCGAAGCGCCGAGTTTGGGGCGCAGCGGGGCCCACTATTGATCTATGCACTCGCCTTCGCGCTGCCGTACTGGGCGCTGGTCTTGTTCCGTCACCGACCGTCCTCTTCCGTCGAGAAATAGCCCAGCACGCGCCCAGCGAATGCCGCGCCCAGAAAAGCGAGCCGGTTATTTTCGTTTGCCCTTGCCGGCTTTCTTAGCGGCGGCCGCGGCGGCCTCTGCGGCGATCTTGGCCTGGTCATCGCGGATCTGCTGCGCCGTCGTGCAGCCCTGCTGGTTGCCCAGCGTGCAGGACTGATCCAAGAAGCCAAGGGCCTGCGTCAGGTCTTGGGCTCCTTCGAGGCCCTTGGCATAGATCAGGCCCAGGTTGAAGCACGAAAGCGCGTTCTTCTTGCCGCAGAAGTCGGTGAACATCGCCTTGGCCTTGGGCCTGTCCGCGTCGCCGCCTTCGCCGTTGAGCAGCATGGCAGCCACGTTGACGCAGGCCGTGCTCTCGCCGCCGTCGCAGGCTTTTTGGTAATACAGGCGCGCCTTGGCCAGATCCTGCGGTCCACCGTCGCCCGTCGCATACATGACGCCGACGTTGGCGCAGCTATCAAAGAAGTCAGGGCCGCAGGACTTTTCGAACCCGATGCGCGCCCGCGGTTTATTGACGGTGGCGCCGTCTTGACCGTGATAGCGAAGCTGGGCTTCGATGGCGCACGACAAGATCAGGCCCTTGTCGCAGGCCTTGCCGTGGAATTCGGCCGCCTTGTTGCCGTCTTTGGGCACGCCGCCTTGGCCTTGGCGAAAGATCTCGGCGACGATGTTGCAGGCCTTGGGCTCGATCTCGCATGCCGTCGGCAGAAAGCGCGCGGCGCGTACGAAGTCCTTGCCCTGATGCGCGCGAGCGCCCTTGTTCAGGCAGTCCTTGGCGTCGGTGCAGGTCTCGGGTGGGGGTGGGGTCGCAGGCTGGTTGGCTGCCGCGATTCCGACCCAGGAAAGCGCCAAGCCCAGGCCCAACGCCGAGCAAAAGAACAGGGGATTGCGTCGAAGAAGGTTCGTCATGTTTGGCATCGTCCGCGCTGTGTACGACTGCAGCGTTGCTGCTGTCAACGCGCAGCTAGAAGACGACGACCTTCTTCTTTTTCTTCTTCTTTTTCTTCTTGCTGGGATCGTCGCTGCTGCTGCCGCCGTTTTCGTCGTCGCTGCTGTCGTCTTCTCCCGATGGGCGGACGGCAGGCTTTTTGCCGGGGTCGGTGGTCTTTTCCGGGGGCGACTCGGTCATTTTGACGAGCACGACCTTTCCGCTGTCGGGTCCTAGCTCGTGCGACAGATCATCGAAGCCCTCTTTGCGCAGGGTCAGGGTCTGTTTCTCGCCGCGCTTAAGCTCGATGACCAGCGGCGTCGTGCCCAACGAAACATCGCCGCGCATGACTTCGGCCTGATCGGGCGTGCTGCGCAGAATGACAACGCGCGGCCCTGGCCAAAGAAGGATGGTCAGCAGCAGCAGCACCAGCGAGCCAAAGGCGGCGGCGCAGCCACGCAGAATCAGCAGCCTGCGAGGCGGAGGTAGCTCCATAAAGCGCTGGGCCCACGGCTGCATGGCCAAGCGGTTCAGGTAAGGCGTGAGCTTATGCAGAATCTGGCGCAGCTTGACGGGTAACCCACCGGGCGCGCGTGCTGCGGGCACCATATCGGTGGCCGGCGGCGGCGGCGCGGCATAGACCTGCGGCGGCTGCGGCGACGTGGCAAAGGGACTGACAGAGCCCGAGGACGATGCGGCGCCCATCGCTACCGGCGCTAGAACCGGCCCGCTGGTCATGGCTGCCGCGGGCAGCGGCTGCTGCACGCCGATGGTCGGGGGCTGCGAAGCAGAAGCAGGCACCGGGGCTAGCTGTCCGTGGCTGCCGTGCGCAGCGATCGGCGGCTGCGAATTCGACGGCACGATCTGGGTCATCGCCGCCGGAGCGCTGGTCGCAGGAGCCGCCGGAATCGCCGAAGGCGGGGTCGGGGATCGCGTCGGGATCGCCGAGGTTGCCGCCGAGTTGGGGGGCGGTGGCTTCATCAGCGCCGACAGCGCAGCAGCGGGCATCTCGCCGATCATCGTCGGCATCTGCGGGGCCGAGCGGTTGGCCACCACGGGCGTCTCGGCAAGCTGCGAGATCGAGGCCGAAGGAGGTGGAACGCTGGGCGGTGGCGCGCTCCGCGGCGGCGCACTCAGCGGTGGCACAGCGACGGGTGGCGGCGCGCTTAGTGGCGGCGCCGAGGCGGTCGGTGGCACAGCGACGGGCGGCGGCGCACTAGGCGGTAGTGCCGAGGCCGGCGGCGGCGCCGAGGCTGGCGGCGGTGCTGGGTTTCCGAGCGCGGCAAGCACGGCTGCCGGCACTGGCTTGGGCTGCAGCGTCGCCCCCAAAAACGG
Source organism: uncultured Myxococcales bacterium (assembly GCA_964554495.1). Lineage (GTDB taxonomy): Bacteria > Myxococcota_A > Polyangia > Palsa-1104 > JAEUJZ01 > JAEUJZ01. The sequence continues at coordinate 68,411 of CAZKOY010000011.1, forward strand.
GGCTGCGGGCTTTGCGGCTGGCACGGCCGCTGGGGAACCCGACACACCGGATGACTTGGCAATGGGACTGGGCTTGGCGGGCGCGATCACGCTGCTCTGCGCCATCGAGTCAAGAGCCGGCTTCTGCGCGGCGCTGGCCCCGATCTCGCCCCCGGCTCTTCGCGGTGTCGCTGGGCCCAAGACGCGCTGCGGATCGTCGCCGAATTCCTGCGACCACTTTTCGGGATCGCGCAGCGCCGCCACCACGTCTTCGGCTTTTTGGAAGCGGTGCTCGCGCTTCTTGGCCAGGCAGTGCAGGACCAGCTTTTCAAAGGCTGGAGTCACCGCTGGATTGATGCTGCGCGGCGACGGTGGCGGCTCGCTGATGTGCTTGAGGATCACCTCGGCAAAGCCGTCCCCTGGAAATGGCAGCTCACCGCAGACCGTGAAGAACAGGATGCAGCCCAGCGAGTACAGATCGGCGCGCCCGTCGACGTTGCTGCGGCCTTCGCACTGCTCGGGCGCCA
>CAZKOY010000012.1:0-65804 GCA_964554495.1 uncultured Myxococcales bacterium
GGTTGCTCCGACCCAGCCTCCTCCCGCGGCGACGCCACCCGCGGCGACGCCACCCACAGCGACGGCACCGCCGCAGTAGGCGCAGGCGCTATCAGGCCGATCCGCTTGCACCGTCAGCGCTGCGCGTACGCCGCTTCCTTTCTGTATGCACGGCGGCGCAGCAGGCCAAGGCGCGCCACAACGTCCGTTCAGCGTGACGGGCGCACGGACTGTATCGCTTGGATGCCCTTCTCTGCGCTCTTGCGAACCTCGGTGTGAGAGTCAGACAGCGCGGCGCGGAAGCGCTTCTCGGCCGCATCCACGGCCCCGCGATCCAGAAGCTGCCAACCCAAGATCGAAGAGATCTCACCAGAACGAGACGAGGCGGGATGGCGCAGCAAGAACTCCTCCATCGCTGCGATAGCAAGTGGCGTACGCCCGGCACGCGCCAGTGCAATGGCGCGGAAATAGCGCGCGTCTTCCGCCATGCTCTGATTTCCTGACACGTGAACTGTGCGTTCGAACGCGGCGGCCGCTGCAACGTATTGACCGGCGCGCAGCGCATCCATTCCCTCCGCAAATGAGCGCTCTTCTGGTGAGGGTGGAGGGGATGCAGTCGCAGGTAGATCCGCTGCTCGGCCGGCATCCGGTATCGCCGCAGTCCGCGGAATCGCCCGCACGGCTGGCGTGGACTGCGAGGGGACGTGGGGACGTGGAGCGAGCACCGGCCTGGGCGGCGTCGCCGGACTCGCTGGGGAAGCATCTGCCCGCGTGACCAAGGATGCCTGCCAACGTTCCCCCACCGTCAGGCGTTGCATGCTGGCCCCGTGTGGACGAACTTCGACGGCCCCACGCAGCACGCGCACCGCCTGCAGACGCTCCGCGACCGCCGTGGCTTCAAACAGGGTGCCGCGGACTTCGATTTCGTCGGCGCCGGCCACGACGCGAAAGCGATCACCCTGCGCCAGCGGGGACACTTCGACGAGGATGGAGCCTTCCGTAAGCCGCACTATCTCATCGGACTGGGGGCCGTGATGGACAAAGCGGGCCGACCCCAGCGGCTCGACGCGCCCGCGCAGCGCGGCCTGCCCCTGCGGCTTGGGCCTTAGCGCAACACCCAGGATGACGAACAGCACGGCAGCGGCAGCCAGCCACAGCGACAAAGTCCGTCGCGCAGCGGGTGTTGCTTGCACGCTGCGCGCGGCCTGCAGCAAGCGCTCGCGGGCAGCCATGTGCTCGGCTGGCGATGCCGCGACATAGGGCAGTGCGGGCGCAAGCTCGACGATAGGCTGCAGATCCGACAGCAGCTGTTGGCACTGCGCACAGCGATCCACGTGTGCAGCAAGCGATGCATCGATGCCTTCCGACAGCGCCTGCGTCAGACGGATTTCAGAAGGACAGCTGCTCATGAGGCCTCGGTCTTCTGATGCTGCGTGTGCAGCTCTACGCTGCGGACAAAGGGGACAACGACGGGCCGATCGAGCTCGGCCCGCAGGGCCTTGCGGGCCTCGTGCAGTCGTCGCCAGATGGTTCCTTGCGGCAGGCCAAGAGCTTTCGCTACGTCGACAGAGGGCTGCTGTTCGACATCGCAAAGAATAAAGACGATGCGCAGATCGTGCGGAAGCTCTGGCACAGCCGCACTCAGACGTTCGATCAGCTGGCGCTGGCCCGTCGAGAATTCAGGCTGATCAGGCCCCTCTGGTTCTTCGCTGGACACGCGCTTTAGAAACGCACGTCGTCGCGTATTGGCCCGAATGTGATTGCGCGCCACATTGGCTGCGATACCAAACAGCCAGGTCTGCACAGACGACTGCTGACGAAAGGATGCCGCTGCTCGCAGCGCTTCCAAAAACGTTGTCTGGACAAGGTCGTCTACCTCGGCGCTGGCGCCCCCCAGATAGCGCTGCAAGAAGCGCGCGATCTTCGGCTGAAACCGATCGAACAACAGCCCAAGTGCGGCGTGATCTCCGGCTGCGCAGGCCAGCAGCAAAGACGCATCTGCTAGCTGATCCGAATCGGGCGGTGTGTTCTCTGACCACCGCTTGCCAATCGCCAGCGCGAAGACGAGAACCAAGAACAGACCCCACATTGCTTAGGGTCCCATCCAGCTCAGGCCGACACTCCCTCGCAGGGAACCCCAGGCATTCTCGGGTACGGCGATCAGTCTGGGATCGTCAGAGCCTCGGCCCTGGTGCCGGTCCGGTGGTTGATAGAGCACGTGAGCGCCGCTTTTGGGTGGCAGGTTCACGCCAAGCAGCAGCGAAAGATCGAGCCCAAGGCCACGGCCCAGCAGGACGGACAAAATCAGTCCTGCTTCGCCGCGAAAGCTGCCATCGACCGTGCGTCCAGACAGGGGCGACTGCAACTGCGCACGCATCAGCCCAAGCCCGGCGGCAAGCACCGGCTGCAAGGTCACGCGCCGCAGCGAAATCGGAAAGCCAAGGCTAGCGAGTAGATCGGCCGACAGCAGCGCAAAGCGCTCTTCGGTGGGCCCGACCGCATCGGAGGCTGCTCCTGCAACGCGCACCACAAGCCCTGGGCATGCTGGGCCAGCCTGGATACAGCCCCTGAGCACTGCGCCCAGCCACGCGGCGCCATGCGTATCCAAAGCGACGTCGAAGGCCATGCTGAGCCGTAGCTGAAGCTTGGTCTTCGCTGCGCTCGGCGGACGTAGGTACAGCGTCCTTGTCTGCAGAAGCGGAGCGCTGAGGTCATGTCGAGCCCACGACTCGATCAGCGCGGCAGCAGCCTCGACACCAGAGACTTGGCGCGGGCTGCCTAGCTCGCTCGATGGCGGCGTTACCTGAAGCGACGTTCCAGCACGCTCCACGTAAACGATCGATGTCGTGCAACCGGGCTCTGCTGCTGATCGCACACCGCGCGCGGACAGGGCTCGCGAGACAGCGCTGGCAAGCCTGGCTTCGCCCTCGACGCGTGCCGCTGGACCGCAGCCGGTTGCAGCATCCTCGGTCATCGGATGCGAAAGAAGCAGAGCCAAGCTCAACGGAACCATCAGCACGGGCTTGCTAGATACCACGGTGATCGCGCAGGTGATGCGACCATTTCGATGCGCGATGTCGACGTTCGCGGCACGAACCACGGGCACGGCACAGCCCAGAGCAGCCTAGAACTTCTGTCCGATCTGCCGTCGAGCGTGAGCGCTGGGATGCGAAGCGCATCACTTGTGCGGTCGTCATGGCAGCACGATGCGACCTGGCGCGCCGTTTATGCCGTTCTGTGTGTGACAGCCGTTGCAGTCGCCGTCTTGCTGCGGTGTCGCCATGGCTCGCACGCGTCCCTGATGCAGGACTCGCGCGCGGTACGGCTTGGCCAGCACGCTGCTGCCTTCCAGGAAGAAATTTCCCACGCTATTCACCGGCAGCCGACGCACGACGCCGTCGGACCCCGTTAGCTCGACGATGGCGCCGGCAACGACAGCGCTCGGTGCATTGCACAGATCGGGCTCATGCGCGGTGGGATAGACCGTGCCGGCCGCTAAGAAGCGCGGGGCTTCGCGATCCGTTTGGTGACAGGCGATGCAGGCTTTGCCTGGGTTCATCTTGGGCGACTCGCGATTGCCACGATTCCACGAAGTGCCCGATGTGCAGATCGGCGGCGAGGCAAACGGATCGTCCATCTTGATATCGCAGCGCGTCATGGGCAGTCCGCTTGTGACCCAGGCAGAAAACATGGCGATCTCGGTAGCCGAGACCGCTGGAGCTGGCTTCGGTGGCATGGGACGCGTCGCATCTTGCATGCGTGCCAACGATCGCGCGGCCCAGGTCCCGCCTTGCGGCGCCGCCTTGCTGAGATCGGCGTACGTCACAAGTGACACAGGCGCCCCTCCCGCCGGGGTCACGCCATGGCAAGTCGTGCAGTTCTTTTGAAGAAGCGCTGTTACCTCGCACGGCAGGCCTGCGGCACTGCCCGGCCCCGCGTCGCTGGACGCGCTGCCACCATCCGCGCGATTGGGATCGCTGTCATCGATCAGCTGGCCGCTGCCACAGCCCAGCAGCATGGAGAGAACCAGCAGCGCGATCCGCGTCGTGTTCCTGTTTTTCATGATTGACCTCGCCTCGTTGTGTCCAGCCCTTGGGCCCAAAAGAGGAATGACGGAATGACCGGTCGTAAGTAGCCGCAGCGCGCCAACCCTTCACCGCCATGCGTTTTTTTCTTTTTTTTTTGAAGGCTCGCGGGCGAGCGGCCACTCACCCAGCAAATGAGCAAGACGCTTCTCGTTCGACTTTTCAGCGGCCTTTTGAGTTGCCTGCTGCTTGTGCAAGCCCACGCTCACGCGGCGCCGACTGCTTCCTCATCCGCCGCATCGACATCGGCTGCCTCGCCGGCACAGGCCCCTGATCTGTCGTTCGATCTGTTGGACGACGCGTCTAAGCCAAGCTCGCCCGCGCAGGCGCAGCAGGAAGCTCAGCGCATCCTCGATATTGAGCGCCAAGTCCGCCTTCGCCGCAGCATGCTGGGGGCGCATCAGATCGTCGGCATTGCCAGCCTCGTGGCGCTTGCTGCGACGGTGGTGATCGGTCACCTGAACTATGTCGACAAATACACAAGCGGCGACATCAGCCTGCGCTATGCCAAGGCCCACCTGGGACTGGGCATTGCGACCACTGGGCTGTTCGCCACAACGGGGGGACTGGCGCTGTTTGCTCCAACGCCGTACCCCAAGAAGCGGAAGTTCGACACGGCCCTAGTGCATAAGGCGGCGATGGCGCTCGCGACGGCGGGCATGGTGACACAGATCCTCTTGGGTCCCATCACCGCCAGCCGCGATGGGCATCGTGATCAAGCCGACTTGGCCTTGGGCCATGTCATCACCGGCTACGCCACGTTCGCCTTCATGACGACGGGCGTAGTCACCTACCTGTTCTAGCTCGAAAGGAATCCACCATGCGCGCACTCACGTCCTTTGCCTTGTTGCTTGCCTTGGCCAGTCCGCTTCGCGCTGAGCCCGCTGCCACTGCACTGTCGGTTGATAGTGGCGCGAGCAAGCTCGTCTATCAGATCGTTCACAAGCTGCACAAAGTATCGGGCACATCGATCAAAGTGGAAGGCAAAGGGCGCATCATGCCCGACGGAAAAGCCCAGGTCATGGTGCGCGTGCCCGTTGAAAGCTTCGACTCGGGCAATGCCAACCGCGATGCGCACATGAAAGAAACCGTGGAAGCAGCGCGCTATCCCACGGTTGAGCTCAAGGCCGCTGCCGATGCCATCGCGCTGCCCACGAGCTTTCCCAGCACAGTCGACAAGACCTTTCAAGCCGAGCTGAGTTTTCACGGTGTAAAGAAAACGCTGTCGCTGCCAGTGCGTCTGATCTTCGAGTCTAGCGACCGCGTCCACGTCACCAGTCGCTTTGCGGTAAGCCTGGATGAATTCAAGATCGAGCGCCCCAGCCTGATGTTCGTCAAAGTCGATGACGCGGCGCAGATCGACGTCGACATGATCCTTAAGAAGTAAGACGGGAGCATTCGATGCGCTGCATCCGATCCCTTCTGCTGTCATCTGGGATGGCTCTGTTTTCGTGTGGTGAAGTCGATCTGAACGCTGTGCCCAGCGCCAAGGCGCTCTGCGAATCGTCGACAGAAGATCTGCGTCAACCTAGCGCTCGCATGCTGCCTGGCCGTCGCTGCCTGAGCTGCCATGCACCCGGTGGGCAAGCGTCTCGACTTCTGTGGACTTTAGGCGGCACCGTGTATTCAAGCCCTAGCTCGGACTGCAACATCAATGGCGTTGATGGTGCGCTCGTCGAGCTACTCGACGCTAGCGGCACGGTCGTGACAAGCCTGCTAACAAACCGCAGCGGCAACTTCTTCACCGCAGACTCGATTGGATCGCAACCACTGCGCGCCCGCGTACGCTTGCCAGGCAAGCCACCGCGCGAGATGCAGCAGCTTCAGCTTCCTCCCATCGATTGCGCCGCGTGCCACTATCCCGGCGGCCCAGCAGGTGGTCGCATCTACATCGACTAGCCGACGCTCTCGCTGGTGCGGCGTTCTGCCGTGCGTTGCGTACAAGACAAACGAGCGCGCGATTGGCCAGAACAGCATCGCGATGAGCGCATCATTGGGCGTGATAGAAAGAGGCCCGTGAAGATTCTGGTCGTAGAAGATGAAGAGTCCATGGCCCGTTTGCTGCGTCGTGGACTGCAGGAAGAAGGGCACAAGGTCGATCACTGTGCGACGGCGGATTCGGCGGCGCAGCAGGCGTTGGATATCTCATACGACGTAATCCTGCTGGACTGGATGCTGCCGGATCAGGATGGCCTTGCGTTGCTGCGTAGCTGGCGACAGCGAGGCCTGCGTACGCCCGTCCTGATGCTGACCGCGCGCGGCACGACCGGCGAAAAAGTCACGGGCCTGCGCGCTGGGGCGGACGACTATCTGGCCAAGCCGTTTGACTTTGACGAGCTTTTGGCTCGCTTGGAAGCGCTGCATCGTCGCGGTGGCTCGCATGAGCCGCTGACGCACCTTGGCACGCTGAGCCTGGATGCCAGGCGGCGAGTGCTCACCGGACCGGCCGGCGAGCGGCCACTTACCGCGCGCGAGTTCGAGCTGATGTCCGAGCTGATCGGCCACCGCAGCGAGGTACTCACGCGCTCGCGCCTGTTGAACACAATCTGGGGGACGGACTTTGAAGGCACGCCGAATGTCGTCGACGTGTATGTCGGCTATCTGCGCGCCAAGATCGATCAGCTTGGCGGCAGCGGCGTGCAGATTCAGACCGTACGCGGCATCGGCTATCGCTTGCTTCTTGAGCGTGAACAAGAGACGCAGCGATGAGGCTTGCGACTCGCATGTGGCTGCTCGGCGCGGTGGTGCCGGTGCTCGGCGTATTTTTCGGCGTCAGCGTAGCTGGGCGGTGGTTTCGTCATCATCTAGAGGCGGCCGTCGATCGCGCGCTGCTGGCACAGGCAGCAGTCGAGAGCGTCAGCTTGTTCGATGGCCCAGGTGGGCGGGTACATCTGCACATGGCGACCTCTCCACTGATCGAGAGCGTGCGCCTGTTTGCTCCCACGGGTGATCTGTTTGGGCCTGATGGCCACCTTGTGATGAGCTATCCACCACATGCGCAGAAATCGGATGCCAAGGCCGAGCTGCTGCTGCCAGGGGGATCGGGGCAGCCGCCACGCTTGACGACGCGACTGGGGGCTGATGGGGAACGCTTTCGCGAGCTGATCGTGACGGTTGCAGCGCCGCGCGGCGGCCTGTACACGCTGCGGCTGGCTGCATCGCTGGCTCAGCTCGACGGATCGGCACAGGCGTTCTATCGCACGACGCTTAGCCTGGCGCTGCTATTTGGTGTGCTGCTTTTCGTGCTGCAAGCGATTCAGGCCCGCCGCCTGCGAGCCCGGCTTGCCTTGCTGAGCGCACACATCGCTGCGCTGCGTGAAGGGCACCTCGATCGGGATCTGGCCAGCGATACTCAAACAGATGAGATTGGCGAGCTATACCGCGTGCTGCGTGAAACCACCGCCAAGCTGCGCGGGGCACGACAAGGGCAAGAACGCTTGCTCGCGGATGCCGCGCATGAGCTACGTACGCCGCTGGGCTTGATGCGAACCCACCTGGATTTGGCGCTGCGCCGTCCCCGGCCGCCTGAAGAGCTGCGCGCAACGATGGAGGAGGTGCGAAGGGAAGTCGTACGCTTGGGAATGCTGTGCCAGCAGCTTCTTGACCGCTTCGCGCTGGGACAAGTCGACTGGGATCCTGTGCCTGTGCATCTGGGCGCGCTCGCCAATGAAGCGGCGCAGGCGGCACGCGCGGAAGCAGAGTCGCGCGGTGTGCTGATCGAGATCTGCGGCATGGAGGAAACGCAAGTAAACGGCCACGCTCCGGCCTTGCGACAGGCGCTGGACAACTTGCTCAGCAACGCACTGCGCTACGCCCCACGCGGCAGCAGCATCCGCGTTGAAATCGCAGCATCCGACGAGCTGGCTCGCATCACGGTGGCGGATGCCGGGCCTGGTGTCGCTCCAGCGCTTCGGGCTAACTTGTTTGCTCCGTTTCGTCGCGAGCGACGAGATTCTGCAACGTGCCGTACGCCACAACCTGCCGCATCGCAAGCTGAAGTGACTGCAGATCACCGCGATAGCTATGGTCTGGGTCTGCACATCACGCACGAGATCGTGGTCCGGCACGGGGGGCGAATCTATCTGGACGAAGCGGCCTCTGGGGCGCGCTTTGTGATCGAGCTACCGACGAACGGATCGACACGCTGAGAGATTTCTTAGACGTCCCTCATGCAGATCTGCAGCCCTTGCCGTAGCGATGAGGCATGCAGCACACCGCATGGCTTGGGACGCTGACGATCACGCTGAGCTTGGCGCTTGGCGCTTCCGCACAGCCGCAGGCGGCGACGCTCGATTTCGCCGAGGCGATGGCTCGCAGCCGCGAGGCGCCCGCAGTTCGTGAAGTTGCGGGGGCGCTGACGGCGAAGCGAGCCGCGGATCGTCGCTTGGCTGCGCTTTCGCATAACCCGCAGATCACCATCGACGCCGGCTATCGCAACGATACGGGAGGGCAAGGCGCGGTGCTTCAGGTTGCAGTGCAGCAAGGCATCAACCTGGCTGGATACATCGCCGCCCGCCGTCGCAGCGTCGAGCATGAAGAGGCAGCGCTGGCTCTTGAGCTGAGGGCGACACTCTTGCGTCAGCACCTGGGAGCCGCCCGGCTGTGGACCGATCTGTGGGGAACCGCGCAGGCTCTGGAGCGGACGCGGGAGGAAGCAGAGCTAGCCAAGCAGTCGCTAAGCCGAACCGAGCGCCTTTACCAGATCGGAGCCGCCACGCAGGTCGATGTCAGCTCGGCTCGCGCGTACCTGGCCGAAGTCGAAGTACGCCGCATCGGGATGGAAGGTGAAGCGGTGGAGCAAGGGCTGACGCTGGGACGCTTCCTTGGGCTGGCCGATGCGGTGCAGATCAAAGGCGCACCTGTCCTGGCTCGCTTGCCTGCGCTTTCAGAGACGCTGCAAGCGGAATCTTTGCGTCGCTGTTCATCGCTGCCAGAGCCGGCACTGCGCCGCAACGCCGAGCAGGTCGAGCGCGCTCGTGCCGACGAGACGGCAGCCCAGCGAGGTACGCAGCTTTGGATCGGAGCCACGGGGCTGCACGAACCCACCGCACCATGGGCTGCCTTCGGCTCGTTGAGCGTGAGCCTGCCCATGTTTGAGCGCGGTCAGCGCGAGCGAGCCGACCTGCTGGCTTCGGCCGCACGGCTGCGCGTCACGGCTCAAGCGGCAGAGAGTAGTGCGCAGATCGAGCTGCGAGCACTGTTTCATGAGGTCGAACACTTCAGCGAGCTAAGCAAGCTCATTGACGACACGCTGGTTCCCTCCAGCGCACGCGAAGTGGCCCAGCGCGAGCGTCTACTCGCGGTCGGTGATGGCACGGTTCTGGAAGTCCTATTGGCTCGCCGCGGATTGATCACGGCGCAGATTCAGGCCGCGCGGTGTCGCGCAAGCTTGCTGGGCAGCCGCTACCGCTTGTCGCTGTACCTATCTTCCCTTGGCTTGATCCACGAGGAGGAATCGCCATGATCCGCTGGTTGCATGTGCTGATTGGATCGACTGTGGGCCTGGCATGTGGCTGCGCAGACAAGCCACCCACCACATTGCCAGTCGTGGCATCGCAGGTTTCCAGTGCCAGCGATCCGCCACCGATCGCAGATGCAGCGGATGGACCGTCAAGTGCGTGGGCTCCGCTGCGGGCGGCGCACGGGGCAGAGCTTTTAGATGTGCCGGCCCAGGTGCTGGGATCAGCAGCGCATCGCGCTACAGTAATGCCGGCGTTTCGCGCACAGGTGCTGCAAGTACTCGTCGAGCCAGGGCAGAGCGTGGTGAGTGGGACCCCGCTTGTCGTTGTGCGCATGCCCGAGGTCGTGCGCGCGGCTGGGGCCTATGTCGCCGCTGGCCTGCGCTGGGCCGCATACAACCAGCGCCGCGAACAACTTCAGACTCTGCGCGGCGAAGGCTTGGCTCGTCTGTCTGATCTGGCCGAGGTCGCGGCATCGCTTTCCGAGGCCAGCGCTGCGCAGCGAGAAGCACTGTCGGTTCTGCAAGGCGCCGGCTTGTCCCCAGCCGATGCCGGCCCGCTCTCAGAAGGGGGCGGCAAAGTGACTCTGCGCAGCCCAATCGCTGGGGTGGTGACCCAGATCAGCGCCAGCATTGGCCAGATGGCAGAGCCCAGCGGCTCGCCGCTTCTACACATCGTGGGTGAGGGTGACACGCGCATCGAAGCACGCTTGCCGAGCTTGGATCCGGCTGCTCTGCGATACGAGCTTGTGACCGGACCGAGAAGCGTGCCGCTGACCCTTCTGCAGCGGGCGCCTGCGCTGGATCCGCGTGATGGTACGGCGCTGTGTTGGTTCTTGCCGCCGAGCGGAGCCGGGCTCTTGCCGGGTCAGACCGGGCGCCTACGCGTACGCGCTGCCGAAGCCACAGACAAGCCAATCCCGCTATGGCTAGTTCCGACGCGGGCGCTGGGTCTGGGCAGGGAACAGATCCATGTTCTGCGCCTGCGCAACGGCCGAACGCAGACCGTTCCGATCGTCGTCGTGGCCAGCACAGCGGGTCATGCCCTTGTGCAAGCCGAGAAGGCTTCTGATCTGGCCACTGCCGACCGCGTTGCGGTGGCGACGCAGCTTGTACGCGGAGAGAAGGCGCCATGAGCGGCGGACGCATCTCGACCTGGGTTCAAGCGACCGTGGAGCGGCGCGGCCTGGTGCTGTTCGTCACCTGCGTGCTCGTCGCAGTGGCTATGGTGATGGCGTCGTGGCTGAAGCTCGATGCCCTGCCCGATGTCACCAACAATCAAGTGCTGGTCCTGACCCGCGCACCAGGTCTTGCTCCCGAGGAAACCGAGAGCCTGGTGACCCGTCCGATCGAGGCAGCGCTGGGCGGAATGCAGTGGCTCAAAGAGCTGCGCAGCATCTCGCGCTATGGCATCTCGGCGGTGACCGCGGTTTTTGAAGACGAAGCCCCTCCCTTGGTGGCGCGTCAGATCACGGCAGAGCGCCTAGCCACGATCAGCCTGCCGCCTGGCGTCGATGTACCAGCGCTGGGGCCTCTGACCGGCGGCTTAGGTGAGGTGTTTCACTTTTCAATCACCTCGACGACCCGGACACTGCCTGAGCTATTGGAGCTGGCGACGCTGCGCATTGCACCACGACTGCGCATGGTGCCAGGCATCGTCGAAGTGAACACCTGGGGCGGTGCCGAGCGGCGCCTGGAAGTACGCGCCGATCCGCTGCGCCTAGCCACTTCTGGAGTGTCGACGGACTCGCTGGTCGAGCGACTGCGGCAGAGCATCGGATCGACCGCGGGCGCCAGCATCCCCGCCGGAGATGGCCAAGCGCTGCTGCGCGGCGTATTTCGCCCGCAGCGCCCCGAAGACCTCTCGTCCTTGCTGCTGCCTTCGGATCTCAGCACCACGGCGACCAAAGATGCGCCTTCTCGGCTGCGCCTGAGCGACGTGGCCAGCGTTACCGAGGGCGAATCGCCGCGACTGGGGGCCGCGACACAAGATGGTCGTGGCGAAGTGGTCTATTTGATGGCGCAGATGCTGCGTGGTGAGAACGCCCTGGAAGTCCTGCGCAGCCTGCACGCACGGATGGACGAGGTGCGCGCGACGCTGCCCGCGGATGTTCAGGTCAAGGTCATCTATGACCGCAGTCTGCTGGTGCATGCAACGCTACGCACGGTTGCCAAGAACCTGCTCGAAGGTGGATTTCTCGTCGCCGTGGTGCTGCTGCTGACCTTGGGCAGCCTGCGGGCCGGCCTGCTGGTCGCGGCTGTGATTCCGCTTTCGATGCTGGGGGCCAGCGTGGCCATGGTCGTGGCCGCTGTGCCTGGAAACTTGATGAGCCTGGGGGCCGTCGATTTCGGCTTGCTCGTCGACGGGGCCGTGGTGATGGTCGAGCACTTGTTTCACACTCCAGCGGAACGCGATGGGCCCGAGCTCAGTGTGGTTCAGATCGTTCGTGAGCGGGCCGGTGAAGTGGCAAAACCGGTCCTCTTTTCCGTGCTGATCATTCTGTTGGTCTACGTGCCGGTGCTCATGCTCGGGGGCGTCGAGGGCAAGATGTTTCGCCCAATGGCCATCACGGTGGTCTGCGCGCTGTTCACATCGCTGATCTTGGCCTTGCTGGTGGTTCCCGCCGCCGCTGCCCAGCTTCTGCGTCGCCGCGATCTGTACGAATCACGCCCGCCGCTACTGATCCGCGGCCTTAAACGCATCTATCAGCCGCTGCTGGAACGCGCGGTGGCTCACCCAGCGATCGTGGCTGTGCTCGCGGGGCTTCTGCTTGCCAGTGGCGTGCTGCTGCTTCTGCGCAGCGGCAGCGAGTTTGTGCCCCAGCTAGATGAAGGCGATCTGGTGATCCAGACCACTCGCCACGCTGACATCTCGCTAGAGACGGCGGTTTTTCGCGCGCAGGGTATGGAATCGCTGCTGCGTCAGCGACCCGAAGTCGAAGGAGTGGTCTCGCGCATCGGCAGTCCGGCGGTGGCCACGGACATCATGGGCTTGGAGCAAGCCGATGTGTTTGTGCGCCTGAAGCCTATCGCGTCGTGGCGGCCCGGTCTGCAGCGCGATGCCCTGATCCGCGAGATCGAGGAGCAGTTGGCCAAAGACGATCCAGGAAGCGAGCCTTCGTTCACCCAGCCCATTCAGATGCGCTTCAACGAGATCCTTGCCGGGGCCGTGACCGATGTCGTGGTCAGCATCTATGGCGAAGACTTGGCGCTGCTCGATCGCTTGGCACGCGCTGTGGCCAGGTCCTGCGCCGCCGAGCCCGGTGCGGAAGATGTCCGCGTCATGGCTCCGCCCGCCGTGCCGCTGGCCGAGGTGCGTCCGCGCGCCATCGAGGCTGCACAGGCTGGCCTTTCGCCGGGGGAAATTCTGTCTGCGGTCCAAGCGGTACGCAGCGGCATTCCGTTGGGCAACACCTTTTTCGGGCCGGTGCGCCTGCCCGTGGTGCTGCGATTGGGTGAGGCAGCACCTGAAGCCGCCAGCCTGCATGCTCTGCCACTTCCGCTGGCTGGCGGTGGCATCGTGCCCCTCGGACGGGTCGCCGATGTGTCTTTTCTGCGCGCCCCAACCTTGATCCTGCGCCACAACGGCGAACGTCGCTTGATGGTCGGCTTCAACGTGCGAGGTGTCGATCTAGGCACGCTGCTGCAGCGCGCCGAGCGCCGCGTACGCGACCAGGTGCCAATGCCTGCCGGATACCGCTTGGTCTGGGGTGGACAGTACGAGACCTTTGCAGCGGCGCGGGCGCGACTTGGCATCTTGATCCCCGTCGTGCTGCTGATCATTCTTGGCGTTCTGTGGCGCTTGTTCGGCAGCCTGCGTCCGACTTTGATCTTGTTCTCTGCCGTGCCTTTTGCCGGGACCGGTGGAGTGCTCGCGCTATCGGCGCGCGGCATGCCGATCTCGATCTCGGCTGCGATCGGCTTCATCGCGCTGTCCGGGATCGCCGTGCTGAATGGCGTCGTGTTGATGGTGCGCCTGTTGGATCTCGAACAAAAAGGGCTCTCGCCACAGCACGCTGCGCTGCAAGCTGCCAGCACGCGCATGCGACCGGTGCTGGTCACGGCTCTGGTGGCGGCGCTGGGCTTCGTACCCATGGCAATGGCGCAAGGTGTTGGGTCCGAGGTGCAGCGGCCGCTTGCGACGGTCGTCGTCGGTGGCTTGGTGACATCGACCGTGCTGACCCTGCTGATCTTGCCGGCCATCTACCCATTTCTGTCGCGCCGCCGCACGCCTTCACTCCCCTGTGATACGCCGCACTCGCCGTGAAGACGCAGCGCCTTTGGCCCTTGCCTGGGCGGCATATCCGTCGCGACACGCAGTCAGCCAAGCGCTCAGCGCGCCGCTCCATTGCCACATAAAATCGCGCTTCTGTTCCGCATATTCCGCGCCGCGCAGCGACGAATCTCTGTCCTGAACTTGCCCTGCGCCGCGCGCTCTGCGGGGCAGCGCGCAGAGGAATGATTCGGTTTGACGTCCCTAGTCGGGAGCTAGGACGCCCGTCATGCGCACACCAGGCCACACCTGCGCGCTTCGCGGGGCAATCATCGAGGTGGATCAGCTTGCGGGCGCGCTGGACGCAGCGGTGCCGATCGCTTTGGGCAAGAGGCCGGTGCGGACAAAGTAGTCCAGGTAGCGGCGCATCAGAGCCGCATCAATGGCCGGGAACGCGATGCCGCTTCCGGCCAGCGCCTGTCGCGCAAGCTGGTTGCCGCACGTGGCAGACCGATAGTGGACTTCGAGAATGGTATTGCGACCTTCATGCACCTTTTCGAGCAGGAACGGCGTGACGGGATACAGCGCATTGTCGGTCTTGCACGTGGCCAGCGCCTCGAACCACGCTGCGGGTTCCACCGCGCGAACTGGAAACCCCAGGTCGTGGATCATGCGGAACAGATCCAGGTGACTTGGCTCTTTGTCGCGATCGACGACCCACTGAAACGGACCACGTAGCTCGCGAACAGCGACGGTCGCCATGGCCTGCGCGACAAAGTCCACCGGAATCGGACACCAGTACTTGCGAGGCAGATCGGGATAGCAGCCAAGCTGGATACAACCGACAACCAGCCGCGACATCAAATCGGAAAGCTTGACGGCACCAGTCTGTGTGCTGCCCGTGAGAAAACCCGTGCGATGAATCGTCACCGGGAGTCCCTGATCGGCTGCTTGCTGGACGACGCGTTCGGCCACCCACTTGGACTTCGTGTAGCCATTTTCGATGTCCAAGATCGAGACACTCTGCTCGATGTCGTAGTCCTCAGGAATGTGGCGGATGCCGAGCAAGATATCCGCCGACCCGGTGACTCCCAGCGTCGAGGCGAAGTGAAAGCGCTTCGTGCGGGCGGAGAATGCGAAGCGCAGGGCATGGCGAGTCCCGTCGACGTTGGCAGCGCGCAGCGCCGCGTACGGCTTTAGGTGATTCACATCCGCCCCGCAGTGGAACACGGTGTCGACGTCCCGCGCGAGCGCCATGTATCGCTCTGCCGATAGCCCCATCCTCTCGTCCCGCAAGTCCGCCGCGAGGACCTCTACTCGTTCGGGAAGGGTCAAGGTCAGGCCGTACTCGGCAAGCTGTGCGGTCAGACGTTGGTGCGCCTGCGCGTCGGAATCTGCCCGGACCGCGCAATAGATCCGCGGTGCGTCGGGTATTCGCAGTAGCTCGACCAACAGGAACGAGCCGAGAAATCCATTGGCTCCGGTGAGCAGCACAGATCGCATCGGGCCGCTTGCGGCCGGGGCTCTTGGCTCTGGCCACGGCTCGGGGTAGGCGGCTTCGCGGACATCGACGACTTCGGCGGCTGCTTGACGATAGGGCGAAGCCAACATCGCATCGACAACCCGCATGAGGCTAGCGGGTGTCGGGTGTTGGTAAATCTGGCGGGCCGGCATGCGGATTCCGAACTCGGTCTTGATCGCCAGGATCAAGTGGGCAACGGCCATCGAGTTGCCGCCCATTTCAAAGAAGTGGCCCTGCACATCGAATGTTCCAAGCGGCAGGCCAAGCGCCTGATCGAAAAGCGCCGCCATCTCTGTCGCGCGCGTCGAGTTCGGGGTCACAACGCGGCGACGCGTCGATGGCAGCGGCAGCGCCGACCGATCGATCTTGCTGCGATTGGGCATCATCGGCATCGCATCCAAAGCGACATAGACCGGCGGCACCATGAAGTTCGGCAAGCGCTGGTCGAGAAAGCGCGCCAGCGATTCCTGCGTCAGCAGGTCGGGATCAGCACCAGGCCGTGCAACAAAGTAGCCAACCAGCGATCGCGTGGGTTCCGCGCCATAGCCCACAAGCTCAGTGGCGATCACCGCAGCCGACAGGATCGCAGGATGCGAGCCGAGAGCATTTTCGATGGCGCTAAGCTCAACGCGGAAGCCATGCACCTTCACTTGATCGTCGCGGCGTCCGATGAATTCCAAGACGCCGCCTGGTTCGCGTTGAACCGCGATGTCCCCCGTTCGATACAGGCGCCCTGGGCCCCATGGATTGGCGACGAACACCGCGTTCGAAAGGGCGGGCTTGTGCAAGTAGCCGCGGGCCACACCGATGCCACCGATGCAAAGCTCGCCAGCTTGCCCTGGGGGAACCTGCCGCAGCGCTTCGTCCACCAGGTACACCGAGACGCCAGGAAGTGGCATGCCGATAGGAGCCGTCTGCTCGTCGCCGACAAAGCGATGCATGGTTGCGCAGACCGTGGCTTCCGTCGGGCCATAGGCGTTCCACAGCGTGCGTCCGCCACCTGCCCAGTCGCGAACCACCGACACAGGGCATGCTTCGCCCGCCACGACAACGGTGCGCAGACAGGGCAGATCGTCGCGCGCGGACGTGAGGGTGGCGAGCAGCGAGGGCGCGATGCAGATCATCGTCACCTGCTTGTGCGCCAAGAAGGCCCCGAGCGCGCGGCCGGGAATCATGTCTTCCTTGCTGCCCAAGACCAGCGTCCCGGCCCCGGCGAGAACACTGAAGATCTCCCAGGCCGCAGCATCGAAGCTCAAGGAAGCAAACTGGATCAGCCGTGTGCGGCCATCTATTCCGAAGGCAGCGACATTGGCCAGTGCCAAGTTCAGCAAGCCAGCGTGCTCGACCATAACCCCCTTGGGTTCACCGGTTGAGCCCGATGTGTAGATAACGTAGGCCAGGTCGCTTGGCTGCACTTCCTCTGTTTTCAGATTCACGCCAACCGCGCGTTGCCAGCTTAGATCCTGGTCCATAAGCAAAATGCTTAATTCGTCAATTCCATCGGTCGCCATGGTCATATCGATGCTATATTTTCGCTGAGTCAATATGACTTTGGGACGCGTCTCGCTTGCCATGTACTGCAGGCGACGCTTCGGCAGATCGGCGTCTAGCGGAATGTAATAGGCACCTGCTTTGAATGCGGCGATTAACGCCAATATCATGTTCAAATTTGAATCAATGCAAATACCAACACAATCGCCACGCCGCACACCCATTTTTTCGCGTAAATAAAATGCAAGTGCATCTGTGCGCTGCCACATATCGCCATAGCTAATCGTCACGCCAGCCTGTTCGAGGGCAACGGCTTCTGGGTGCTGAGCGCATATGGCTCGCAAGTGCGAGACAATCGTTGGCTCGCAGCGGGTGGTACTTTCCATTGCGATTTCCCTTGGCCCTGATAGTTCAGAGCATATGGTTTATTCGCTAAGTTTTCCTGATAACCTCGGATCAGGATAATGCGGTGGCCAAGTCAGGCCAACTCGCGCAAGCTGCTCTCGCCCGTGTTGCTCATGGTAAGAGCGTTTCTGGCTGTCGCTGGGAGCTAATCGGCTTAGAACCAAATGCGCCAATGCCGTTTCATAAGGCATGCCAGCACGCTGGGCATGGCGCAGGCTCAAGCGGGCCAGCGCGCTTCCTCGGCGAACACGCCCCTCTAGCAAGGCGTGAGCGCTCTCTAGCAAGAGCGCTCGCGGCCGACCCACGCTGAAGATCGCCACAAGTCGGTGCATATGAGATCGTGTCTTGGCAAGTGGCGTATTGGCATCAGCCAAGGCCAAAGGCGTCGTATCACGTACTAGTCCGACACAAACCTCGGCCAAGATTGTTACGGCTAGGAGTGATTCATGCGAAACAAAAAGATGTTTACTAAAGAGATCCAAGGCCCGGTCAATCCAGCGTTGTGCTTCAATGGTATTGGTGGTTATCGTGTGATAATATGCTTGTACGCAGGAATGGAATAGCAAACAGTGCGGATCGTTTATGCGATCAAGGTTCTTGCGAGCTAGATCCAATTCGCTTCGCGACCGCGCAGGCTGATTCAGATTTAGAAGAGCCAGAGCGTTGAGTGTGTGTCCCCATGCTTGGAATTGCACAATGCCGTCGACAGTGGCTCGTGCCTGAAGCGCATTCGATTCGTGCAGTGCATCATTGAATAATCCGTAATAATAGTAGACAAATGCAATCTGCAGTAAACAAGATAAACTTTGTTGATCGTTGCCTTGCTTGATGCTGGTTTGTATCGATAATTGGAAATGCTTTAGTGCTTCATAAAAATGCCCATGCTGCAAGGAAAGTAAACCATCGAGCCTGTTGCGAAGATCGATCAATGTGTCATCGTTGATAGGCAAAGACGCTGAAAAATCTGTCTGTGATAAATCCAAATCTGGATCCGCATCGAACGCGTACAGGCGGTGAAGGTAATTGATATGAATGGCGAAGAACGGCCGCAGCGAAGGCAGCTCTAGCCGCCGCACGATGCCGAGCGCCAGCAAGCAGACGCGATAGGCGCTGCTGTGTTGGCTCAAGGGCAGGAAGGCGCCGATGCTCTGGGCGGCCAGCTCGATGGTCTCAAGCGCCAGGCGGATCGCGTCCTTCGATGTGTGCGGCCCAAAGTCCCGCTGCGCAAGCGTGGCCGAAACCTCGGCTCGTATGCTCTTGGCCAAGGCGGCTGTAAGCGGCTCGGGTGCTGGCAGCGGATAACCCAGGGTGGCCCACGCCAGCTCGCAGCGTTCGCCGCTCTCGGTGAGTCGGCCCAGCGCCAGCAGAGCGCTGGCTGCGAGTCGGTAGCCAGGCGCCAGCGCGGTCTTCGCTTCAAGCTGCTCTTGCCAGCGGCGCAGATCGTTCAAGTAGGTCAGCGACTTCTCGATCGCCCCCTCGCGCAGCGCGCGTTCACCCGCCATGGTCGCATAGTGAACAGCCAAGCTCGCGACGCCCGCTTCGCCATAGTGATAAGCCAGCCGAGACGGATCGAGCTCGGCCGGCGAGACCGACCGCTCAAGCAGCTCAGCGACCTTGCGGTGTAGCTGGCGGCGCTCATCAGGGGACAGCTCTTCGAGCAGACGCTCGCGAAGCTTGTCGTGCGTGAAGCGCCAGCCCTGGTTCACGGTTTCGAGGACCGCGACGTTGGCGCAGGCCTCAAGCCATGCGTTTAGCTGCGGCTCTTGCGATCGCAAAAGAGGCAGGTCGAGCTGACGCCCAGCCACGGCAGCCAAGTGCAGAAGCGGTCGCGCTTTCGCCGGCACGCGGCTGAGTCGTCGTTCCAGCACGGCGCGCATGCCGCCAGCAAAGACGCGATCGGGCAGTCGGTTCGAGGCAATCTCGCTGAGCATGCCGCGCTCTTCCGCCAGCGAGCGCAGGACCTCGACCATAAAGAACGCGTTTCCCTCGGTTTCTCGCAGCAGCAGCTCGATGAGATCAGGGTGACCGCCGAGCGGACCCAGCATCGACTGACTAAGCGCGGTGACACTCGCTCGATCGAGCCGCGCGAGCCGAAGCGGCTCCATCGCGGGCAGCGCGGACGGAACCCACGGGGCCTCGTCATCACGGTAGCTGGCGATGATCACCAGCGGTCGCTTGCGGATGCTGCGCATCAGCCGGCTCAGCGTCAGGATGACCTCGACCCCGGCCCAGTGGACGTCCTCGATGATCACCAGCGTCGGAGTGCGCACCAGGCCAAAGCAGTCGTCGATCGTCCGCAGCAAGCGCTCTTGCGCCGACTTGGCATCGACGGCCGGGCGCTCGACCAGCTCACGCTGCAGCAGCACGGGCAGGTCCGGGACCAGCGGCAAGAGCAGGCTGGCCAGGCTGTCATCGCATTCGACTTGCAGAAGCAGAGCCCGCAGGACATCGCGGAATGCTTGATACGGGGCGGCGCCGGCTCGCAGTGTTTCACCTCGCAGCACCTGGATGCCGCGGACACGCGCCAGCGTGCTCACTTCATCGATGAGCCGCGACTTGCCAACGCCGCTCTCGCCGCCGACCAGCCACCCGCTGCCTCGTCCGGCCGCCCCTTCGTCGAGGGCGTCCATAAGAGTCGCGACCTCTTCATCGCGCGCGACAAAGGACGCCGCCTGCAGAAAGCTGTCCCGGATTGTGCTGGTCTCTGTCGGTACGCTCAGTCCGACTGCGCTCGCCAGCTTTACGCAGAGCTCGGACGCATCCTTGGGGCGGATCGCTGGATCCTTGGCCAGAAGCTGGTTTAGCAAGTCTCGCAGCGGCTCTGGCACGGCGAGCCAGCTGGTATCGGGCACGCGCGACAGAACCGCGGACACTAGGTCGCTGGTGGATGCGCCGGCAAACGGCGAACGTCGCGCCAAGAGCTCATAGGCCATGACGCCAAAGGCATATAGGTCGGTGGCTTCGCTGGGTCGCTCGCCCCACAGCAGCTCAGGCGCCATGAAGGCCAGGGTTCCGACGATGTTCTGCGCCGCCACATCCATGGACTTGGCAGTGGCCAGGCCGAAGTCGAGGACCTTGACGTGATAGCCCTGCGGTGTCGGCTGCGCGAGGATGTTCGCGGGCTTCAAGTCGCGGTGCAGGACACCGCGGCGATGCAGATAGACCAGGGCCTGCGCCACTTGCAGGAGTAGCTCGACCTGCTGTGGATAGGCCATGTCACGGGCAACCGTCAGGATGGGCCAGGCATCGCTGAGCAGCTCCATCGTGAAGAACGGGGTGTGCTGGGCATCGAAGCCGTAGTCCAGCACGGTGATGATGTGCGGGTGACGCAGCGACGCGAGCGTGCGGAACTCTTGCGAAAGCGCGATGCGCAGCGCCACCGGGTCGTGCGAGTTTCTGATCTGCAGGGCCGAGCCCACGCCGAACTCGGTAATTCGGACGCTCATCGACGCGGTGGGCGGGGGGACTTGTGGCGCGGTTGCTTGCTGCTCGGTGTGGCTGGACGCGCTGACGTTGCCGCTGTGGGTGACATCCAGCATCGGAGCCAGCGACGAGATGCTCTTGAGCGCGACCGGCTGGCTGCGCAGTCGATCTAGCGCGCGGTACACAATCCCCATTCCTCCCTGTCCAAGCCGCGAGAGGATCTGATAGCGATTGCCGATAAGATTCGAGCGATTGGTGCTCATTCTGGCCTAACTGCTCGTGTTTATGACATCCAAGGTGAGAGCAGTTTGTTTGTCAGACTCGACGAATCGAAACGTTTGCGAGGGTTGTACTAATCGACGCAACTGAGCGGAAGACGATGCGCTGCCATTCGATACTTGCGTCATAGACGATTTCGGTATAGATGCCAGCGGCGTTGTACTCTCTCATGATTTGCAGCAGCGGTTGAATGGTCGCTGAGTTCATGTACTCAAGCGGCCTGAAGTCCATCGTGACACGCTTTTCTTGAATGGCGGGAATCAGGCTGCGCAGAAATCCGCCAATGCTCGCCGCGGGATCTTGAATCTCGCTGGTACCATGCCAGGTAATTAACGATTTGCCATCCTCTGTAGTGAAGCGAATCTGTAACTCATCCAGCGTCAGCGTGTGGTTCTCTGGACTCATGAAAGACCTCTCGTTGCCTTGATCGTCAAGATCTGGTTCACAAACGTGTAGCTGAGGTCAAACTCTCCCTCATAGCCAATACGATAGATGCCTAGCTGGCTGCCTTGGGACACTCCTGAGAGGAGTTCCTGCAGGCGCCGCAGGTAGAATTCTTCTTTGTTTGTTGAGCCAGCAAGTTCATCAATTCGCTTGGTGACTTGTTCTAGATGATCTACAGAGCGCACACCGTTAGATACTTCAATAACGACGTGACTATCCGTTACTGAAATTTCAAATTTGGCTTGAGGTGCAGACTCGGTTCGATCGCCGTACTTGATAGCATTGCCAACCAGCTCTGAAGCAACCATGCCCGCGCTGTAGCGAATGTTATCTGGGTAACTCCGCAGGGTCTCTTCCACCATAAGCTTGACATTCTTGACGAACTGCCAAGCTACGGGAATATCCATTTTTATGGATTTATGCATCGGACGACTCCAATGGCACGCGGCGAATGGCCACCAGGGTTAGATCATCGCTGATCACGAACTTGTTGGTTTCGTTGATAATTCGAGCCACGGTTTCTTCGGCAGTACTCATTGACTCAGCGGACTGCTGCAGTAATCGCGATAGACCGCTAGTCAATAGCATCGTACGTTTATTAATTTTGGCTTCTGTGATGCCATCGGTAAAGAGGAGCATGGTGTCCCCTGGCTCTAGGCGAACGCGGCCCTCTGGTAAGAGCGTGTCGATATCCGGCAGCACCCCGAGCCACACGCCGCACGTCTCGATCTGCTCGACGCTTCGCGTCGCGGCGCGATAGATCAAAAGGTCCTGGTGCTGTCCTGCAAATGCGATCTCACCGTCACGAAAGCAGAAGGCGGTGACGGTCATGTACTGATCCCGCCCGATGTGGGCGAGGTTGCCGTGGATGGCCGCGTTCACCAGAGCCAGGACCTCAGACGGCCGCGGCACGGTGGGGGCTTTCTGCAAGCTGGCGACGACGGAACGCACCGCCGTCTGCACCATCATCATGCACAGCCCGGCGCTGATGCCATGGCCCGAGACGTCACCGATGAGCAGCCAGTCGGCGCCGGCCATGTGAAAGCAGTCGAAATAGTCGCCGCCGACATTCGCCGCTGGGCGCATGGTCGCGGCAAGCTGATAGCCAGGGATGGTTGGGCTCGTCGGAACCAGGACCGTCTGGATCTTGCGCGCCAGATCCATCTCGCTCCATAGCTCTTGCAGCGCCTTGCTGAGCTGGGCGGTTCGCTGCGCGACCTGCTGTTCCAGCGTGTCGTTCGCTTGACGCAGCTTTTCGGTCGCGCTCTGAAGGTTGTCAAACAGGAAGCCATTCTCAAGCGAGATCGTGGCTTGCGAGGACAGGATGCGCAGAAGCTCGACGCGATCGCTGGTGAACGCGTCGATTGAGCTGTTGTTCTCAAGGTACAGGACCCCCGAGAGTCGCCCCTTGTGCTGCAGCGCCATGCACAAGATGGACTTAGGCCGCTGCGCTTGAATGTATGGATCGGCCGAGAAGCGCGTGTCCTTGGCAGCATGGCCCAGCAGCACAAGCTCGCGCGTGCGCGCGACGTAATGAACCACGCTGGCTGCGAAGTCGTCGCGATCGCCGATCGGTGTGTGGATGCCGATCTCGGCGCGCGGCGGGTTGAGTGTGAGCACCGCTTTTACCCACAGTGCGCCATCGCGTTCCAGCACCAAGAAGCCACGCTGGGCCCCGGCGCTAGAGAGCACGACGCGCATGACGCGCTCAAGCACTTTGTCGAGGACGATTTCGCTAGAGATGGCTTGCGCCGCCTTCAGCGCATGGTCCATGTCGATGCGTCGCCCTGGCATCCAGACGGTTGAGCTGCCTTCTGATGGCTCGGACGCAGGCGCTCGCGTGCTGGGGCGAGGACTGCCCTCGGCGAGCAGCGCGCCATACTTTTCTGAGATCTGGCGCACTTTGGCCGCCGCGCCCCAGCGCTCATATCCGTGACGGGCTTCGCTTAGAAAGAGAGCGGCGACCTTTCTGCGGCCAAGCTGCAGATACAGGCGACCGCAGAGCTCGTTGGCCAGGGCTTCCTCTTGGGCCAGCCCACTGCGACCTGCCTGTTCGACGGCGCGATCAAAAAGATCCAAGGCCCGGCCACGGTCACCGGTCGCGCGAGCGTGCTCAGCGTCAAGCAAGAGGAGCCGATGCTGCGCGTTTTCTGGACACGCGGCCGCCAGCGCGGCGACTTGTTCACGATGTCGAGAAAGCGATGCCCGCACAGCATCCTGAGGCAGATCCGTCCCTTCGGCGAGAGCCGATGCCGCCGCCAGACCGGCATAGAACGCCAGGTCCGTTGTCCAGTGCATCCCAAGAGCAGTGGCCAGGCTTTTCTCGGCGTGCTCGGCGAAAGAGAGCGCCGCCGCGTAGTCGCCATGCAGGTACGAGAGCTGCAGCTTGTAGAGATGGAACAGACATCGGCCAGCCCCAAAACGCATAGCGTCCATGCGGGCCAGCCAGTCCGATTCATTGAAGTGCTCGTCGGCCAGCGAGGTTGGCGAGTGCGTCTGATCAGACAGCGCCGCAGCCACTTGCATGAGCAGCTCGTGCGCGCCCGTGTTGATCAGATCCTTGGTGCGCTTCATCGCCGCCATTCCGCGCTGCAGCTCGCGGCGCGTCGCTTCGAGAGGATCGCCCAAGCGCAGCTGAGTCAGCGGCAAGTAGGAAAACGCCAGCGATGCATAGAACAGATCACCTGTGTCGAGCCCGATCTGTTGCGCTTGGGCAAACTCGGTCAGCGTCTCGCGCAGCGGGTGCTTATAGGGCGCGTAGATCGCGTACATGAAGCGCACCTTGCAGGCCACTTCCGAGAAGCCGGTTCGCTCGACGAGCTGACGCGCCAGGCGGCCAAACGTATCGGCTTCGTCATAGCGCCCAAGAAGACCGGCCAAGATCAGCCCGTACGCCACATAGCCATAGGGTGAGAGTGCGGCATGGCCGTGATCCAAAGAGTGATGCGCCTGTTTGGCCATCACCAGCGCAGCCAGAGGTGGCGCCACTTGATACGCCGGCTGACTGAGCATGACCATCAGCTGCAGCACCGCGATCTTTTCGGGATCCTGCAGGCGCGGGGCGTCCAGCACAGCGTCGGTCGAGAGCGAAGCCATGCGCTGCTCAATGGCCATCACTTCGGCAAGCAGCGCGGCCTTGCAGCCCTCGGCTGTGGATGGCAGGGACACACCCAAAAGAGCCAGGCCTTCCAGCCCCGCCTGCATTCCCTCTTCGAAGCGCCCTTGGGATGTGTACAGCATCAGGCGCAGCCCGAGGATGCTTGCCCGCTGAATGGTAGAGAGATCGCACGAGAGCAGGGCGCCCAGCTGTTGATCTGCGCGACCGAACTCTCCGACGAGATAGAGCGACTCAGCCAGGTCACGCCGCACCGAGAAGTCAAACTGCGGGTCGGCCGTCTGCGCATCTGCGCCAAGAAGCGACTGCGCGGCTTGCAGAAAAGACGTGGCCGCTGCGTACGCGGTCGCGCTGCGAGCCAGCCGCGCTGCGCGTTGATTGAGCGCTGCGAGGTCGCGACGTTCTGCAGCGTCTGCGATCTGCGCAGCCCCGGCGTTTAGATGGCTGACGACATCAAAGAGCAGATCGGAACTTGAGTCGCTAGACAGTCGCTCATGCAGGTGACGACCAATGCGCAGGTGGGTGGCTACCCGATCCACCTCGCTTAGCCGCTGCAGAGCAACCTGCCGAGTGCGGTCATGAAGGAAGCGATACGTGATGATGGCCGCATCGGACCTGGTGTTTGCGTCGCTGGCTTCGCCCCCGGTAAGCAGGCGATAGTTGCTCGACAGCGGGATCAAAAGCCCGGCGCGAAGTGCGGGCCAAAGCACTGCGGCCGTGGCTGCGGGTGTCTGATCCAGTGTTCGTGCCAGCGTTCCCAGATCGAACTCGTACCCAATGCACGCTGAAACAGCCAGCGCGTGCTGGGTGTCTTGGCTGAACTGGTGCAGCTGTTCCGCGATGAAGTCCATCACGTTTTCAGTCAGCGGCGCTGCAGCGATCTCTTTCAGGTTCCAGTTCCAGCGCCCCTGGTCGAGATCGGCCCACAACAGGGAACGCTGCACCAGCGTGCGCAGGAACTGCAGCAGAAAGAATGGGTTGCCATGGGTCTTGGTGAGCACCAGATGCGTCAGCGCATCAAGCTCAGGCGATGCTTCCTGCTGCAGGGTCTCGGCCAGCAAAAGACGGGTGCTTGCCGCGTCGAGCGGACCTAGCTGCAGCTGCGTTGGCGCGAGGCCGTGCTGTCGCAGCTTGTCGAGCGTGGCGGTAAGCGGGTGTGCCGCGTCGACTTCACTGCTGCGGTAGGCGCCGATCAGCAAGAGGTTTTGCCGCGCGGGATCCGAAAGCAGTGTCTGCACCAACCACAGGGACGCCGAGTCCGCCCACTGCAGATCATCCAGGTAGAGCACGAGAGGATGCGCAGGCGAGCACAGAGATCGAACGAAGTCTTGCAGCACCAGGCCAAAGCGGTTCTTCGCCTCGGTGGGACCGAGCTCCTCGGGCGCAGCTTGCGCACCGATGATCAGATCGAGACCGGGGATAAGAGCGGTCAGAAGTCCGCCATTTGTGCCCAGGGCTGAGCACAGCGTTGTCTTCCAGGCCGCCAGTCGCTCGGGGCGCTCGCCCAGAAGCTGACGCACCAATTCCTGAAACGCGGCCACGAAAGCAGAAAACGGAGTGCTGCGATTGAGCGGATCAAACTTGCCCGAGATAAAGAGGCCGCCATACCGCGCGAGCGCCGGATGGACTTCGCCGATTAGCGATGACTTGCCAATCCCCGGCGGGCCAGTCACTAGGAGCAGCTCGACACCCCCTGCGCGCACGCGGTCAAATGCCGAGAGCAGCGTCGAGACTTGAGCCTCCCGACCGATCAGCGTATGGGGAACCTGTAGCTCGGGGTTTAGATCCTTTCGTCCCAGATCGAACGCCTGGATCGTGCCGCTGGACTGCCATTCCGACAGGCAGTGCATGAGATCCTGTGCAAGACCGCCCGCGCTTTGGTAGCGATCTTCGGCGTTCTTGGCCAGGAGCTTCATGACCAGCGCCGACAGCGCGGCAGGGATCTCTGGATTCATGCGCTCTGGGGGCAGCGGCAGCTGGGCGATGTGGCAATGCACAAGCTCGCTGGCGTCGCTGCTGTGAAATGGCGGCGCCCCCGTGAGCATTTCGTACAGCGTGACGCCCAGTGAATAGAAGTCGGTGCGGTGGCCGATGGGACGGTTCATGCGCCCGGTTTGCTCGGGCGACATGTACACCAGCGTGCCCTCTAGCGACTCGGCAGGAACCACGGCCTGTGTCTCCTGCGGCAGGCGCGCCGCAATGCCAAAGTCGATCAGGGTTACCTTGTCGGTCTCGTCTTCGACCAGGATGTTCTGCGGCTTGATGTCTTTGTGAATCACGCCCGCCTTGTGAACCGCAGCGAGTACCAGGGCCAGCGCATGCGCAAGCTTCAGGGCAGACTCGATGCCCAGGCGACCTTGCCGCAGTCGGGCGCTCAAGGGGCGGGCCGGAACCCGCTCCAGGATCAGCGCCAGCCCGCTTTGGTGGGGCTCCAGCGCGAGCGCCTTCACTACATGCGGGTGCTTGAGATCACGAAGGATGGAATACTCATTCTGAAGTCTGGCTAGCTCGCGCGCGGATGGGTAGGCAGACTTTGGAACCTTTGCCACGACAGGCAAGCCATCCTGATCGCGCTGGGCTTCATAGACCAGCGTCTCTGTGCCTTCGTGGAGCAGGTTCGTCAACGTGAAGTGGCCGGCATGAAGCATGGTGATCGCTCTCGGCTTCGCAGAGAGTGGCGGGGTAGCTGCCCCCGAGCGCAGCACAGGAAAAATCATTTCATCGTACCACCCGCGATTCGCGGCTGTGAAGACGCGGGACATCCCTAGCCTGGGCTGTTGGAACCTGCTTTAAGTGCGCTTCCTCGCTGGATGTTGTCGTCGCGCCTGTGACGCCAGCGAACGACTGCGAAAGGCCATCGCGCAAGCGTGAGGCCGAATGGTACGGCGGTGGTGGCAGGCCCGCGGTTCGTGGCTGCCACCGGCCACAGCGATCCCTGCCAAGCCGCGCGGTCTGCGCTGCGGTCGATCTTGGGCGGCTGGACAGAACGACGGCTGCCCCCAGGCGTTCAGCTCGACCGAGTGCTTCGCCGATTCAGCGTTGTCGACGGAGCAAACGATTTCCTTGATCCGTCCCTGTCCAAGATTTTTTCGTTCAGACGAAAAAACGTTAATTCACCGCCTGCCGTGCCTATAGATAAATCTCCGCATGATCTGCATAGATATCTAAATTCGTACATAAATGAATTATTTATCAATCGATCTATTGATGCATAATCCCGTGTGCGTTCCGCATATTCGGCGCTGCAAGCGGCGTTTCTTGGCCATGACCCTTGCATCGGCTGTGTGCCCTGTAGGTGCTGCAGCGAGGGCTTTAATTGGGTCAGGCGTCCGCCAAGGTGGGCACGGGCATGGCGCCGCGGCGGGGGAGGGGAATGCGGTGCTGTAGGTTGCCGCCGGCATCGAGGATGAACAGCGCGCTCTTGTCTGCATCGGTCGAATAGCTGGTGAAGACCACTTCGGGAATGCCATCGCCGGACAGATCACCGATGGCGACGCCGCCGGTCAGCACGTTGGGGTCGCTTGTATAGCGATAGGACCAGCGCTCGCTGCGGGCCGCCGAGACGGCGTGGATGGTGCCGTCGAAGCCAGCAAAGACGATCTCGGGCCCTGGGCTGCTGGCATCGATGTCGGCAATGCTGACTTGGTTGGTGGCGGCGACGATGTTGGTGTTGCCGAGATCCCACAGACCCGAGACGTACTGGGGCACGTGCAGTGGTGTTTCCCAGCCAGGCAGACGACTGGCGTCGCTGCGCACCGCCCACAGACCCACGCCTAGCTCGCGCTGGCTCTGCTGCGCGTTCTGCACCGAGCCGAGCATCACGACCTCGTTTTTGCCGTCGCCGTCAAGGTCGGCAATGGCCGGCGCGGTGTTGGTGAAGTGGGCCTGCAGCGCTGTGGCTTCATTGCTGGCGTAGCCCTGCTGTGCTTCAGCAAGGCTGTGCAGATAGCGCACGCCGATGACCTTTTTCGGCTTGAACAGCGACGAAGAATCGAACGCCACGCCGCTGCCCTTGTGGAAGCTGGCATAGGCATTGTCGTGCGGCGCGACCAGATCCAGCTTGCTGTCGCCATCGAGATCACCCAGCGCCAAGTTTTGGTCGTAGCAGCCGGCCAAATAGCACTTGCCGTCGACGGCGCAGCCGCTGGTCCCGGTCATCTGCGGTGGGAATCCGACGAGCACGCTGCCATCGCTGCGCACGGCGTGGACGACATCAGTCGGACCGCTGCGGCCCACCGATGCAACGAGATCGAGCTTGCCATCGCCGTCGACATCGCCACCGGCCAGGGCGCGCATTTCGTTCTGCCAGGTCACGGGAAAGCCGGGCAACACCATGCCCGCGGCATCGAGAAGAACGATGCGATCGCGAGCCGCCACGGCCACTTCCAGCTTGCTGTCTCCGACGAAGTTTCCGACGACGGGGCTCGACCAGATGCGACTTTGGCCGGTTGGATAGCGCCAGGCCAGGCTGCCATCTTGGCGCCAGACCACCACCAGTCCACCGCGCGGCACGATGATCTCTTTCTTGCCGTCTCCGTCGAGATCGGCGATCGCGGGCGAGCCGAGCCAGGCTTCTTCATAGCGGTCTTTGAGGGTTAGAAGCAGGGTCGGCGCCTGCGTCTTGGCCGCGCCGCCACCGGCTGCTGCCGCACACGATGCGGCGGGAGGAAGCGACATAGGCCCCGGCCCACTGCCTGGAGGATCGCCGTTCATGTTCCCTTGTCCATCGCTGGAACAGGACATTCCCAGCGTCATCAGGCCACCCAGGACGCACCCCACAAGGCGACTTTGCTGCTGCATACAAAAAGTGTACGACGCGGAGCCCCCGCCGTGGGTACGTGCCTACAAGTGTGGCTCGCGCCTCATCAATGCGGCGTAGTCGACCTGGGATGCGCGAATGATGGCGTGCGCTTCGGCTGCGTCATAGACATGGCTGATCTCGCAGCGCCGCTTGCGCTCGCTGCCGAGCGGCTCGGGCAGATCTTTGTACGTCAGGAAGTAATGGCGCAGCCGATCGACGAGCGGCGTCGGCACCTGCCAGATGTCCGAGATCGTCCCGTACGCTGGATCGTCGACCACGACGGCGATGATCTTGTCGTCGGCCTCTGAGCGATCGAAGAGCCGCAGTCCGCCGATGGGCCGGGCCCGCAGCAAGATGCCGCCGCGGTTGATGGTGTGCTCAGTCAGCACGCAGATATCCAAGGGATCGCCGTCGCCCACGACATCTTTTCGGCCGGTCTGCTGCATGGCCCAGGCGGCCACTTGCTGTCCGCAGTACGTGCTGGGCACAAAGCCATAAGGGGCAGGGCAGAAGTTGGAAAATTTCTGCGGCCGATCGAGCTTGAGGTGGCCGCTCTCTTTGTCGACCTCGTACTTGATGGTGTCGGTGGGGACGATTTCGATGAAGCAGTTCACGATCATCGGAGCCTGTTCGCCCGTCGCGATGCCGTGCCATGGATGCGCTTGAAGCGCCGGAGAAGATCGCATGAGGAATGACCTGGCCGGCATTTTCGCACAAGTCCGGCGCAGGCGTCGCGTGGCCTGGATTGGTTACGGCCCAAGCGCTGCGCGGTCTTCGTCACGCCATTCGCAGTGCGTGGTGCGCGGGACCAGGACGCTCTGCACTTCGCCGCAGCGGCAGGGTTGATAGACGCTTTGCACAAAGGCGCGCAGGTCGCGGCGCGCTTCAAGCTCGTCTCCGTCGGGCAGGCACACGACGAAGCGGCGCGAGAGGAAGCGAACCGTCAGATTGCCGACGGTGTGATCGCCGCGAAACGTCGGATGGTCAAAGGCGGCAAGCAGGCAGAACAGCCCGTGGTCGTGCAGCGACTGACGCTTCGCCGAGCGCAGCCCCTTGGACAGCGACAAGAGCGGCGCCAGCGTGGGCACATCACCCGAAGCCGGGATGCGCCGCGACGTCGTCAGCGCGGCATCGGTGAAGTAATGAATGCCAGGCCGCCCGTACAGCCGAAAGAAATAGGGGATGTCGCCGCGCTGAAGCTGTTCGCGTTCGGCCGCAAGCAGCGGCGGATCGAGCTGCGCAGTGGGGCGCAGATAGTCCCCCGTGCTGCGCAGGCAGACGCGCAGCGGCGCGCTGTACACATCGGGAAGCTCTGACAAAGTCGCAGCGATTGCATCGCCATGACGATCGAGCGCACTCAAGGTCTGGTGATACGCACGCACCATCACAAGCAGGTCCGAGATCACCACCGGCTTCCCCAAAAAAGGAAGGACGCGCCGCACGCCGCAAGCGTGTCGATACAGCGCTGCATAGTGCGCGTCGGCTTCCGGCAGAAGTCGCGTGGCCGTGGGCAGATCGTGATCGTCCAGCATGAGCTCGACATCAAGCGGAGCCAGCACGATCCGCCCCTGCGCGTCGGTCCCGAGCGCAAGGTTTTCCCAGTGCAGATCGCCCAGGCCCAGCCAGCTATACAGCGCGATGGCGCACCCGGTGATATCGGCAAGCTGCTGGCGCTGATTTGCGGAAACGGAAGAAAGCGGAGATAGCGCGATGTGCTCTACATCACCCGCCATGGCGCCGATTCCTTTTTCGCGCGCGTGCGCCATTCCGAATTCTAGGTTGGGCAGAAAGTCAGTACGAATTCCCTCGCCATCGCCCCGGTAAAGACGAGCCAAGAGCTGACGCAGCGGGCTTTCGCTCGACAGAAGCAGCCATTCCCAAAAGACAGTCCGCGGCTTGAAGATGCGCCCATCGCGCTTTTGGACGTGCCGACCAAAGTTGTGACTGTCACCCAGTCTGTGCGTCTGCCGAGACATGGCGCGCAGTGTGGCCCGCCACCAAACAGCAGACAAGGACGATGGCGCCGCAGTCTTGCTGTCGCGATCGGTCTAAAGCGGCTTCCCAACCGAGCGAAGTACCGCGGCAAGCTCGTCGGGGGACAGGGCAGAAAGCGCAGCCGATAGGCCCGTCAGGTCGATGCGGGCGGGGCTTGTCGCAGCCGTCGGGCTGGACAGCGCAGCCGACACTTTGCGCGCCTTGGTATTGGCCAGCGTGTCGGGGTGAACATAGTGGCGCGCCGTGACGGCAAAGCTGCCATGACCCAGCGCCGCTGCGACGACGCCCGACGTGGCGCCGCGCTCCATCGCGATCGTCGAGTGCAGGCCGCGCAGGCTGTGCGGACAGACCTTGGGCACACCCGCGAGCACGCAGTAGCGCTGCAGCCGATCCCACAGATAGTCGTTGGTCAGAAGCTTGCCGCTGCCAAAGAGCAGATCCTCGGGGCGCTTGCCCACTGTCTGACGCTGCAGAAGGGCGCGCAGCGGCTCGCTTTCGATCGACAGCGAGCGGCGGGCATTCTTCGTCTTGCCACCCGGAATGCACAGCGCGCGTCCGCCGTCGTCGAGATCGCGCACCCGGCGGCCCAGCACTTCCGACGAGCGCAGGCCCAGCACAAGCTGCACCAGCACCGCCGTCGCGCCTTCGTCGCCGGACTCGGCTCGCTGCAGCAGCCAAGCGTTCAGCGTGCGCGCTTCGTCGATCGTAAGCTGCGCCTTGCCGGTGTTGACGCGCCCGATGGGCTTGACCTTGTCGAAGGGGTTCTGTGACAGGTACCGGCGCTCGTCGATGACCCAGCGAAAGAACGCCTTGGTCTGCCGCAACAGCATGCGATGCGTGCAGGCTGCCACCGTGCGGCCAAACTTCGTCACGCGCTGCGTCTCGTCGTTGTACAGCGTCGCCGCGACATCCGGCGTGATCGCACTCAGCGCGGCATCCTGCGGCAGAAAGCGCGTCAGGCGGTTTTCGATGCACGCAATCGATGCATCTTTGAGCCCACTGCGCCGCAGATGGGTCAGGTATTCAGCCAGCACATCGCCGACGGTGCGAGTCGCCTGATCCGCAATCGTGCGCGCGATCTGGGCTCGCAGTGCCTCGGCCTCCTCTCGGCTGTGGCACCACAGCGATCGGCGCTCGGGCATGAACACGACCAAGCGAAACTTCCCGCCCTCGGAATAGGGGCCAATGACTCGGTACTCTTTGGCCATCGTCTGATTTTCGTTCAGAAAACCGCTTGCTGGCGACAGCTTTTGCAGGCTTTGTCTGCAGATTGTGGCCTCCAGTGTGCGACGGAGACACCGCCTGCGCACAGGCCCGCCGGCTGCACCCAGGCCGCCTCAGCCGCTGCTTTGCCGCCGGACTCGGGCTTTGGCGACGTTCCAGAAACCGCATACTGCACGAATGCATTGTTGTTTTGAGTTACATTCAAATCTCACGAAACAGAGACAGGGGAGGATGGACCCATGGCGCTTTCGGCACTTGTGGTCTGGTTGCTGGTTGGCTTCATCGCGGGCTGGCTGGCGTCGCTGATCGTCGGGCGCGGTGGCGGCATTTTGTGGGACATCCTGGTCGGCATCCTGGGCGCGTACGTCGGTGGTCACTTGTTCCACTGGCTGGGACTGCGCGTGCCGCTGCGCGGTCTGCCGGGGACGATCCTGGTCGCAGTGGTCGGCGCCGTCGTCTTTCTGCTGGTGCTGCGCTTCGTCCTGCGCCTGGTGCGCAGCTAGCGTCGTCTGGCGTCGAGCCTGAAGAAGATTTGGAATAACAATAAAGTTTATGTTTGTTAATAACGAAAGCTAGTGAAGTACATGATGCGGGACGTGCCCATTTGCATAGCGCGCAGCTAGCTCTTGCCGGCGGCGCTGTCTTTGTCGCGAGCGTCGGTCGGATGCAGGCCATAGGCGCGCAGCTTTTCGTAGAGCGTCCGCAGCGGAATGCCCAGCAGCGAGGCGGCTTCTCGCACGACGCCTTGCGATTCGTTTATGGCCTCGCGGATGCGGGTCTTTTCTAGCTGCTGGATCTCGGCGGGCAGAGTCTGCCGTTTCCCCGGTTTCCCCGACGGGTCGAGCTGAGATTTCGCAGGGGCGCTCACGGGCCCGCCCGGCGGCTGGAGCTGCGCCGAAAGATGCCAGGGCTCGACGGTGACGTCTTCGACGGTGGCCGCCCAGTATTCTGTCTCGTTCTTGAGCTGACGCACGTTGCCCGGCCAGCCATAGCGGAGGATGCATTCCATGGCGGCATCGGCGATATGCATCGGGGCGCGACGCAGACGCTGGCAGGCGGCCCGCAAGAAGGTCCGAACCAGGATCGGCAGCTCGCGCGGACGCGCCCGCAGCGGCGGCAGAACGACGACACCGGCCCGAATGCGATACAGCAAGTCCTCTCGAAAGCGCCCGCTGCGAATATCGTCATCTAGGTTCCGGTGCGTCGCTGCCACCAACCGAGCATTGAAGGCGCGCTCGTGCGTCGCTCCTACCGGCGTCAGCTTGTGCGTTTCCAGAGCGCGCAGCAGCTTGGCCTGAACCGCGAGGCTGATCTCGCCCAGTTCATCCAAGAAAATGGTGCCGCCGCTGGCGCTCTCTAGAAAGCCGCGGTGATCTGAGGTCGCTGACGTGAACGCGCCGCGGACGTGCCCGAACAACAGGCTCTCTGCCAGGGCATCCGGCAGCGTGGCGCAGTTCACCGAGATGAGCGGGCCAGCCCGTCGCTGCGACCAGATGTGCAGGGCCCGCGCCACCAGCTCTTTGCCGGTGCCGGTTTCCCCGGTGATCAGGACCGGAATGTCGCTCATCGCCAGCCGCTCGACGAGCTTGTAGACACGCTGCATCGCTGGATCCGCGACGATGAGCTCGTCTTCGCCAATGCGACGCGACATCGGCATCGCATCGGCAGCGAGAAGCTGCCCCGGTGCTGCGCTCAGCGCGGCAGCGGATGCCGCATCAAGCAGGGTATCGGCGTCTCCCCCGTCGCTGGGACACTGGGCATAGCCCACCCGAGCCGAGCGACAGTGCGGAGCCAGCGTGTGCAGGATCTTGGCTGCATGGTCGGCGACTTCATCGCGGGTCATCTCGGGAGCGACCACCGCCAACTGGTTCGGGCTCAGCCACGCCGACAGATCGACGCGCCGCAGCGCGGTTCGCAGCAGCGCCACCACGCCGCTGTCGGGACGGACCGGCTCGCCAAGCTCGGCAACCAACAGGGCCATCGGGCGGTGATAGCGCATCGTCCGTTCGACTTCGTCGGCCAAGCAGACCCGCAACTGCGCCACGTCCAAGACAGGTCGACGGCCGGCCGTGGCCTGGTGCTGCAGCAACAGCGTCGAGCCGCAGATCGTGACGACATCGCGCGAGGTCAGCACCCGCGGCTTGGTCACTTTCTCGCCGTTGACATAGGTGCCGTTGTGGCTGTCGAGGTCGACGATGCGGACCTCGCTGGGGGTCAGAATCAGACAGGCGTGTCGGCGAGACGCCGTCGGATCGGCGAGTCGTATCGGCGCATCCTGGGCTCGCCCGATCACCCACTCGCCGATGTCCGGCAGAGGCTGCAGGCGCGAGGTGACCCCTTCGATCAACAGCAAAGAGGACGCCCCCGCGGTCCCGCCTGCCCCTGGCAGTGTGTGAACCGTCAGCGTCTCGGCCAGTTGCTCTTTCGGGTTGGCAATGGACATGAGCCTGGCTTTCATACCATGGTCCGTCGCAGCAACGAAGCGAGCCTGCTTTGGGCTGCGTTCGGCGGGGCTTCAAGCGAAAATGAAGACCGCATCCCCGTGGAGGTTGTCATGCGATCCCGTCCGCTCGCCGCTCTTGCGGTTCCCTGCTTGCTTGCGCCCGCCTGTTTCTGGGAGCG
Organism: uncultured Myxococcales bacterium; assembly: GCA_964554495.1. Lineage (GTDB taxonomy): Bacteria > Myxococcota_A > Polyangia > Palsa-1104 > JAEUJZ01 > JAEUJZ01. Next base: position 35,057 of record CAZKOY010000012.1, read on the forward strand.
CCTGCCGTCGGCATCCACGCCGCCAAGCTGCGCCGAGGTGTCCACGATCCCAGCCGCAACCGCTTCCAGCATGGCGTCGCAGTTCGGCCACTATATATCAATGAACGATCAATATGTGGCAATTAGCGGCATTGATCAAAGCCAAGGGTCGGCTTTTGCGCGAATTTATGTTTTCCAAATGAACGGAACGAATTCTGGTCTGTCACAGCCCGTCCCTAGCATACATGGTCGCGATGGATTCGACATTAAGAATGATACCATTACAGGTTTTCCTCCTGCCAATAATCCAAATTTTAACGTAAAGTCAACGCAAATTACAACATTAGAGATCAGTACGTATGCGCGAGACCCTGTTACTAAATATTTCGGGGGCTATGGTCAAACGATCCTCAGTCGGCACGGACGGGTATTCGTTAGTAACAATAATAATGATAGCGAAGGCCCCCCGATCCTTGAGCTCAGGGGCGCCCAGCTTGAGGGGCTGTTCGGCAAGGCCAACTTCCCTGGAACCTGGGGGCGCCCGCTGCTCGGATCAAGCAAGTGGCTCGTGACCGGTGGCCAGGCTATGATCATCGGAAACAATTTTCAGTTTTCGCCATTAACTACCGCGAACGTTCAAGGTAGTTGGAAATTAGTCAGTGAAAATCTGCAAAACAGTAACTGTATATTTCAGGCAGCACATAATCCAGACGAGAATAATAAGTGGCTAGGTGCGCAGCCCAATGCCGCGCTGGCTGGGGATATGTTGGTGGCTCAGGCTACCTGCAACGGGGCGAACCATATTTTGATGTTCGCGTTGGCAGAAAGCGGCGCTCGGCGACTTGAGAGCCCGGTACTAAATACCATTCCAGACATCCTGGGTGCCTCGCGGCTGACGTTGGCCCGCGATACCGAACACGATGGCAGCCTGACGGCCATCGGTGCGCTTTATGTAAACCTCAGCGCGGGGACGGTCTGGGTGACCCGCATCAGCGCCGATGCGCCGGGGCTTGCCACGCCGACACCGCTGCGTTCGTCGAATGGTGCGCCGAGCAGCAACTATGGCGGTGGCCTGGCGGTCTCGGGCTCGCTGGTCGCGGTGGGCGATCCGACGCCGACCGGAGGCTCGGTCCACATCTTCCGCTGCCAGTAGGGCGCAGCGAAAAAGCGGTCAATTTAGCGCTCGGCAGCCTGCGCCTTTCGGCCATAGCGGACGCTCTGCCAGCCAAGAAGCGCGGCGCCCGAGAGCAAGAGCGCACCGCCGGCCACCCCAGCGATGCCAGAAGGCCACGTGCGCAGCACTTCCGTGTCCTGGGGAAGGTCCGCCACCGGGCGCGTGATCCGCTGATCCAGGGCCCAGGCTGTAATGCCCCCGGCCAGAGCCAGCACACCCAAGGTTCCCGAGAGCCACGCCGCCACGCGCAGGCGCTGGGCGGTGCGCGCGGCGGGGTTTACCTGCAGGACAAAAGGCGGGGGCGTTTGCACGCTGCTCGCCGGGACGTCTAGCTCGGCCCGCAGCGGCAGATAACCGGACTTGCGCAGAAGCACGCGACGTGGGCCGCCAAGAACGGTCAGCAAGGCCGGGGTCTGGGCCTGGGCGCTCTCGGCGCCGTCGATCAAGATCTGCGCGCCAGACGGCACACTGCGTAGCTGCACCTGCGCCGTTGCACAGGAGTCGGCCGCGGCCAGCGCTTGACGCAGCGTGGCTTCGGCTTGTCGAAGCTCGGACTCTTGCATGCACTGCGCACAAAGGGTCAGGCGGCCTTCGGTGCAGGCCACGCCAGCCGCCACCTGGATGACCTCGATGCCGAGCGGTTCCCCCGGCCCCGGCCCTGGTGACGAGAGCAGCCGAAACCACAGGCGAGCCCCCAGCGTGCGCGCGACATCCAGGGCACAGCGCAGATCGGCCAAGCAGTGGGCCCGCTGGCCCCGCAGCGCGACGAGCACGCGCGGCGACGAGATGGGCTGGCGATGGCTGCGCAGCAAGGTACGGGTGAGCAGCCCGGCAAGCGGCGTGGTCGGCACGATCGGCGAATCATCCAAGGTCACGAGCACCGGCTGTGCGCTTCCTGCGGTCGGCTCGCGGCCGGGAAAAAAGTCTTCGACGATCAGCGGCACGTCGAGCTGCGTCTGAATTTTCACCTGCAACGTGGGACGGTCGCAGCGCGGTCCGCCGAGCGCGATCTCGTGCTCTCCAGGGGTCGTCACGTGCGTGAAGTCCGACTGCAGCAGCCCAACCCACCTGCGGTCGATACAGAGCATTCGCTGATCCGCGCCGACGACGATCAGCTCGGCCGACTGCGGCAGCGCTTGATCAATCCGCTGCTGCAGCCGCCGCCGCACGTCATCCGACGGCTGTCCCAGCTTCAGGTACAGGCGCAACAAATCGACGGCGCGCAGGCGTTGTTCCGGTCGCGCGGTGGCGACGTCAAGAAGCTGAGCCAAGTACAAGATCAGCTCGGGATGGGCCTCGCTTAGGTAGGCGCGTTCGATGTGCTGATCGGCCTGCTCGATCTGTCCGCGGCGCACCGCTGCTTGCGCGTCCGCCAGCGCCTGGCGTGCTGCGGGCGATTGCAGCCGCGGCTCGACGGCAACTGGCTGGGCTTGCAGGGGCTGCACGCTGCCGCAAAGCAGCACCAAAAAAAGACCGATAAGGGCACGCTGCGGCTGCCGGATGTATGACCGCGCGCGGCGCTTTTTCTTGCTCATTTGCGAACCACTCCCACGCCCGCAGAGAGCAGGCTGGCGAAGTGACGACAGCTCACCATGTGTTGCTCGCTGGCTTGGCAGCAGTCACGAATGAAGTGCTCTCCGGCGCGAAGCTGGAAACGCTCTGGGCTGAGCTGCAGCACGCTCATCTCGGGCTGCGGCAGGTGCAGCTCGTCATGCACGGTCTGGCAGCTCCGATCGGCGCGCGGTCGACGGATGGTCAGCCAGCTCAGCTTGCTGCCAAAGCGCCGCCAGGCATCGGCCCGCGACAGCCCCGCGGACGAATTTTGCAGGCTTGCCGCCGCGCTCCAGCGCCGCTTGAGGTAGTTCAGTCCCAAGGCTCGATCGGCCATGGCGTCGTCGGCGAGCAATAGCTCGCCAAGCAGGCTGCAGGCACGCATCGCAGCACTGCCTTGGCAGCGGCGCAGATCGGCGATCTGACGCAGGCGCTGGATGCCCTCGGACCGCGTGGCAGAAACCGCGGCCAGGCGCTGCGCCTCCTCGACTCGCTCCAGCTCGCTCGGCGTGCGCGTGGGACGTGTGCCCGCGGTTCCCACGGCAGGCTGCGGCCTCGGAGCATCCTGCGCTGCCGAGGGCGGATCCTGCCGAGTCCCCAGGTCAGCGCGCGGGGAAGACGGCGGCTCCGTCGATGGCTTCGGCGGGGCGATTGGGCCTCCGGCCTGGACGGGGCCTGCGGCAGACCCTGGCGATGGGGACTGGCCGGCCTCCGCTCGCTTTGCGGCGACGCTGGCGTTAAGCCCGGCTCGCAGACGCTGGGCGTACATGCGGACGCTGCCATCCTCATCACTCTGCAAGCGATCGAGCAAGTCGAGCAGGCGCGGCGCTCGCGTGCGCGACCAGAGCTCGGCTGCGACCCGTGCTACTTGGCGACGGACGACCCCCGATAGATCGCGCCCCGCTCGCTCTAGCTCATGGATCGGCGGCGTGCCCGGTAGCGCACCCAAGATCTGCACCACTTGCACCCGCACATAGGCAGGATAGCTTCGCCCGAGCATGTCGATCAGGTGACGTGGCGGGGCCTCGTCCTGCCCCAGTCGGCGCAGCAGCCAGTAGGCGATTAGCGACTCTTCTCCCTCGCGCGTGAGCATCTCGCGCAGCACGGCGATGCCTTCCTTGCGGCCTCCGTCCGTCAAGCGGCGAGCCGCGAAAAAACGCACCCGCGGATCCGCGTCTTGCAGCGCCCGCAACAGCAGCGAATCCCGCGGTGACAAGAGCTCAATGAGCACGCGCTTTGCGACGGATGTGCCCGACGTGAGGGTCTGTTCCAGAGCCCGTTTTTGCCGGCCGTCGCCCAGCCAATAAAGCAGCGTGCGCGCCACGCCTTGCGCCACTTCATCGTGGCTCTGCGACAGCAGGGAAAGCACCCGTTCGCGCAGCGCAGCGGCTTCGCTTTCAGGCGCGCTCTGTCCTTGCTGTTGCAGGGCATCCAGCAGGTACACGACGGCCTTCATCCCCGCGATCTGTGCATCGGTGTTGGCGTCGAGCAGCGCGTCCCGCATCCAGCGCAGACGCGGCACCCAAGACTGCGCAGACAGCAGCCGCGAGCTTGCGTCCCGTACCCGCGGATCTTGGTCGCGCAGACCCGCCAAGAGCCAGCGCTTGCCGTCTTCTCCGGGGCCTTGGGCGGCTAGCTCGATGGCGCCGATGCGATCAGTTCCCCACAAGCCCGCGATCGCGGCATCCAGGCTAGAGCTCTGCTCGGCGATCTGCTCGGCGGGGCGACCGAGCGCTCGCAGCAGACTGCCGGCCAGTGTGACGCGCACCATCAGCGAGGCAGGGCTTTTCTCGGCCAGCAGATCGCTGATCGGTTCCAGGTGCTCAAACGGACAGAAGGCCACGTTGTCGGCTGCCTGTTTGCGCTCTAGCTCACTGCGCTCGCGGTCCGCCACCATCCCGCGCAAGAGCTCGCAGTCTGTCGTTATGCCGGCCAGCGCTACGTTTTGGCGCGCCACCACTCCGCGGTATTCCACATGCTGCTGTACGAAGCTCTCTGCCCACTTTTCTTGCTCGGGACGCAGGGCCTGGGCACGACGAAGCTGCGCCATCGCCTGCAGGGCATGCTCGGGAGTGTCGCGAAGCCGCGCGATCTGTTCCAGGGGTTCGCGCAGCTCGGGCCAGTCGTCATCCTGCCCTTCGGCTAGGCTGTGCAGCGCACGCAGGCGCTCGGGCGGGCTGATCTGTCGCGCGGTCAAGAGCCCGAGCAGGCTGGGTCGCAGCGGCCGCCGCTGCTCGGGTGCTGTCCGCAGATACAGCGCGGTCTGCAGCGCCAAGCGACGTCCCCAGGCCGGCGGTGTGTCCGCCATCAGTTGCGGTGACTTCTGAAAGATGTCGATCAGCTCACGCTCCGTCGAGTGCAAGGGCTCGACTTGTCCCCGCTGCAGCGACAACACGCACAGCAGGGCCCACCATTCGTGATCCGCAACGCGCCCATTTTGCTGACCGGCCCGCAGCCGTTCGCGCAGGGGCATCACGGCCCGCGGATCGCCCAGCTCGCTCAGCGCGAGCAGCGTCCCCTGCTGCACGACCTCGGAACTGTCGCTCAGCTGTCGCATCAGCAGATCGAAATAGCGCGGATCGCGTGAGCGTCCCAGTGCGCGGGCCGCCTCGGCGCGCAGCACAGGGTCGGTGCGCGGAGCGATCAAGACCCCTTCGAGCAGTCGCCGCGCTTGCTCACGCACTGCGGCTCGCCTGCGCTCGTCGGGGCGCTTGGGCTGGCTGGCCACGTACACCAGCCCGGCGATCACCAGCAGGGAAAGCAGACCTGCCGGAAGCAGCAGGGGATTGCGTCGGCGCTGCGGGCGCTGGATCTGCAGGATCTCTGCGCGCAGCACAGCAATCACCTGCGGCATGTCTGGTCGCAGCTGGGACTCGCCCTCCATCATCTGTGCGAGCAGCTGGGCCAGCCGCGGCGAGCTCTGTGCTGATCGGCCATCCGTCGGCAAGGCCTGCGCCTTTTTGCCCACGACCGAAAACGAGTTGGCCTCGCCAAACGGTGACCGCAGCGTCAGCATCTCGTAGATCAGCACGCCCAGCGCGAAGGTATCGGCCTTGCCGCTGACGCGACTAGCATCTCCGTACTGTTCTGGGGCCATATATGCGCAAGTCCCCATGACGGCCCCGGCTTCCGTCTGATCTTCCCGCTCAGAATCGTCTGGCCGCGTGGAATCCTGGCCCAGCTTGGCGATGCCGAAGTCGACGATCTTGACGCGCAGCGTATCGGGTGCCAGCGGCTCTGCCAGCAGCATCAGATTGCTCGGCTTGATATCGCGATGCACGATGCCGCACTCGTGGGCTGCGGCTAGAGCCTGCGCGGCCTGCATGGCAATGGGCAGCGCCTCGCGCAGCGACAGCGGGTGCTGGCGACGAGCCAAGAGCGACTCCAGCGTGTCGCCGGGCAGGTATTCCATCACGATGTAGAGGAGGTCGTCTTCGACGCGCTGGCCGAACTCAAAGATTGAGACGACCCCCGGATGCTCAATGATGTTGACCGCGCGGGCTTCATCGAGGAAGCGCTTGACGTATTCGTTCCCCCCCATGCCCGCGGTCAGTTGGCGGCGAAGCACCTTGACGGCGGCCCGCGTGCCGATGACCACATGGCGCGCCTCATAGACTGCGCCCATCGCTCCTTTGCCGAGCAAGCGCAGCAAGCGGAAGCTGCCAAAGCACTGCCCGATAAGCGGGTCCCCGGCGTTGGCCGAGTCGCGCCCCTGGGTCGAGCCGACGGCTCGGGCATCCTTGATCCCGCTGAGCGTGGCAGGCACCAGCGTCAGGTTGTCGCGGGCCGAGCGCTGCCCGCTGAAGTCTCCCGACGTCAAGAGCGCATAGAGGCGCGTATTGACCTCGCTCATCGTCGGCCGCGTCGCTGGGTCTGCCCCCTGCATCGCCTGCAACAGCCCGCCCAGGGCCTGCGCCAGCGCCTGGTTGCGCTGCTGGCCGCGACCCCAGGGGGCTGCCGTCGCGCCCGCCATCGGAAGCTCCAGCCAGGCCCGTATCAGCGACGCAAACCCATACACATCTGCAGCAGCCGGCAGGGCTGGGATGCCGCCGCCTGGTCGCTGCTCTGGGGCCAGCGCTGCCCGAGCGGCCGGGGCGAGTGCCTGCCCGTGGTCACCGAGCAGCTGATACCAGCCCAGACCCAGCAGCGCAGGCTGCAAGGTGCCGTCCGGCATCGCTCGCAGCAAGACCTGGCTCGGTCGAAGCAGCAGGTGATAGACCCCGTGCCGATGCGCCGCATCCAGACAGCCCGCCAGGCCCTGCAAGATGGCGAGTAGCTCGCCTGGGCCTAGCTTGGGCAGGTAGAGCGCGAGCGGCTGGCCCTCGATCCACTCGGTCGTTAGGTACGCCTGCCCAGCCACAGTCGTCCCGGACTGAAGCGGTAGCGGCACCAGGGGCAAAGCCAGCTTTTGCATCGCTTGCACATGTGCAGCCAGGCTTTGCAAGTTCTGCAAAGCCGCGTGCCCCCCCGCGGTCGGCAGGATGCGCAGAGCGACGCTCTGTCGACTCTTGCTGTCCTCTGCGCGATAGAGCGCGCCATAGCACCCGTCGTGGACGTGCTGCAGAACGCGCAGCGAACCCATGCGCTCACCCGGTTGCAGAGCGTGTTCTGTGGACTCCCCTTTCACGGATCTCTCCCTTTCAATCTACGTCCCGACGGCTTTGTTTTGCCAGAGAGATGCCAACGACCCCTGCAATGGGCCGCTTGCCCTGGCTCCGTCGCGGGCTGCGCAGAAAATCTCTGCACTTAGCGCTGGTATGCCGCATGCACAGCGTCTTCTTCCGCCCGCCGCGCAGCGTGATTCTTCTGGGCGCGCCCATGGGCGCCCATGCGCAGCCGGGCCTCAACCCTTCCAGATTCCAGGAGACGCCCATGACCCGAATGCAGAAGAGCCTTTGCCTGCTTGGCCTGATTTCGTGGATGGCCGCTGTGGCCTCTTGCGGCGGCAGCGACAATCCCGACGGGGATGATCGCCTTGGGCCGGGCACCGTGCTCGGCAGCTTCCGCCTGGGACCGGCCGGTGGGCAGATCGCGCTGGACGGCGGGCATACCCAGGATCCGGCGCTGCAGGGCGTGCTGTTGCAGGTTCCGCCCGGTCTGATCCGCAGCGAGACCGTATTCACCATCGCGCAGATCGATCCCGCGCCGCCGCTGTCCGACCATGCCGAAGCCGTCGGGCCGACGCTGCGCATCACCGCCAAGCCGCCCTTGCCCCGCGGCGATGTCACCGTCTGGCTGCCGTATGAGCGCCAGCGCATCCACTACACCGACGCCTTCTTTGCCGCCCACAACGCCACGTCGCAGCCGCTTGAAAACCCGATGCAGCGCGTCGTGCTCAGCCAGCGCCCCGCCGTGCCGCTGGCGGTTCAAGAGCTTGGCTTGTTTCAGCTGCTCGTGCGCCGCCCAGATCCCGCAGTCATCATGTCGCTGCGCGACAACATCCGCGCCATTGATGTCCTATTCGTCATTGATAACTCGCCATCCATGGCCGATAAGCAGGGATTGCTAACATCAAAGATAAGTGTATTCGCCGAGAAGTTAATCGAATCTTTTAAGAAGATAAAAGATTACCACAAAAGCAATGGTCGAAGCCAAGAGTTAAGCATCCATGTTGGCATTATTTCCACGAATGTCGGCATTGGCTATACCGCAGACCCAAGAATCTCACAGCTCAAGGACTGTACCAAAGACGGCGATGGCGGTATGTTTCAACAAAAGTCATGTACGATGCGCGCCGATACAGCGAGCGATCCGCGCTGCACCAAGTATTGCGTGAATGAATATACCATAAATGATGGAAATCCATTCATTCGTATCGAATCAGACAGTACTGGAGCAGTGTCAAGCAACATAAATCTTGCTGCTGCTGATAGTAAAGACATCAACAAGATCAGCGGTGCGTTTAGTACGATGATGTCCTGCCGCGCCTATCTTGGAGAGCACGGCTGCGGCCGAGAAGCTCCGTTTGAGGCGGTGCGTCGCGCGATCCAAAATAGCAAAGATTTTTTCCGCTATAACCGCGCACCCACGATGGATCTCAAGCGGAACTCAGATAACTCGCTGCTATTCCTTGTCCTGATATCAGACGAAGACGATCAGTCCCTGGCCGATCCAAGCAAGGCCGCGATGCTGTACGACTACAACACCACGCCTGGCACGTCGGGCGGAACCAAGCAGCCCAAGAACTTTCACTTGAACTTCCGCGGCTTTGCCATGAGCACAACCTGCAAAGAAGACTTCTTCAGCGCCGGAACGAAAAACGACTGCAAAGAAGATGCAAATCAGACATTCCTTTATCCTGTGCTCGGGCCCAAAGGCGCGATTCCAAGCGTGGTCAACGACATTATCGGCGCTGATCATAAGTACAATGTGCTTATGGCAGCCATTGTGCCACCAGGTCCCATCAAGTTCTATGACGACACAGCGACGACCATGATGGTCTGGGATGATCTGTACGGTAAAATAAAGATCAACCCGGCAACGGTTGAGTTAGAGCTTGATCCTGCCCAGACGACCTGTGTGGCCACCGACCTGGACTGCCTGATTGAGAAACGTCATACCTGTACGACTCCTGGCGCGATGACGTATTCGGCGCAGCACCGACTTAGCAAGTTTGCTTCGTTTGGCGCGCCCATGGGCGAAACGCTGGGCCCGCGGCAGAGTATCCAGGCCGATATCTGCGAAGAAAAAGAATACGAGCAAATTCTGGCACTTCTGCCGCAGTCGCTCGGCCTGTAAGTCGGCATTTTTCGGGTCTGGCATAGCAAGTGCAGTGGCTTAATGCCAGACCGACAACCCTGTATGTCGGTTCGCAAGGCCCTTTGGTATCGCCAGGGGGGCTCGATTGCGCAGTATGAATCCATGCCGCGCCCAAACGTGGGCTGCAAAGGGGAAGTCCTATGCGTCAAGCTATGCGTAACCTGTTCGGCACCTCCTCGCTCGCTCTCGCCTCGCTGGTGGGAGGCTGCGGCACCGTCCTCGATATGCCCAAGACGACCGCACCGTTCGTCGAAGGCATTCAAGATCCCAGCTGGGTGACGCCGGCCGCCTATGTGAACAGCGATGCCCCAGCCGTGCTCGGGCGCAGCGGCCTTGCGGTCTCTGCCGACGGCAAGACGGCGCTGATCGCCGATCCAGATGACAACCGCCTGCTGTTTGCCCGGCTTCCCAGCGGGCCTGTGGCATCGATCCCGCTGGACGTACCGGGCAGCGCCCCGTTGCGACCGGTGCGCGACGCCAGCGGCACGTTTTATGTCGCGCTGGCCAACGCCGGACGCGTGGTCAGCGTGCGACCCGACGGCAGCCGTGGCCCATGGGGACCTGTCTGTCCGCAGCCGAGCAGCCTGGCCATCGACGAAGCCGACGGGCTGTGGGTGGCCTGTAGCCGCGGCCAGGTGATGCGTCTTGAGCGCGCAGGCGATCGTCTGAGCGTCGACCGCGTGCTATCGAGTCCGCTGTCGCAAGTCGCCGATCTGCAGATCGTCCAAGGCGAGCTTTGGCTGGCAAGTACGCGCAGCGCCACCGTGGCTCGTCTAACCCGCGACGGTAAGACGGTGTCCGTGCTGCGGCCGGGCGACTACCAAGCGGGCAGCCTACCCATGGTGCCGGCCGGCGTGTCGCGCATGATCAAGCTCGGCGACACTCGGCTGCTCATGGCCTATACCCAGCGCGTATCGCCGACGACTCTAAAGACGCCGCCCTATTACGGCCCGCCGATTCCCATCATGCCGTTCTGGACGACGCTCAGCAGCAAAGAGCAGCAGGTCGGGATCGGTGTCACTCCTGGCGAAGCCACCGGGCCGCAGGACCTCGCTCTCAGCGAAAATGGCACATCCCTTCTGGCCATCGCGATCGGCAACGTGCCTATGCCAGGCAAGACCAGCCCCGAAGCGGGCCGCCCCCCTGCGTATGTCGCCAGCGTCGGAGCGGATGGCACGCTCGGCTCGGTGCGCCCGCTGCGCCCGAAGCTGGCCAGTGGTAAGGCGCTGTATCCGCTGGCCCTGGCGCCGCTGGGCAGCGACCAGTTCTTGCTTGTGGCGGATATGCCAGCCGCCCTGCACACCCTGCGCGCCGACGGCACCATCGTTTCCAGTCTGCCCCTGCCCGAGTCGCGCCTGCCGGCAGCCCAGCGCGAGGCCCGGACCGCCTTTTACACTGGCAACGCGCGTGGCCTGACCTGCGAGTCCTGTCACAGCCAAGGCGGCGAAGACGGTCACTTGTGGAGCACACCGAACAGCAGCGAAAAGCTGCGCACCATGTCCCTGTTTGGGCTGGCCAGCCGCTCGTCATTTCGCTGGGACGGCAGCGAGAGCTCGCTGCCTGAGCTCATCGAGAGTGACATGTCGCGCTTTGGCAATACGATCCGGCCCGAGCTAGCGGCCAACATCGCCACGTTCCTGCGCTCGCAGCGCCCGGCTTGGTCGCCGCCCGTCTCGCGACGTGAAGCCGAGCTGGCCGCGCGGGGGGCCGAGCTGTTTGCCAGTCACTGTTCCACCTGTCACAGCGGCGATGCCATGACCAATGGCCAGACGGCCAAGGTGCGCGGCAAAGAGCTCGTCGTGCCATCGCTCTTGCAGGCTTGGAAGCGAGCTCCCTATGGTCACGATGGGCGCGCTCTGACGCTGTCCGCCTTCCTGCAGGATGCCACCGACACGGACCACTATGTGCCCGAGGCCAGCCGCCGCGACGCCCTGGTGACGTACGTTGATCACCTCTAGCGAGCACGCCACCGCCTGCACGGGGCCTGCGAAACACGGCGCGCAGCGAGACGAGCTGACTTGTAGACGCCCCTTAGGAAAACAGCGCGCGAAGGTGCTCGACCGCCAGAGTGGCTTCGCGCAGTTGTTTGCGCAGCCGCTCACTTTGCGACGTGTGCATGGCCTGAGTCGCGTCCTTCAACATCTGGGTCAGATCTTGGATCAGCTTGACAGCATCCCGCCTGCGCACGGCCGGCGACATCGTTGGATTGGGCGGCGAAACCCAGGGCTGCAGCAGCTCCAGTTCCTGCTTGAGCTGGGACTCGACGGCGCGCAGGCCGGCGCACTCTTTTTCGAGCTGCGCCACCTGGCTCCGCAGGTGCGAGACCACGCCCCCCTCGGCTTCGTGCGGTGGCTGGGGCACCCCCGCTATGGCGTCCAGCATCAGCGTGGGCAGATCGTGCAGCGCGGCCGCCGGCTCGTCGCTGGGCTCTGCGATCTCATCCGGCTCGTCTATCCCGACTGCGAGCCGCGTCGGCAGCGACCCCAGCGTCCGGCGAGAGCGCTTGATCTCAGTCGTCGCCGAGAGCGAGACCTGTGGCGTCGCCGCTTGCTGCCAGTACTGCAGGGTAACGGGGCCGATTTGCAGCTTGCCCGCGTCGACAAGTGCGGTTGGCGTCGCCGCGATCCGTCGGTCATCCAGCAGCAGCAGGTGCTCGGCCGACACGGGGGCCAGCCACCACTGCCCAGCGCGATAGGTCAGCTCGGCGTGCTGGCGAGACAGCGTCGGGTCGCTGAGCTGCACGGCACACTCGGGCGCATTCCCCACCGCGCCCCCCGGTGGCTCAACGCATCGTTGTTCGCCCGTGTGATTGCCGCTAAGGACAAGAAGATTGAGCCGCATAGGACGAATCTACCTCGCGAAGGAAGGGCTATTCCCAAGACGGTGTATCGAACATCAGTTCACGAACCACGAGAAGCAAAAAAAGCAAACTCCTCACAAATACCGTGATATGACCGCGCCTATGTCCCCTCGGTGCTTGCCACCCATCCTCTTTTTGGTCTGGGCCTGCTTGGGTCCCGCCCGTGTAGAGGCCGGTAAGCGACCGCTGCTTGTGCTTAGCGTCGAAACCAAGGACCGCGCAACGCGTGAACGCTTGGCCCACTCGTCGCTCTCAGAGACCTTGACGAAGCGGCTGATTGCCCACCTTGAGCTGATGGGCGAGCGGCCGATCCTCCCCAGCGTGCGAGAGGCCGGGCGGCTTTGCGATCGCGACTGTCAGGTGCGCCTTGCACAACGCAGCAATGGCGACATCCTGCGGGCGGAAGTGCTGCATGGCGTAGAATCCTATGATCTATCGGTTTGGTTATGGCGATTTGATAATGAGAAAAACCAACCCGCCACCGAATACCCAATAGAAGAAAAGGCCATCTGTGAAGGGTGCAGCGAATCCCGGCTGATTGGCGCACTATGCGAGACCGCAGGAAGGCTTTTAGAGGCCAGCCCATCCCGCGCGGAAGCGAGCGCCAAGCGACCGGCATCTTCCCCCGAAACCGAGGGTCAGTTGTCGTTTCCCCGTCGGCTCACCGCCGGTCTTTTGGGGGCAGGGGCCGCGCTGTCCTTGGGGGCGGCGCTGGTCTGGTTTTCCGTGCAGTCAACCGTGGGTGGCAAGACCGTTGATCCGCTCGTCCCCGGCCCGGCTCTCCAGTGGGATTTTTCTGTCCCGGCCGGGGCGGCCCTTGGGGTGGCCAGCGGGCTGGCGATTTCGGCCATCCTGACCGCCGCCGTTCCCTCACGCCGACGCTCGCCGGCACCCTATCTCGCGAGTCGGAGGTAGTTCGATGCAGATCCTGCGCCCCCTTTTCTTGTGTCTAATGCTTGTTCCTCTGCAGGCCTGCTTCGATCTCTATACGCGATCTGCCGATTCCCCACTAACCCCCGATTCCTCCACCGACATGTCGAGCGCGTCGCAGTCAGATGGCGCTATGTCAGACATGGCAGATCCCCTATTTGTGCAAAAGAAATATGTGCCAGATATTCGGAATCGAGAATCCTTGGCAGCGATTTCGACTGACACAAATGTCATAGTTACTTCATCTCAAATTGGTTCAGAAATCTATATTAAGTGTTATAGAAATAAGCCAGATTCCACAGAATGGAAGGATTCATGTACGTTCGATGGTGAGATGATGATTCAAGTCAATACGGACAGCAATTCAGGATTTCTCGCTGCATTTCTGCCCAATGGTTTACTCCTTGTGGCTAGAAAAAAGTCGGTCATTGGAAACAGGGAATATAATCTTGAACTTTATTCTACGAAGGAAATATCCAACGGTAGGCTTGTTAGGGTAAAGGAAGTCTCGTCCGCATTAAAGTACCCTTCGTCCACCGTCAGCGCTATTCGATTATCATCGGATGCGCAGAAGATTTTTGTTGAAACATACTCCACTTCTGACATGGGCACAGAGTCGCAGGTTGTTTCGTTGAATACTCCGCAGGCTGCGCCTTAGGAACCACATGTTTGCACCGGGATATGTCTTAAACGGTGTCTATCGCGTGGTGCGGCCGCCCGCGCACGGCGGCATGGCGCTGGTGTACCAGGTCGAGCACATCCAGCTTGGCATCCATCGGGCGCTGAAGGTCTTGCAGCCCAAGTACAGCAACGACGAAGAGTGCGTGGCGCGGTTCAAAAAGGAAGCACAGCTTATGGCGCACCTGCGCGATCCACACATCGCGCAGATTCACGACTTCGGCGTCACCGATCAGGGGCTTTTGTACCTGGTGATGGAATGGCTGGACGGCGAAGATCTATCCCAACTGCGCCAGCGTCAGCCACGGCAGCCTTTGCCCTTCGTGCTGCACCTGTGTCGTCAAGTCGGGGCGGCGCTGACCGCCAGCCATCGCGTCGGTGTTGTCCATCGCGATCTCAAGCCGGCCAATATTTTTCTGTGTCAGTCCGAGCCTCCCCGCGAACCCGATACGCTCGACCACCAAGAGGGGGGCAGCTTCCATCGAAAACCCGCGCTGTATGCACCGCCCAGCGAGCCGCAGTGCAAGGTGGTCGACTTTGGCATTGCGCACTTGATGGGCCACTTCGCCGGCTCGGGACCCAGCAAGCATCCGCATCCACCGACGCGAGCCGGGCTGATGCTGGGCACGCCGGGCTATATGGCCCCCGAACAGATCCTGTCCGCCCTGGGTTCTGTGGGGCCCTATACCGACCAGTTTGCGTTGGCGGTCATTGCCTATGAGCTGCTGATCGGCGAGCGGCTGTTCGTCCCGGAAGGTCGCGACATCGGCGCGCTGTATGGCATGGCGCAGCGCATGATGGTCGGCACGCTTCCGCCGCTGCCACCCGAAGCCGAAGCGGCCATCGGCCCTGCGCTGCGGCGCGCTCTGCACCATCAGCCCGAACAGCGCTGGCCCTCGGTGGCCCAGTTCGTCGAGGCCCTGTCGCAGCCATCCTTGGACCGGCTGACTCAGCCGCTGCCCCGACTGCAGCCCTCGGCCCATACGCCCGAGCCCGCCGAGTCACTGCGCTTGTCGCCTGCGCCCAGGAGCACATTTGGACAGCGCGCTCGGTGGTTCGGATGGCTGGTGGGCGCGATGCTGCTGACGGTGCTGGTGCTGGTTTATTGGCGTCGCAGCGTGTTCTTTGGCCCGCAGCCGCAGCCGCATCTTGTGCTGCGCGCCACCGCTGAGCACAAGGAACACAACCGTCGCCCGAAAGTGCCCGCCGTTATTCCGCCGCAAGCACCCATCCCAGATCCGGTCGTGACAGCACCGGTCAAGCCATCGCCCGTGGCAAAGACCTGCAAGCGACACGCCCTGGATATCATTCTGGAAGACGATCGCTCGTTTGGTGCCCAGCACCATCAGTGGATCGCTACTCGCAAAGGGGTTGTGCGCAAGTGCATTGATGACTTGCACTTGCGGAGCTTGGTTTATTCGCTGCCCGAATTGGTCTTGCGGCGTAGCGGTACGTTGATTGTCGCGAACGCTTCCTTTCCTCCCGCCAAAGCAAAAATGTTGGAGAGCTGCCTCGAAAACAGCTTAAAGCCGCAGTGGCGGCCACGAACGGTACGCATCAGGACGACCACCAGCATTGACCCACATCCATGTTCCAACAAAGCAAAGTAACCTTTGGGCCGGCCGGATGCCGACTGGCCGTTCTAATGTGCGTGGCCAGCGCGGCCCTTTCGTCCTGCGCCACGCAGAGTGCGGTGGATCGGCTGCGCGACGAGATGCGCGACATCTTGGCGATGACCTCATGCACCGTGGCGGATCGCGAGCTTTTCGACCGGCTGCGCGCCGAGTGTCCGCCCGAGACGGCAGCGTCGTGTAAGACGCAGCAGCTTCTGCCGGCCCTGCGCCGTCACGGCGGTCTAGAGGCGCTGTTTCGCGGTCAGAAGTTCCGCGTCGCGTTTTATCCGCCCCACAACGTCAAGTCGCTGCCCAGCTTTCGCTTGAACCAGCTTGAACGCTTGGTGCGCGGCGGACCGATCTTCGACACGACGCGCTTTGTTGTCGTCGCTCGCACCGACCCCAACGAATCGGCCCGCGAGTCCGATGCCATGGCGCGCAGTCAGCTTGTCGTCAAGCACCTCAAGGAGTACTTGAGCAAGTCTCGCCGTGATGACAACACCGACGATGACGAGCCAGCGAGCAGCCAGTCTCGTGGCGCCATCGACAAGATGATTTGGCGCTGGCGCTACGACGAAAAGTTGAAGCTCAAAGACATGGACGAGCTCGATCGGCCGCTCGACAACATCGGCGAGCCGCAGAACCTAAACCGCGGTGTCTGGGTGTTCCGTGTGGACTGCTAACCTGCTGGGCGCTCTTCTGCACTGGGTATTGTTTGCGTCGCTGCCGCTTGCCGCCACCGCCGCGCCCGATGAGCTAGAACAGCGCCGCGGCGAGGTCGCCTTGCTGCACCGAAGCGTGGACTTGTCGACCCTGCAGGTCTGGGCCCCCGAGCGCAAGGCTTGGCAGCCCGCTCGCGGCATCGCTGCCCCGGTGTCCGTCGTTCATTTCTGGGCCATCGAGTGTGCCCCCTGTGTCCGCGAGCTTCCGGTGTGGCGCGACATCGTGCTGGCCGCGCAGCGCAGCCCCTTGGCGCAGAAGATCGCGTTTGTCTTCATTACCGAGACCTACGACGACGAGAGCCTTTCTCAGTTCCTGCAAACCAAAAGCGACGAGTTCCCGCCCGTCGGGATCTATCGCAGCAAAGAGAGCGATCGTCGCCTGCGCAACGCCATCCAGACCGATAAGCTGCCGGTTACGCTGCTGGTCGATCAGCGTTCGGCCATCCGGCATGCACTACTCGGCCCGATCGCCGACCGACGCGGAGAATTCGTCTCAGCCCTGACCCGCCTCATCGCATTGCGCTCTAGCAAGTAGGCACCAGCCAGCGCGCCCCAATGGCAGAGAATCTGCTTCGGCGCACGATTTGAAGAACGCATACGTGCCTGAAATCGCGCGTTTCCGACAGGTCCGCGCATGTTTCCCAATCGATCGACCCTGGTGGTGATTTTGCGCCAGTTCAACCGCTGGTAGCGGGGGGAACGCCTGCCGGACCTGCCCCAGCCCGGTCCCTGTTCCGCCTTATCCGGTCAGCCTTTGGTGGCGAAAGCGGGCGCGGCTGCATTGACCACGCACGGGGTTTTGGCACACCCTGCCCGCCATGCTTGTTCGCGTCCTGTACCACGACAACTGCTTTGACGGCGCCACCTCGGCGGCGCTGTTTTCCGAGTTTTACCGTCGCTGCGTGCGCGCCGATGCCCGCTTTGAGTTTCACGGCATGTCGCATGGACCGGGCGATGTGTTCAAGGGCGCGTTCCGCAACCCAGATGCATTTCCCGTCGGGGACGATGGGGCAGGGGGTGTGACGCATGCCTGCGTTGACTTCCGGTATTCGGCGGATCCGCGGCTGGACTTTTGGTTCGATCACCACCAGAGCGCGTTCATGTCGCCCGAGGACGAAGCGCACTTTTCTGCGGTCAAGAACCCGCGGCACTTTTACGACCCCACGGCGCAGTCGTGCAGCAAGTTCTTGGCGGACTCTTGCGCGGCGGCGTATGGCTTCGACACGGCGCCGTTTCGCGAGCTGATCGAGTGGGCGGATCTGATCGACGGTGCCAAGTTCAAAGATCCGGCGCAGGCCGTGGAATGGAACGAGCCCGCGCTGCAGCTAATGACCTGGGTCGAAGCGAACCGCGAGCCCCACCTGAAGCGTCGCTTCATCGCCGATCTGACGACGCGCAGCCTGACTGAGATTGCCGCCCAAGACTATGTGCAGGATGCGCTGTCGCCAATTCGTCGCCATGCCGATCGCTTCTTGCAAGCGGTGCGCGAGCGGGCGCAGTACGAAGACGGCGTGGTGTTCTTTGACGTCAGCGACCTGTCGCTGCAGACGGTCAGCAAGTTCGTGCCGTATTACCTGCACCCGGATGCGCACTATGTCGTCGGGGTCATGCAGATGCCGGGGCGCACCAAGATCAGCGTCGGCAGCAACCCATGGCGGGCCGAGCGACGTACCGCGAACATCGCATCGATCTGCAGCCGACATGGCGGGGGCGGGCACCCGGCGGTGGGGGCGATCTCGCTTCCAGCCAGTGACATCGAAGGGACGCGCCGCATCGCCCGCGACATCGCGACCGAGCTACGCAGCGCCGCACGCAGCGAGCGCTAACCCACGGCATTCACCACGCTCTAGAAGCTCGCAGGGCCGGTGCGACTGCGCTAGCGCGGGCTGGGAGCGTCCTAGACAGCGGGCTTGGTGGGCGGCTCGCTGCGGGCCTCGCTCGCCACAGGTGGAGCAAGCTGCAGACGTAGATCTTCCAGGCCGCTCAGAAGCTCTTTGGCGTCGCCATTGGCGCGCTGAGCCAGGCGGTTGCCCTTGCGAATGCCCTGGGCCAGCGAGCTGATCTGCGTGGCCAGGTTCAAGCTGGCGGTGCTGAGCTCGGCGGTGGCGTCGGCGATGCCGCGCACGGTGCTTTCGCTGCGCTTGGCGCCGCTGTGGATCTGTTCCAGCACTCGACCGGCTTGGCGCGACAAAGCCAGGCTCGATGCGACGCCCTGCAGGGCCTGCTGCATGGTCGAGACCGCGCGCTGTGTCTCGTGCTCGATGCCTTCGATGATCGTGGTGACCTGACGCGTCGACTGCGCAGTGCGATCGGCCAAGCGACGTACCGCATCGGCGACGGCAGAAAATCCCCCGCCATGCTTGCCGGCCCGCGCGGCTTCGATGGCCGCGTTTAGCGACAGCACCTTGGTCTGGTCGGCGACGTCTTTGATGACGCTGACGATCGACGAGATGCTGGCGGTCTTTTGGCTGAGCGCAAGGAGGGTCTGCGCCGTCTGATCAACGACGGTCGAGACGTGCTGGATCTCGCGGCCAGCGGCTTCGACGACGCGTACGCCTTGCTCGGCATGGACGCGGGCGCTATCGGTAAACTCGTGGGCTTCTTTGGCGCGCTCGGCCAGGACGATGGCGTTTGAGGACGTGGTCTCGATGCTGATGGCGGTCTGATCGACGGGCTGCTTGGCGATCTGCGCGACTTGTTCGAGCGCCTGCAAAAGAGACTGAGCGTTCGTCGCAAGCTGCGTGCTTCGTTGCCAGGCGGACTGGCGCAGGGCTTCAAGCTGCTTCTGGGCGGCTTCTTGCGCGGCCTCGGCCTGGGCCAGCGCGTCATGGGCCAGCGACTCTTGCGAGTCCAGTGCGCTGTCACCCACCGTCGGGGATAGCTCAGATGGATCGGCAGAAAAAGGCAGAAGCGAGCCATGCGCAAGCTGACGCAGACGTTCGAGGCGCTGGCCAAGGCGACGGTGCGCTCGAATGGCGAGATGAAGCGCCGCGCCCACGGTGGCCGCCACGAACAGCAGCAGCAAAAGCAGCCGGCCGATGGCAAGCTCGGCGCCCGCAGGTCGCGCGCCTGTGGCCCACTCGGCAAGAAGCAGAGCGACGACAGACAGCAAGGCAAGAAGGACCAAGCCCAGGGCGGCCTGCTGCTGCAGCAAAAGTCGATGACGGCGCAGCCAGTTCATCGCAAAGGTCTATCGCAGAGCCCGATCGAGAGCCGCGCTCGCAAGGCTCGTGGAATCGATCGATCGGCGCCGGGCGGCTATGCGCCCTGTTCCTTGAGGGCAGCCTGGTAGCGCGCGTACCAGTCATCGAAGTCGCGATACATCTCATAAATGCCGCGGTCGCCGATCTTCATGCTGACGACGGCCATGCCCATTTCGACGACGGCCGAGTCGACAAGCAGGTGGATCGACGCAATGCGATCCCAGCAGCCATAGACCCACTGCTCGAACGCCTGCCGATAGGCAGGTTCATAACCCTTCAAGCCGCGGTCGTCGGTAAAGATGACGATGGGGCGACCGGCGCGCAGGCCGGCTTCGTCCATCTCTTTGGTGATGAGCGCCACAAGCGGCGCTTCGCCATAGCCGAAGGCAGCCAGGCGCATGACAAAGGGACTGGGCTGCCAGATGTGGAAGGTTCCCTTGCCATACGAAAGCTGGCGCTCAGGAGGGATCGAAGCGAGAGGATTTTCCATGGTTGCCATTTTCCAAAGTCGCGAAAAGAGCGTCAATGCGAATCACGAGCGTGGCTGTGACCTGCGTGTGGGCAGCCGTGTCGCGCACCGCTTTTGGCTAGCTGGGTGGGCCGCCCGCGCGCGAAGCAGGACGAGCCGCAGCGGGTGCGGCCGGCGTGGCTGCTGGATAGGCCGGACGCTGCGCGCTCTGCGCCGGAGTCGTCGCGGCGGGCTTCTGCCCCTTGTTTCCCAGCTTGCCGGCGACGGTGCGCACGGCTCCGACGGCTTTTTGTGCCAGGGTCGGGTTTTGACCTTGGGGCTGCTGACCTTGGGGCTGCTGACCTTGGGGCTGCTGACCGGCGACGGTACGCACGGCTCCGAGCGCGGTCTGCGTCAAGGTCGGGTTTTGGCCTTGGGGTTGCTGGCCTTGCGGCTGGCCTTGCGGCTGGCCTTGCGGCTGACCTGCAGCAGGACTGCCGCCGCGCACGGCTTGCACGGCCTGGCCTGCGACGGGTGCGACCTTGCCGGCGAAGCCCTGAACCGTACCCAGCAGGCCACCCGACTGCGGCTGCGCAGGGGCTGTGGCGGACCCGGCGCTCTGCGCAGGCGCAGGGCCACCGGGCGGACCTTGGGCGAAAGCGGGGTTGGGTTGAATCAGGGCGGCCAGGCTCAGCGCACAGGCCGCTGCCATGTGAAGCAGGCTCTTTTCGGCGAAGAGCGGTGTTGATTTCATGCGTCCTCCCGTCGCGATCTTATCACCGTGAGCCGGCGGGGCGGGGACTTCCAAGGCCGCAGCTAGGCCGAAGCGGGAAGGAATGCATCAGCCAGGATGTCGCGCCGACTGGCTCCGGCCAGAAAAACGAGCCGTCGCAGGGTCTGCACAAGCTGCGGATCGCCGCACAGAAAGATCCGAAAGCCGGCGAGCTTGGGATACTGCTGCAAGAGCACATCAGAGAGCGAGGCGACCTGGACCGTCGGTGGCTGATGGGCGCTGGGCTCCAGAGCAAATGCTTGATAGCGAACCTGCGGCTGTGCTTGGGCCAGCGTCTGTAGTTCGTCCTGGTAGTACAGACCTTGCGCGATGCGGCTTGCATGTAAGAGCACGATGGGCCCCTTGTGCCCCTGGCCGAGCGCATCGCGAAGGATGCCCCAAAGAGGGGCGAGGCCCGTACCGCTGCCGATGAGCAGCAGCGGCTGCTCAGGCCGACCACCGACATAAAAGCACTCGCCAGCCGGACCGCGCAGCGAAAGGACATCGCCCGGCGTGAGCGTCCGCAGCCAGCCCGACATACGACCGTGGGGATACAGGCGGACATGAAGCTCTAAATAGGAATCCTGGCTGGGTACGCTGGCCAGGGAATAGCTTCGGGTCAGTCCGTCGTCGCGCTGGATATTGATGAACTGCCCAGCGCGATAGGAAAAATCGCGCTCGGGGACCAGGCGCAGGCGCAGCACGCTATCGGAAAGCTGCACGGACTCGCGCAGCTCAGCTCGGACCTGTAAGCCGTCGCTGTCGGTGGTGCTAAGCCCCAGATCGCAGTCAGCCGGCGTGATGCAGGAAAGGAAATAACCACGCTCGCGAAGGCTGTCTTTCAGGCCTTGCTGACCGATGGAATTGGGAATTCCCACGGTGGCTCGCAGCAGACAGGATTGACAGGCACCGGCTCGACACGAGCTGGGAACCGTGGCACCGGCCCGCAAAAGGGCCGTAAGCACAGTCTCGCCGGGCTGTGCATCAACGACATGGTCACCGAGCGTGAGGCGGGCCACCCGTTAGGCCTGCTCGGCGGGTTTGTCGCGGCTTAGGACTGCATCGCGTACCGAGTTGGCCAAGGCGGCCACTTGCGCAATCTGTTCGTCTTTGGCGCCTAGCTCGCGCAGGGTCGAGCCCAGGTGCTCGATCACGACATCAACATGGGAATCATTCAGCCCGTGCTGAAGCAGCTTGGCATGCGCTGTTCGCATGTCTCGGCCGGTGTAGTGATTGGGACCGCCACAGACCATCGTCAAAAAGGCCTTCTGCTTGGCCATCTGGCGATCCATGTCAACGTCCGAAAAGAAGCGCGCCACGCGATCGTCGCTGAGCATCTTCCGATAGAAGATCTCGACCGCGGTATCAAAGGCAGCAGCTCCCCCCAGCTCTTCGTACAGACTCATTTCATCCCCCTTGTTGTTTGACTTGGCCTGCTCATCCGCGTGCAAGCGGATATTACGCATCCCAGAAGCGTAATATATCGCGCCGCGCAAACGCAGAGCAAGGGGGCTGTTTAGGAGTCCGAATTCCGAAGCACAAGATCCGCTTTCAGAATCGGGAGTTAGGAGTGAGCGGGAGCGGAGAGCGGACTGCAGGGCGAGCGTGTGGCCGCTCGCGCGACTTCACTGTCGCGGCAAAGAGACGCCCAGCAAGCTGACGCACATCTCGTCGCCGCTGCCTTCGCCCCAGATCACATCGCGCGGCATCTGCTTTTGGCCGTCGAGCGTCGGCTGGTTAGCATGGCTATTGTCCCAGTGACATTCCAGCGTCAGCAGATCGCTGGACCTGGCGCGCACCGGCTGCTGCAGGGAATACGTCTGCTGCCAGCCAAACTGCCAGCGATCGATATCAAGCAGCGTCTGGCTGTTGATTCCCGTCGAGATCGTCTTGCCGAGCATGTGCATATGCGGCAGCACCGAGGTGATCGAAAACTCGGTCACACTGGGCATGCGCAGGTACTTGAGGATCTGCGAGACCGGCGCGACCACCACCTGCTTGGCGTCGGCATCGCCGGCTTTGAGCTTGAGCCCCGGTGGATTGAGCAGCGGCAGGTAACGGACGAGATACTCAGGCGGCGTGCTGGCGAATTCCAGGCGGGTCTGTGTGCGATCGCCGACGCCGCGATAGTTGGCCAGGTTGTAGTGCATCTGCACGACGAAGATCGAGCCTTTGGCGATCGGCGTACCTTGGTTGTCGGCCAAGCGATTGACGCCGCCTCCGACGGCCCAGGCAAGGACGATCTGCGCGCCGCCGACTCCGGCGCCACCGAAGCAGGTATAGCCGGGACCAGCTTCCGCAGCGTCTTTGGCCACAGCATCGGCGACGTGAGCTGCATCGACTTCAAAGACGACCACGTGATGCGCGATGGCTTTGTTATCGGGCAGGACTTCGCCCGCGCGCAGATAGCGCACCTCGGGCAGGCCAGGGCTGGTGGGAGTGCCGGGGTCGACGATGAAGCAGCGATAGTCATCGGCGGCTTTTGTGGCGGGCTGATAGGTCGCACCGATGTCGAGCACGAGATCGCCGCGCGCTTGTGCCGCTCGCTCGGCTTTGGGAATCTGCACGCGCGGGGTGGCTCCGGCTTCACCGGGCTCAGCCCCTTGCTGCAGCCAGTCGAGGAGGATCTTTTTGTGCGCAGGCTGCATGTCGCGGGCATAGCGCAGCGGAACACCCACCGGGGTCGGCAGCCAGGGCGGCATGCGGCCTGCCTCGACGGAAGTGCGGATGGCCGAGGCGGCGCCTTTGACCTGCGAGTAATCCGACAGAGCAAAGGGCGCAATGCCATCCTTGACGTGGCAGTCCCCGCAGTAGTGGTCGACGATGGGCTTGGCATCTTGCACATAGCTGAGCCGCTGGCCCGCTGTGTCGTTGGGTGGGGCGTCGTTCGCAGTCGGCGAGCATGCGAAAAAGGGTAGGGCGAAAAGCGACGAAAGACAGACGAACGAAGCGGGAAGGAAGCGTCGGATGGTCATTGCGGGCTCCTGTGCGGAGCCGGGACTATAGCAGCGGCATTGCGGGACGATGTGGCGCGTCAGCCAAAGGCGATGGGCAGGACGCGGGCGACGAAGCGCGAGATGAGATCTTCGATGTCCTCGGCGCGGGCCATGGCCTGACGCCACGGCTCAGGAATCGCGCTGACGCCATAGCACAGACCGGCGAGGCCTCCGGTGACGCTGGCGATGGTATCGGTGTCGCCACCCAGGTTGACGGCGCGCAAAACGGCGTCTTCGTACGACTGCGTCGAAAGCAGACACCACACGCCGGCCTCCAGGGTCTGCACGACTTGACCACTCGACTGCACCTGATCGCGGGCCAGAAGCTCGATGCGTCCATCAAGCAGGCGATGGTAGTGCTGCAGCTCATCGGCATAGCGCGAGCTGTCGTAATAGGCGCGGGCGAACTGGTTGGCGCGCCGATAGCCACCATGCGGCGATTCTCCGTCGAGAAGTGCCTTGGTGAGCACGGCATAATAGCCGCAGCCGATCTGCACACGGCTGTGGCGATGCGTCAGGGTCGCGGCTCGCTGTGCATAAAGCGCCAGGGTCGAATCGGACTCGCGAGGAAAGCGCAGGGCTAGCGGCAAGACACGGCTTAGGGGCCCGTTGTCGGTATCGCTTTCACTGCCCGCTTCTTCAGGTGGCACGCCGCTGCGCATGCGCCCGATGGCCGTGGCGGTGACGCTGCTGATGTCAAAGACCTGTCCGGCCGGCGTCATGTACGCGTGATCGAGAAAGCGCACGAAGCGCTGGGCGAGATCCGCGAGATCCAGCCTCTGCTGCAGCAGGCTGTACAGAGTGCAGAGCAAAAGCGTGCTGTCTTCTGACCAGGTACCCGGCGGGACCTTGTACGTGCCATAGCCTTGCAGATCGCGCACCGGGGCCTGATCGAGCACAGAGCGCAGCTTGAATTCGACGGGAACACCAAGTGCATCGCCGACGATCGCGCCCCAGAGCGCACCGCGGACGCGCTCTTCAAAGCGGGCGCGTATAAGCGGCGAGGCGTGCGGCGGGTTCGATGGCTGAGGCGGGCGCAGATAGCCGGGCGGCACCGAAGACGCAGCGGGCGGGACCGCGGACGGCACGCGCAAGTGACCACTGACCGAGGTCGGTGGCTGCGAAGGGCGAGGCTCTGTGGGACCAAGAAGTAGCTCTGCGCTGTTTTCCTGCGCGAGCACGCTTTGATAGGTCTGGTACGTTGTGCGATCGAAGCAGACGAAGAGGACTTTTTTCAGGCTGTCGCTGCGTCGCAGCGCGCTTGCGACTTCGCGCACGGCGATGCGAGCCGCCGGCAAGAGCGGATAGCCATAGACGCCAGTGCTGATGGCGGGGAAGGCAAGCGTCTGAACACCGTGTGCCAGGGCCACTTCGATGCAGCGACGATAGCAGCGCGCCAAGAGCTCTGGTTCGTTGCGGCTGCCGCCGTACCAGACGGGCCCGACGGTGTGGATGATGTGGCGGGCCGGCAGGTTGTAGCCGCGCGTGATCTTGGCATCGCCCGTGCTGCAGCCGCCGAGGGTGCGGCATTCCGCGAGCAGGGCAGGGCCTGCCGCGTGATGAATGGCACCGTCCACGCCGCTGCCGCCAAGCAGCGAGTTGTTGGCTGCGTTGACAATGGCATCGACGGGCAGGGTGACGATGTCTCCGAGCAGCACTTCGATTCGCTGTCGGGCGTCGGCGAAGCCCGAGCCCTGCTGACTCGGCGGGCCCAGCGTGCCGCTTGCTTCCTTGCCGCCATCCTTGGCTGGCGTCGGAACACTTTGGCCAGCCGCCGATGTGCCTGCCCCGTCCCCTGGCTGGCCCCCCGAACTTGTCGTTCCGGGGCTGGAAGCCGGCCGCTCGTCGCGAACACCCATGGACGCATTCTATCATCTTGCTCCCAGGCCCAAGCGCCGTGATGATGCCGCGCCATGAACCAGCCGATCCTGCCATCCCGCGACGCTGCCCCCATCTCCCGTCGTCCCCTGTATCCCCCATGCGAGCCCTATGCCAGCGGTCACCTGCGCGTCTCGCCGGTCCACGAGATCTATTACGAAGTCTCGGGCAATCCACAGGGTCTGCCGGTGGTCTTTGTTCACGGTGGGCCGGGCAGTGGCACCGAACCGAATCAGCGTCGGTTCTTTGATCCTTCGGCCTATCGCATCGTGCTGTTCGATCAGCGTGGCGCTGGTCGCAGCCGACCGCATGCGTCGCTGGTCGACAACACCACCTGGCATCTTGTCGCGGACATGGAACAGCTTCGCATGCACCTGGGCATCCAGCGCTGGGTGGTCTTCGGTGGCTCGTGGGGCAGCACGCTCAGCTTGGCCTATGCGCAGAGCCATCCCGAAAACGTCGCCGGTCTGATCCTGCGCGGCATCTTCCTGCTGTCGCGGCGCGAGACGCAGTGGTTCTATCAAGACGGCGCCTGCCAGCTTTTCCCCGAGGGCTGGGAAGAGTTTCTGGCCCCCATTCCGCCCGACGAGCGCGGCGATCTGGTCGCTGCCTATCACCGTCGCTTGACCTGCGGCGATCCGCAGATTGAACAGAAAGCGGCGCATGCTTGGAGCCTTTGGGAAGCGCGCACCAGCAAGCTGCTTGAGGACCCAGCGGTGATTGCTCGCTTTACCGCGGATCATTTCGCCCTGTCGATCGCGCGGATCGAAGCGCACTACTTCATGAATGACGGCTTTCTGCGCACGCCGGATCAGCTACTCGATGACGTGGCGCGTATTCGCCACATCCCTGCGGTGATCGTGCAAGGACGCTATGACGTAGTCTGCCCAATGGAGGCCGCCTGGAAGCTGCATCGCGTCTGGCCAGAGGCTGATCTGCGCGTTGTCCCCGACGCTGGGCACGCCGCCAGCGAGCCCGGCATCCTGCACGAGCTTGTCAGCGCAACCGACCGCTTCCGCACGCTGCGCTAGAAGCGGCTCTGCCAGCTATCCACACGACTCTCCGGTTGAGCGACGGGTAGGGGGCTCGTGATACGATCGTGCGGGTTTTTCCCTGCGCGCTTGCTGAGGCGAGGGCCTATCGCGGACCTGATGCCTCTGCGCAGCATCCAACCGGGGGTCGTTGATGGGATTGTCTCGCTGTCTCGTGGTCTTTCTGCTGGCTGTGCTGGCATCGACTTGCTCTTCACAGTCCGTCATTGTGCTCAATATTGATCGCAGTCCTGATGGAGCGGTCGCACTTCGCGTCCGTGCGACGCTTGAGGGCCAAGCGGATCACGACGCGAGCTATGGACCGCATACGCGGCGCATCGAAATCCACGTGCCCGAAGGAGCAAGTGGCACGGTCAAGATCGAGCTACAGGGGCTGGATGCAGAAAAATGCAAAGTGGCGCTGGCCTTCCTGCGCGTACCGGTACCAGACGGCTTGAACCGAACCAGCGAGCACAACGTCGAGTTCGTGAAGCTGTTCGAGACGCTGTGCCCCCTTACCGTGGGCGTATCTGGGTCAGAGGGAGCGACGGGGCAGGTTCGCTCGGACCCGCCGCGTATCCAATGCACAGGCAGCGAGGCGACGTGCAGCGCGGACTTCCCCAAAGGCGCCTCGGTGACCTTGACCGCCACCTCGCCGACGGCCTATCCCATCTTTGAGGGAGCCTGTGAAGGTCCATCCTCGACGTGCCTGCTGGCGATGGGTCGGGCGCAGCAGGTGCAGGCGACATTTTCTCCTTCAGTCTGCAGCCAAGAC
The DNA here is from genome assembly GCA_964554495.1 of uncultured Myxococcales bacterium. Classification (GTDB taxonomy): domain Bacteria; phylum Myxococcota_A; class Polyangia; order Palsa-1104; family JAEUJZ01; genus JAEUJZ01. The sequence goes on from CAZKOY010000012.1 coordinate 62,426, forward strand.
AAGTGGTGCTGGCTGAATCCTCTGCCCCAAGGCAACTCGCTGTCGGCAGCGCGCCGCGTACAGAATGGCGCCGTCGTTGTCGCGGGCCGAGCCGGACAGCTTCTGCGCTGCAGCGGGTCCTCGTGTACGCGGCAAAACGCGGGCACGTCACAGGCTCTTCGAGCTGTCTGGGGCAGCGGTACAGACGAGTTCTATGTGGTCGGCAGTGCCGGTACCGTGATGCGCTGCGGCGATGGCTCCAGTCCCTGCACGCGCCTCAGCTCTAGTACCGTGCAGGAGCTTCTTGCCGTCTGGGGAAGCGACGCGGCCAATGTCTACGCCGTGGGCACAGGAGGAACCATCGTTCGCTGCGAGGCCGCATCCACCGTCTGCACCCTGCTTTCGTCCGGCACAGCAGAGACTCTTAACTCGGTGTGGGGGAGTGACGCGGCCAACGTCTATGCCGTCGGTGAAAATGGTGCCCTGGTGCGCTGCTCAGCCGGATCCACCACCTGTACTCCTTTGAGCACGGATGTTCCGTTCCCACAGTCGTTCAATGCCGTCTGGGGCAGCGACGCGGCCAATGTCTATGCCGTGGGCACGCGCGGTGCGGTGGTGCGCTGCGCGGCTGGGCTAGGCACCTGCAGTGAGCTGTCAACGGGAACCCTTGGGTCGTTCAACGCCGTCTGGGGAGTCGATGCACACCAGGTCTATGCCATCGGGGATAGCGATGCGATGGTGCGCTGTTCTGCCGGGTCGAGCACCTGTACCGCGCTGTGGACTCCCGACCCGCAGTACTTCACGTCTATCTGGGGCAGCGACGCCGACCATGTCTATGCCGTGGGCATCGGCGGTGCAGCGATGCGCTGCTCGGCGGGGTTGAACGTCTGCACGCCGCTTTACTCGGGGACGTCGCGGTCTCTTTACTCGGTCTGGGGGGCCGACGCGGACCATGTCTATGCCGTCGGTGAAAACGGTACGGTGGTGCGCTGCACAGCCAAGTCCAACACGTGTACTCCTTTGTCCTACAGTGGCTTGGACGGCTACACAACCACAGCGGAAGCAGAGGCCGGCAGCGTCATCGCTCTGGGCAGCAACGGCAAGGGGATGCGCTGCACAGCGGATAGCAGCCTCTGCACTCCGGTGAGCAGCGGCGTTTCAAGCTCGTTCGTTTCGTCGTGGGGAAGCAAAGCGGGCAACGTCTACGCCGCAGGCTTCTACGGGACCGTGATTCGTTGCGCGGCTGGCTCGAACGACTGCACGCACTTAACTTCTGGCACGACGCGGCATCTCAAGTCCGTGTGGGGCAGCGATGACAGCAGTGTCTACGCCGTCGGCGATCTTGGAACGATCGTACGCTGCACATCGAAGTCCGATTTCTGCTTCGCGCTGAATTCCGGCACGACGGCCTTTCTGCAAGCGATCTGGGGCAGCGACGAAGGCAATGTCTACGCCGTCGGTACGGGTGGCACCTTGGTGCGCTGCGCCGCTGGCTCCAGTACCTGCACGCCCCTGTCTTCTGGCACGGCGGCCTCGCTATCTGCGGTGTGGGGCAGCGACGCGGCCAATGTCTATGCGATTGGATCGGGCGGTGCGGTAGTGCGCTGCGCTGCCGGGTCCAGCACCTGCACCGTGTTGCCCACGGGTACCACGCAGGGGCTCAATGCGGTGTGGGGCAGCGACGCAAACAACGTCTACGCCGTCGGCTGGGATGGTGCAGTCGTGCGTTGTGCCGCGGGGGCCACGACCTGTGTCCCGCTGAACTCGGGCACGACGAAATACCTTCATTCGGTGCGGGGCAGCGACGCCGCCAACGTCTATGCCGTCGGAGATCAAGGTGCCATGGTGCGCTGCTCGGCGGGGTCCAGCACCTGCCCCCCTGTGCCTGCCGTCACGTCGGAGACTCTGCGGGCTGTTTGGGCGGACAGCACGGGCATCCTCTATGTCGTGGGCTATGGCGGCATCATCTTGCGACGCCGACCATAGGCTGGCCCCTCGCCTATCACTGCGCACGCCGTCGATCAGCGATTGGGAATTGTCTCTGCCTCGCGTCGCTTCGTATCGTTTTCTGCGGACGCCTGCGGCGAAACGGACAGCGCCTGCCACGCGCTCGTCAGTCGGGCACTGCGCGCTTGGCCTGCGACGGCTAGCAAGCGCTGATCCCGCTGAAAGCGAGCAGCGACGGCAGCATCGACCTGCGCCCACTGCGGCACCGTATCTTGCACGAAGCGCGCCGTCGCTGTAATCGCGCCCGAGAGCGCCACATGCACGACGGGCGAAAGCGGTGGAGCAGCGGCAAGTGGCAGCAGCGCACATACGATCGACAGCGCATCGGCCACCTGCTCGCGCGGCCAAGCAAAGCGGCGCGCGATCTGGATCAGGTAACCCAAGACAGCCGCATGCACGTGCAGATCTTCGATCGTGCGGAACGGCTTCAAATAGCGCAGGTATCCGTCGCCGGGCAGGACCTCGGCCGCTGCCACCTCAACCTGCAAGAATGAAACGCTGGCGTGGGGGATCTCGGGGACAAACGGGGTCGCGGGGGCTTCGTGCAACGTGACGCCTGCGCGGTCGCTGGGAATGCACACCGCCGCGAGCTGACTGCGGCCCTGCTCGTCAAGTCCGCGGCGGGCGATCACCAAAAGCCAGCGGGCCAGCGCGCCCAGCGTCACAAAGCGCTTGCGACCGCTTAGCACCAGCGCTGAGTCGGCATCATCCGCCATGCGCGGGCCCAGGGTTGTCTGGATAGCCCGCGGCTGCACACCGCCCTCTTCCGTCGCGCACAAGGCCATGGACGGCATGGACTGCGACTCAAGCGGCGTCCCCATGAGCAGTCGCCCCAGCGCTTCCTGATAGCCCGCCGCGAAGGCATAGCCCAGGCGATCGGCGAGAAAACCAGCGGCCGCCGCCCGCTCGATAGACGTCGAAAAGGGCAGCGCTTCGCGCGCAAGCAGCCACTCGTACGCGCTCGACAGCGGACGGATGGCATCGGTCGGCGAGTGCAACAAAAACGTGCAGAGCGCTTCCATGGCTTCCCTTTCTCGTCGCGCCACCCGACGAAGCGTCTCCGCGGGTCGATCAGTTTTCCAGGTCGTCGTTGTCGCTGGGCGAGACCTCGGGGCGTCGGAAGCGATGCACCTTGCCACCGTCGACAGCGGTCAGCTCAGGGCGATCTTTGACCACGGCGATGACGACCACCTCACCCAAGGACACGGCCAGATCCGGCGGATCTTCGGGGCGCTCAGCCAGAAGCAAAAAGCCATCTTCGATGCTGATCAGGAAGCCGCCGCCGAGACAGTTGTCGTGTTCCTCGCACGAGCGTGGGCCGAAGACGTTGACCTCTTGGCCGATGAAGCGCTCTAGCACGCCATAGGTAGACCGGCGCGGAAAGGACCACTTA
>CAZKOY010000013.1:0-57503 GCA_964554495.1 uncultured Myxococcales bacterium
AGGACGGACTTGAGGGTGTTGCCGAGCTCGTTCGGGGTGGCAGCGACGGCGATGCCGGCGTCGTTAAGCGCCTTGATCTTGTCTTTGGCCGTGCCCTTGCCGCCTGCGATGATGGCGCCCGCGTGACCCATGCGACGGCCCGGCGGAGCGGTCTGACCGGCGATGAACGCCGCGACCGGCTTCTTCATCTTGGCCTTGACGTAGGCAGCGGCGGACTCTTCCGACGAGCCACCGATCTCGCCGATCATCAGCACAGCGCGCGTACCGGGATCGGCCTCGAACATCTCAAGCACGTCGATGAAGTCCATGCCTTTGACCGGGTCGCCACCAATGCCGACGCAGGTCGACTGCCCGATGCCAAGCGCCGTTAGCTGATGCACCGCTTCGTACGTCAGCGTGCCCGAGCGCGAGACGACGCCAATGTCACCGGCCTTGTGGATGTAGCCGGGCATGATGCCAATCTTGCACTCGCCAGGCGTGATGACGCCGGGGCAGTTGGGGCCGACCAAGCGCGTACGCTTGCCGCCTTGCGGCTGGGAGTCAAGGACGCGACGCACGCGCACCATGTCGAGCACTGGAATGCCCTCGGTGATGGCGACGACCAGCTCAAGGCCGGCGGCGATGGCTTCCAAGATGCTGTCCGCAGCGACGGGCGGCGGCACATAGATCACCGTGGCGTTGGCCCCCGTCTGCTTGACTGCTTCGGAAACGGTATCGAACACCGGAACGCCCGAGCCAGCCGCGCCGGGGATCTTGGCGAACTGTCCGCCCTTGCCCGGTGTGACGCCTGCGACGACGTTGGTGCCGTACTCGATGGCTTTTTCGGTATGAAAGGCGCCGGTCTTGCCGGTGATGCCCTGGACGATCAGGCGCGTGTTCTTGTTGACCAGAATGGACATGGCGATGCCTCCTTGACCGTCAGTGCGCCGCCTTCGTCGACGTGTCCGTCGACGAGGACTTGGAAAATGCGATGATCTTCTGCGCACCGTCGGCCATATCGGCCGCCGCGACCACATTCAGGCCCGATTCGGCCAGCAGCTTCTTGCCCAGCTCGACGTTGGTGCCTTCCAAGCGCACGACCAGCGGCACCTTCAAGCCGACTTCTTGCACCGCGCCGATGATGCCGCGGGCGATGGTGTCGCACTTCATGATGCCGCCGAAGATGTTGACGAAGATGCCGCGCACGGCGGGATCTGCGGTGATGATCTTGAACGCTGCGGTCACTTTTTCCTGCGTCGCGCCACCGCCGACATCCAAGAAGTTCGCCGGCATGCCGCCGTAGTGCTGGATGATGTCCATCGTCGCCATGGCGAGGCCGGCGCCGTTGACCATGCAGCCGATGGTGCCGTGCAGCTTGACGTACGACAGATCGAACTTCTTGGCTTCGGTCTCGGCGGGCTCTTCTTCCGACAGATCGCGAAGCGCTTCGATCGCGGGGTGACGAAACAGCGCGTTGTCGTCGAAGTTAATCTTGGCGTCGAGCGCCAGAAGCTGACCCTGCTTGGTCAGCACCAGCGGGTTGATCTCAAGCAGGCTGCAGTCGAGCTCTTGGAATGCTCGCACCATGGTTTGGAAGAAGCTCGCGGCCTGGCTCACCACTTCGGTCCCGACCGACTTCATGCCCAAAGCAAACGCCAGCTCGCGTGCTTGATACGGCGCAAAGCCGATCATCGGGTCGATCACTTGGCGAAAGATTTTTTCCGGCGTGTGCGCTGCGACTTCCTCAATATCCATGCCGCCTTCCGTCGAGGCCATCACCACCAAGCGGCCTTTCTGACGGTCCAGCACGACCGCGGCATACAGCTCTTTCGCAATGTCGATGCCCTGCTCAAGCAGCAGGCGGCCGACTTTTTTTCCTTCGGGGCCGGTCTGGTGCGTGACGAGCTGCATGCCCAGGATCTTGTCGATGGCGGCCTGGGTCTCTTCGGGCGTCTTGGTGACCTTGACGCCACCGCCCTTGCCACGGCCACCGGCATGGATCTGTGCCTTGACGACAACGATGGGCTTGCCGGTCTGTGACCGCACCCAGTCCGCGGCCTGCTGCGCTTCGGCGTTCGAAAAGGCCGAGCGGCCGATGGGGATGGGCAGGCCTGCCTTGGCCAAGAGCTCTTTCGCCTGATACTCGTGGATGTTCATGGATCGCCTCGACTACAGCTTGGCGCCCGCGTCGACCAGCTCGCGCACGGCGGCGACGCTCTTGTTCAGCATGGCCTTTTCATCGTCGGTCAGCGTGATCTCGACGACCTTTTCGATACCGCCCTTACCGATGACCGTTGGCACGCCGATGTACAGATCGCTGATGCCGAACTCACCGTTGCAGTAGGCAGCGGCAGGCAGCAAGCGCTTCTGATCCTTCAGGTACGAAGCGGCCATGGCAACGGCAGCGGTGGCCGGCGCGTAGTACGCCGAGGTGCCCATGAGCTTGACGATCTCGCCTCCACCATTGGCCGTGCGGCTGACGATGGCGGCCAGTCGATCCGCGGCGATGAACGACTTGATCGGCACGCCGTTCACGGTGCAGTACGAGGTCACCGGCACCATGGTGTCACCGTGTCCACCCAGGACCATGGCGCGCACGTCCTTGACCGATACGCCCATCTCTTGCGCCAGGAAAAGCTGCATGCGCGCCGAGTCAAGGACGCCAGCCATGCCGCAGACCATGTTCTTGGCGAAGCCGCCGACCTTGGCGCACTCATACACCATGGCGTCGAGCGGGTTCGAGATGACGATGATGAACGCGCCAGGACAGTTGTCCTTTAGGTTGGCGGCGACGCTGCGCATAATCTTCAGGTTGATCGACAACAGATCATCGCGCGACATGCCCGGCTTGCGCGGCACACCAGCCGTAATAACGACCACGTCCGATCCCGCCGTGTCCTTGTAGTTGGCAGTGCCAGTGATGCGGCAGTCATAGCCCAGGATCGTGCCGTTCTGTTCCAGGTCGAGCGCCTTGCCCTTGCACAGGCCTTCCTTCTCGGGAATGTCGAGAAGAACGACATCGGCCAGCTCGGTCCGAGCGATCAGCGAAGCGAGCTCGCCACCGATGTTGCCGGCGCCAATGATCGAGATCTTCTTACGGCCCTGGGAATGCGTGTGGGTCATACCGCAGCTCCTTTTCTTCCGCGTTCGAATGCGTGGTTGAGTCTGTGCTGTGACGGTGCTGTCGCCGTCGCAGACGAGTTGGGCGAGGAGTCTACTCTTGCCGCGAGGCAAAAACTAGAGCCCTCTGCGAGAGGAAATCGGGGTGCGCAATAGCTGAAGCGCCACGCGCAGATGCCGGATTGGTCGGGTGAGTTATGTGCCCGCAGGAATTGCCGCCGCGTGCTGACTGCGTCCCGCGCTGCGGCCGCGTTCACGTCTGCGGCTTAGCTTTCGGGCTTGTTGCGGCTGCGATTCAAGCTGGCCAGCGCTGCTTCGCCTAGCTCGCGACTGCGGCGCGTCGCGGCTTCGACCGCGTTCATCAGCGTCGTGCGCAGACCGCCGGCTTCCAGCGTGTGCAGGCCAGCGATGGCCGTGCCACCCGGCGAGGTCACCATGTCCTTAAGCTGACCTGGATGATCGCCCGTCTCGATGAGTAGCTTGGCCGAGCCAAGCACAGTATGCGCAGCCAGCGCGACGGCGTTGTAGCGCGACAACCCCACTTTCACGCCGGCATCGGACAGCGCCTCGATGATCAGGAACATGTACGCCGGGCCGCTGCCCGAAAGCCCCGTCACTGCGTCTAGCTGTTCTTCGTCGAGGACCACGGTCATCCCAACCGATCGGAAGATCTGCTCGGTGACTTTCAGGTCATCGCTCGTGGCGTGCTGATTGGCAGCGATGGCGGTGGCTCCGGCGCCGACCAAAGCAGGAGTATTGGGCATGGTGCGCACGACGCGGATGCCAGTCGGCAAGCGCGCTTCGATCACCGCGATGGGCACGCCAGCCGCCACGCTGATCACCAGGGCGCGCGGCTTCAAGTGCGGCGCGATCTCGTCGAGAACGCTGGGCAAAATCTGCGGCTTCACCGACAGGATGATGATGCTCGCGTGACGAACAACGTCGACGTTGTACTTGGTGACGTGAATGCCGTAGCGGCTCTTGATCTGTTCCATGCGGCTGGCGCGTGGCTCAGACCCCCAGACCTGCTCGGGCTTGACCGCGCCCGATCGCAGAAGGCCACGAATCAGCGCCTCAGCCATATTGCCCGTGCCAAGAAAGCCAATCGTGCCCGTCAGTGTGGGTTGGCTCGCGGCAGACTCACCGGCCGCTGCAGAGCCCGCAGGCAGCGTCGATCCCGATTCGGTTGTGCTCATAGCAGCCCATCGTATCGCGCTTGCCGCTTGCGGAAAACGACGATTGCCGCAGGACAGACCGGAAGGACAGACCAAAAGCACCAAGCAGACGCACGAAAAACCGCGGACCATGGCGCCGACGCGACCCGCTTTGGCCGCACGGCAAACGCAGCGAGTGCTGTGAGTGGTCCGGCTAGTGTGGCTTGGGCGCGTCAGTCGACGCGTCGCCTTGGTTCTCGCGAGCGCTACGCTGCGCCTGACGCCACAGGAAATAGACGATGCCCGCCATCATGCACAGCGGCAGAAAGGTCATCAGAATCGCGGTCCACAGAAAGGCCAGCCGGCTTGCCTCGCGGGCGACGAAGCAAACGGGGCAAGCCAGCACCACACTTGGCCACAGCCAGCACAGCGCGGCGAGCCCACGCAGCGAGCCCTTGCGACGCGAAACAGGAAGCAGAGCAACAGGCGGCGGGATCGACGACATCTACAGGCTCCGCGGGTTACAGATAGATTTGGTAGTAAAGAAACGGCCAGATACCGACGACAAAGAACCAGAACACGCTGACCGCAGCCAGCGTCTCGCTGCGCAGGCTCTGCGCTCGCAGGCGCAAGAACGTCCAGCCAAGCGCGAGCAGCGCCGATAGCGCATGCAAGCCGTGGCAGCCGACGATGATGTAAAAAAAGCTGCCGTGGATGCTGGAGTGCAGGGTCAGGCCCTCATGAAGAAGCGCGACCCACTCACGGCCTTGGCCGATCAAGAACGCGGCGCCCAGCGCGATGGCCAGCCCGAGGCGCAGTGACACGCTGCCTGACTGCGCACCGCGCTGGCTGTCGCGCAGAGCCCTCCACGCAGCAAATAGCGCCACGGCCGACAGCAAGAGCGCGACGGTGTTCAGCCCGGTTGCTGCCACCGGCAGGCGCGGCTGATTGGGTGGGGGCCAGCCACCGGGACCAATACTGGCGCGCGTAATCAAGAACGCGCTGACCAGTCCGGTGAAGAACATGATCTCCGTAAACACGAAGATCAGCATGGCCAGCACTCCGGAGGGGATCAGCGGGCGTCGCCGCGGCGTGGCGCTGCCAGCGGAAGCGCCATCGACCGAGCCGCCACTCGCTGTGGCCAAGGCGGGCGTCATCTCCGAGGTCATGGTCGCTGCGCTCGCGCTTACTTCTTGAAGGTCATCAGGTAGTCGGCCAGCGCGCTGATCTCTTGCGCGTTGAAGCGAGCCCCGAACGGCGCCATCAAAGGCGACTTGCCGACGGCCGGTCCACCCTCGCGAATGACCTTTTCGACGTGCGCCTTATTACGCGTCTGCCAGAAGGCGGGGTCGGCGAAGTTGGCCGGCTTGGGGGTCATCGACAAGGCAGCGACGCCATTGCCCTCGCCCTTTTCGCCGTGACACATCGCGCAGACGCTCTTGTAGTTGTCGGCAGCGCTGCTCGCTTGCGGAGTCGCTGGCTCAGCCGCCTTCTTCTCGGGTACACCGCTGGCCTTGGCCAGAGCGCGCTCGATCTCTTCCTTCGCCGCGATGTTTTCCCAGTTACGTCCCGAGTGACGCATGACGTCGGGTGCGACGCCGCCAAACAGCAGCAGCATGAACGCCAGCATCGTGAGCAGCAGATAGACCACAAAGCGCCGCTCAATATTGAGGTGCATGAAGTTCTTGGCCACCAAGTACGCCTTGACGATGGCGATACCGAAGGCCGTGATGATCGTGACCGCCTGGATGCCCAGCATCGGACCGCAGACGCTGACCACCAGAAGAACAACCAGGATGCCCCAGACCTTGATGTAGTTGGGGTGCGCGTGCTCGCCGTGATCGGCGTGTGCCGCTGTATTTGCGTGAGTCGTCATGAGTTCCCCCAACCTATTTCGCGATGTACAAGAGCGGGAACAGGAAGATCCAGACGATGTCGACGAAGTGCCAGTAGATGCCGATTAGCTCGACTCGCTGGAGCTCGCGACCCTTGGATGCATCGCGCGACACGATGAGCATGATGATCATGCCGGCGATGACGTGCAGCGCATGCAGACCCGCTGCCGTGTAATAAAAAGACCAGAACCCGTTGGTCGACAGCACGAAGCCCTGGCGGATCTCATGTGACCACTCCAAGGTCTTGACGCCCAAGAAGGTCGCGCCGCCCAAGCAGGTCAAGCGCAGCAGCAGTGCGGCCTTCTTGCCATCGCCGCGCTCTGCCGCTTGGTGCGCGAGAACAGCAGACAAGCTAGAGCTCAGCAGCACCAGCGTGTTGAATGCGCCCGCCCAGGTGTTGGTGTGCGACGCATAGCCGCCCCACTCGGGATGCCCCAGGCGATGCATGATGTACGAGACCAACAGGCCGCCGAAGATTACGATTTCGGAGGCAATCACCCACCAGACGGCCAGTCGGCCCGTCGGCAGGCCCGCCATGCTGCGGGTGGTGGCAATCGGCTTCTGCATCGGTTTCCTCAGTTCGCAGCGTTCTGCGGCCAGAAGTCTTGATCACGTCCCGGCGCGCCGTACTCATACGGCCCGCGATGCACACTCGGCATCTCAGCAAAATTGCCGTGCGGCGGGGGCGACTCAGCGGTCCACTCCAGCGTGTTGGCGTTCCACGGATTCTTGTCGGCCTTGGGACCGCGCAGCAGGCTGACGATGAAGTTGTAAAGGAACACGAACTGGAAGGCGATCAGCACGCACAGCGACACCGTGGCCATGATTCGCAGATCCTGCAGGAACGGCTTCGCCGAGTCGGGGAAGTTCATGTAGCTGTAGATGCGTCGGTGATCGCCTGCGAGACCAGCGATGAACAGCGGCAGGAAGATGCCGTTTACCGGGATGATGGTGCCCCAGAAGTGAATCTTGCCCAGCGTCTCGTTCATCATGCGGCCGAACATCTTGGGGAACCAATAGGTGATGGCGGCGAAGCTACCGATGAACGCGATTGGGAAGAAGGTGAAGTGGAAGTGCGCCACGACGAAGTATGTGTCGTGGAAGTAGATATCCGAGCCGCTCGACCCCAGGAAAATACCCGTGACGCCACCGACGAGGAAGGCCCCCAAGAAGCCAAGAGCCCACAGCATCGGCGTCGTGAAGCGAATCGAGCCGCCGATCAGCGTCGCGAGATAGACGAACACCATCTCGGCAATCGGGATCGAGATGATCAGCGTCGTGACCGTGAAGATGTTGGCCATGCGGGGATCGATGCCGGCCACGAACTGGTGGTGGGCCCACACGAAGAAGCTGATGATGCCGGTGGCGATCGCGGTGTAGAGCACCGTCTTGTACGCAAACAGCTTCTTGCGCGCGAATACGGTGATGACTTCAGCCACCACGCCCATCGCGGGCAGCAGCACGACGTAGACCTCGGGGTGACCGAAGAACCAGAACAGGTGCTGCCACAGCAGTGGATCGCCGCCATGGTTGGGATCATAGATGTGCGTTCCCAGCTGCTGATCGAACAGCAGCAGCACGGCTCCGGCGACCAGCGGACCGACCGAGGCCATAAACAGGATGCTGGCGATGACGATCATCCAGATCACCATCGGGATGCGCAGAGGCGTCATGCCGGGCGCGCGTGAATTCATCACCGTGGTGACGAAGTTGATGCCGCCCATCAGGAAGGCGACAAACTCAAGCGCCACCGCGAGCACCCACAGCGACGCGCCCCACGGCGTCAAGTGATACGCAGCCTGTGACGAGAGCGGCGGGTATGCCGTCCAGGCTCCGCTAAACCCGCCATTGGGGACGAAGAACGAAGCGATGAGGATGATCGCGCTCAGCAGGAAGATCTGGTACGAGAGCCGGTTCAGCCGCGGGAACACCATGTCGTCGCAGCCGATCATCAAGGGGATGAGGTAATTGCCAAACGCCGCGATGAGCACGGGCATCGCCACCCAGAAGATCATGATGGTGCCGTGGTTGGTCACCAGCATCAGATAGTCCGACGGAGAGACGGTGCCATAGCCAGGCACCGAGGCCCCCGGATACGCAAGCTGCATGCGGAAGGCATAGGCGAAGTAGCCGCCGATGAGCGCCATCAGCATGCCGGTAAACAGGTACTGAAATGCGATCATCTTGTGGTCCGTGGACCACAGATACTTCTTGAAGAAGCCCTCGTCGTGATGGGCGTGATCGTGGCCAGCCCCGTGGTGCGGGTGCTGCGCGTGTGCGGTTGCCGGTTCTGCCATGGGGGATCCTCTAAGCTCGCCGGGTTTCTTCGTCAGCGGGCGTTCGGCTGCGTGGATGGTTGAGGGATAGCCGGAGCGGCAGGTGCAGCGGCCGGCGCAGCTCCCGTCGGAGCAACCGCAGCCGGAGCCGCAGCGCTAGGCGGTGCTGCAGCTGGTACACCAGGCTGCGCGGGCGCAGCCGCTGCGGGCTGGGCGGCAGGTGTCGGCGCAGCGGCTGGCGTCACCGCCGGAGCAGGCGGCGCTGCCGTGTTCTTCTTGATCCAGGCATCGAAGTCCTGCGGCGCGTCGACATACAGGCGAGCGCCCATGATGCCGTGACCGATGCCGCAGATCTCGTTGCACTGAATGTCGTACGCGCCAGGGCGATCCGACTTGAACCAGCCGGTGATCACGCGGCCGGGGATGGCGTCATGCTTTACGCGGAAGGCCGGGATCGAGAAGCTGTGCAGCACGTCGCGCGAGTACAGCTTGTAGTGGTACATCGTCCCGCTCTTCATGTGCATCTCGTCGACGGTCTTGATGTCGTCGTCGGTGTCGAACTGACCGTCGGCACCGGGGTCGACAAAGGTCCAAGCCCACTGCTGGCTGATGACGCGGATCGTGCGCTCGGGCGGCGGAAGCTGCTGCTTGACGTGGTACCAAACGCGGATCGCACCGACGACGATGAACACGTCACAGATCAAGATCAGGTTGTGCGGAATGCTGATCCAGCGCTTCTCTTCTGGCTTCTCGCCAGTGATGTACTGGCTGCGCTCTCCCGGCCGATGGCGGTAGCGGAACAGCGACCAAAAGAACACGCCGGTCGCGACGCAGAACCAGAACCCAACCAGAATGGCAATCAGCCAGATCTGATCGTCGATGTCGCCGGCAAAGCTAGAGGCACGGGGGACAAGACTCTCGAACATCGATGCTCCTCGGGGACTTCTCGGGGACTCCGCTTGTGTTCCCCTCTCCAGTCGTTCGCAGGGAACCTCTTCGGGCCCACCTCAGCCTGCGTGGCATTCGGCGCTGCAGGGCGAAGCGTCCCCCCTCCATTTCGTATGTGTTACAGACATTGCGGTTGTGTACCTTCGGCTGGGCACGCGCTTCTCGACGAAAAACCCAGCCACTTCACGCCCACTACATCGCGAAGATCCACGCCGCCCCGACCCAGACTGTTGTGCCGAACAGGGTCAGAAGAAACAGGATCTCAATTTCGGTCTCGGTGAACTTGTCTTGGCGCTTCGCCTCTTGGACTTCGTCCTCGTAGGGATTCACCGTCCCCGATGAACTCGATGGGCTCGAACTGGCGGTTGTCATCGCGGCATCCTTCCTGAATAGAGCGCCACTCGTAACAGCTAGGGTTCCAAGCTTCGGATGTAAGCGATGACATCTTTCATCGCCTGCTCGTTCGGCAGCGTCGCCGCCATCGGCCGCATCTGCTGCCCAGTCAGGTCGGTGGCCGCCGAGCCGCGGACGCCGCCCTTAAACTTCTTGAGCTGAGCCAGCAGGTACCAGTCCCCCGTGCGGTGCAGATCCGGCGCCCCTTTGTCCTGCATGCCGCTGGCCTTTTCCCCATGGCAGGCCACGCAGGTGGCGAACATGGCCTTGCCCCGGCCGGCATCGCCGTCGGTAATCGTCACAGCCGGCCGCACGACCGGCATCTTGCTGACGCGCTCGGCGACGACCTTGACTTCTTCATCGCTCAGCAGTGTGCGCGCCATGGGGCGCATCTTCAGTCCGTCGATGTCATCGGGGTGCGCGCCGCGGCTGCCGTCGCGGAACTTGCGCAGCTGAGCCTCGACATACCAGACCGGCAGGCCCGCAATCGCAGGAGCCCCGACGGTGCGGTTGCCGCTTCCATCGTTGCCATGGCACGGAGCACAGTTGGCGTAGCGCGCCTTGGCCAGTGACTCGCCGTGGCCAACATCGCAGGCAGCGACGCCAAGCAAAGGCAGCGTCGAGAGCAAGAGTGCAAGTGGTTGTATTGGTCGCTTCATGTTCGTCGCTGGTTTCTTCACGCGCGATAGCGCCTGGGGAGCAACTGGCCGCATGATGCCAACATGCCCGCCTGTTCTTCAACAAAAATTCATGCATAGACGCAAGGAGCGTGTTGGCACACAACGACGCGGCGAAAAAAATTCGCCACACGCAGAATTTGCATGAAATCTTTTCGTCTCTGGCGAGGCCCGCGGTCCCGTCGAGGTACACAACCCGCGCGCCCCAGGTACGCGAAACAGCTATCTATTTTGAATGATATCTCAACAACATCAGACTTAACTCATTTCGCTATTCATTGAATTTTAAATAGACATAAAATGTCCAGTAAGTTTCATCATGACCCCCGAAGGGTGCGAAAGGTCGAGGCTGAAGCGGGGCGTGGTGAACGGACAGAGCTACTTGCAGGGCAGCGTGATGATGAACTCCATGTACTCGCCCTCAACGCTGTCGGCGCGAATCTCGCCTTGATGGCCCTGCACGATGATGTCGTGGCTGATCGAAAGGCCCAGCCCTACGCCCTCGCCGGCTGGCTTGGTCGTGAAAAAGGGCGTGAACAAGCGCGCCAAGTTGGCCTTGGATAGGCCCGTGCCGTTGTCGCGCACGCGGATCTCGATGCTGCTATCGCGGCGCCGGCTGGACACCCGCACCATCGGTGAGTAATCCGGCCCAGCGTCCTTGCGCCTGCGCTGCGTGGCGTAAAACGCGTTGTCGAACAGGTTGATGAACACGCGGCTCAGATCGCCTGAGCTGGCGGCGATCGTGCCAACGCTTTCGTCGAAGTCGGTGCGCAGCTCAACATTCCAGCCAGGCTGGCGGGCCCGCATGCCGTGGTACGCCAGGTTCAGGCTCTCGTTGAGCAAGCGATTGATGTCGGTGGGTCCGTGCGAGCTAGCGCGCTCACGCGAGTGCAGCAGCATGCTGTGGATGATGCGATCGGCGCGCTGTCCGTGGTGGTTGATGCGCTGCAGGTTTTCTTTCAGATCCTGCAGGGCCGCGGCGACGTTTTCCTGCGTCTCGCTGTCATCGGACGCGAGCTGGTTCACGTCGGTTTCGATCTCGTCCGCGAGGCCCACGCTTAGCTGAGCAAAGTTGTTAATGAAGTTGAGCGGATTCTTTAGCTCGTGTGCGATGCCCGCGGTCAGCGCGCCCAGCGATGCCAGCTTTTCGCGCTGCACCAACTGCTGCTGCGTCTCGCGCAGGGCGCGCAGGGCATCGGACAGCTCGGCATTCTTGGACGACAGCTCTTGCGTGCGAGCGCGCACTCGATCTTCGAGCTGCGCATAAAGCTGCGCGTTTTCGATCGAGATCGCCATCTGCGCCGACAGCAGCCGCAGCATCTCAAGCCGCCGCGGCGTAAACGCGCCGGCAGCCAGGTTGTTCTCAAGGTACAAGATGGCGAGGATGCGCCCCTGTTTCATAAGGGGCATGCACAAGACGGACTGCGGCCGTCGGGCCCGAACATAGGGATCGCGCACAAAGGGTCCGTCTTGCGCGACGTTGTTCAGCACCAGATCTTGCCGACGATGCGCAACGAAGTTCACGATGGCCGCGGGCAGCTCTTGCTCGCTTCCCGCGCTGCCCTGGCCGTGTGCTGCGACACGCGGCTCGCTCTTTCGCCCGCCCTCCCCCGCTTGCGGCGAGACGCTGGCGCTGGCAGCAACGACCCAGGTCCCGGACTGCTCGAAGAGCAAGCTGCCGCGATCTGCTCCGGCACTTTCGATCAAGATGTCGACAAGCTTGTCGAGCAGCGTGCTCAAAATGATCTCGCCTGCGATGGCCTGAGAGGCCTTGAGCACGGTTCGCAGATCCATCGCTTCATCCAAGTGATCGGACGAAGTCGTGCTGCTGTGGGTTCTGGTCACGGTCGTGCGCCCGGCCGTGATGCCTGACGTCGCGTTGCTCTCAGGTACCAAGTGAACGCGCTCTGCCAAGCGTTCCTCTAGACGCTCGGCTTTCCACATCACGCCCCACGCTTTGTAGTTCTGAAACGCTCGCAGAAGATACGTGCGCGCATAGTCTTCTTTGCCGTGCGCGATCCAGAAGCGCGCCAGGCACTCGCAGGCCAGCGCCTCGATGTGGTTGAACTCTTGCTGCGCGGCGTTGGCAATCGCCTGCTCATAGCGCTGCATCGCGCGCCAGGCATCGCCGACCAGCTCGGCCTGCAGCGCTTCCAGCAGAAGCTGTTTGTGCAAAAAGTTGTCCGGGCAGGTGCTGGCCCAGACAGCAAAGCGCTGCACACCCCGCGACACGATTGAAAGCAGCTCGCTCCGCCGCGGCTCGCTCTCGCTACGGCACAGGGCGGCCGCGCACAGGCTCAAAAAGAACTGGTGCTCAACGACGGAAATCGAGCCTGCGATAAACGATAGGCGCGGCGCGATCTCTTGCAGACACTGGAACGCCGCTTCCGGCTGCTCGCTCAGATACAGACACTGAGCCTTGGCGATCTTGTAGACACAGATTGCGATGTGGCTGCCGTGCGCCAAGAATGCCGACAGCAGCTCGGACTCGGCGGGAACGAGACCGCGGTGCTCGTCCTGCGTCGGTGCGAAGTGCTGCGGACCGGCAGTGCCGCCCGCTAGGTTCAACAACGGCAGGTAACACGCAAGCACGCGATCGGTGGCGATCTTGTTCTTGGTCTTGCGCTCGAACAGCAGGAAGCGACGCGCTTCTTCGATCAGCTCCTGCACGTTGCGGCCCAGATAGAACGGCACCAGCAGACGAAAGGCCAAGATGTTGCCGGCGAACAGAAGCTCGCCGCCTTGCATGCCGGCGCGATAGCCTTCGTCGTAGACGGCATCCAAGTGCCGCAGGTGACGGCTCCACGGCAGGATGTACGTGCCCAAGATGAAGTGAACACGGCAGCGCAGATCCAAGCGATCCCACTTCAAGCTCAGCTCACGCGCCATCATGCCGATGGCATAGGCTTGGCGCACGTGCTCGCTGCTACCGCCGCCGCCCCCCATGGACGAAAGCGGTACGCCAAAGCTGACATAGGCAAACGCCGACTCAGCGCTGTGGCCGTGCTCTAGGCTCAGGCCGACTTTCTTGGCCACCAGCAGATTGTAAAGAGGCCGGCTGGTGTACATGCCAGCTGCGTTCATGCTGACCAAGACCCGCATGGCCCACAGCTTCTCGGGCGACTGCAGCAGCGGACGATCCAGCAGCTTGGCGATATCGTGGCTCGCCAGCTCTTTTTGGATCAGTGCAGCCTCGGCTTCAAAGGCGGCGCTCACTTCGCGTTCATTATCTGGATCGGGCAGACCAATGCCCAAAAGACCCAGCGCCCGGCGGCCGGCGGCAATCGCTTGGTCATAGCGCCCCGTTAGCGTGTACTGCGTGATCAGCAGACTGTATAGCTCCACCTGACGCAGTGCAGACGAGCGATGGGCATCGCGATCCGGCGTGATGTGAAGCGAAAGCTGCTCCAAGAGCTGACGCAACAGCACTTCGGATCGCTCGTGCTCGCCCATCTGGTACGAGGCCTGCGCCAGCTCTTTGTTCAAAGCAAAGCTCAGCTCGCTCTTGAACTCTGGTGCATTCGGAGGCGGCAGCAAGGCCAAGCCCTCGCTCGCATACTGCTGCGCGGCCTGATAGGCCGTGGCTTCACGCGCCCGCACTGCCGCATCCAGGTTCAGCTGCGAAAAAGCGACGCGCTGGCTGACATCGCTGACCAGGGCCGAGCCACGGTTTAAGTGACCGACGATCTCGAAGAGCTGTTCGGCATGCGGCGACTCGGCTGCAGCGCGCCAGAGCAGCGTTCCGATCTGCAGATGAATGGCACGGCGCTGCTCTTCACTGATTAGCGAATACGCAGCCTGCTGCACGCGGTCGTGCGCGAAGCGATAGTGAACGACCGCCATCTGCTGCGTTCCTGATTCGTCCGGTCCCGCGTCTGAAACCAGCTCTGCTGCAGACGTCGCGACGATGAACCCTTCTTGCAGCGCTGGCCGCAGAGCCACCGCCGTTTCCAGCAGCGGACGCTCATGCACCACGGACAAGGTTCGCAGATCGAAGCGACTGCCAATGCACGCCGACAGTCGAAGAGCGTCCTGCGTCAGCAATGGCAGCTTGCGAAGCTTCGCCAAGAGCAGATCGACCACGTTGTCGGTGATGGCCTTGGCATGGATTGCTTCCATGTTCCAAGTCCACGCGCGATCTTCGGAAAGCGTCAGCAGTCGCTCTTGTTCCAAGGTCTTGAGAAACTCGCCAACAAAGAACGGGTTGCCGCCGGTCTTTGAAAACAGAAGCTTTGTCAGCGGCGCAGCTCGCTGTTCAGACGTGCGCAGCGCATCACACAGAAGCTGCGAAAGCTGTACCGATGACAGCGGCTGCAGCGCGACTTCGGTGATGGGCACTCCTTCTTTGCGCATGCGAGCAATAGACAGCGAAAGCGGATGCGTGGCATCGACTTCGTTGTCGCGATACGCGCCAATCAGAAACAGGTTGCGCAGCTCAGACGTCAGCAACACTTCGCGCAAGCGCAGCGAGGCCGGATTCGCCCACTGCAGATCATCCATGAACAACACCAGCGGATGTTCCGGGCGACAGAAGACCGCGATGAAGTTAAGGATCGTGAGCTGAAAGCGGTTCTCGGACTCGCTCGGTTCCAGCGCTGCCACGTCCGGCTGTGGCCCGATCAAGAGCTCTAGCTCGGGCACCAAGTCAGTCAGCAGCTTGCCATTGGGCGCCACCGCCTTTTGGATGTTCTCGCGCCAGCGGGCAACCGCCTCTTTGTCTTCGGTCTGCACTTGCGAGACCAAGTCACCCAGCACTTGCGACACCGCGCGATAAGGCACGCTGCGCTGGAACTGATCGAACTTGCCCGCCGCGAAATAGCCGCGATGTTGCGTGACCGGCTTGTACACCTCGTAGATCAGCGCTGACTTGCCGATACCGGAATAACCAGAGACCAGCAGCAGCTCAGGTGGTCCGCCTTGCACGATGCGCTCAAACGCAGCGAGCAGCTCTGCAACTTCTGCCTCGCGTCCGTACAGCTTTTTGGGGATTTGCAGGCGGTCTGAAAGATCGTTCGTGCCCACCACAAAGTCTGCTAGCGAATCACCGCTCTTCAGCGCATCTGCAACACGCTGCAGATCTGCTTCGATCCCCCAGGCATGCTGATAGCGATCTTCGGCATTCTTGGCCATCAGCTTCAGCACAATGGCCGACAGCGCCCTCGGCACCAGCGGATTCAGCTCGTGCGGTGGCAGCGGAGCCCGCGCAATATGCGAGTGAATCAGCTCAAGCGGATCGTTGCTGCGAAACGGTAGAACGCCGGTTAGAAGCTCATACAGCGTGACGCCCAGCGAATAGAAATCGCAGCGATAGTCAACGCTGCGGTTCATTCGCCCCGACTGCTCAGGTGCCATGTACGGCAGCGTGCCTTCGATCATGTACACCGTACGTGCCTGCGGCTGCACGTCGGCGTACGAGCGCGACAAGCCAAAGTCGATCAGCTTTACATCGCCCGTGCGCGTGTTGAAGACGATGTTCTGCGGGTTTAGATCGCGATGAATGATCTGCCGCTGCTGCAATCCAGCCAGCGTGCGAACGACTGCGACCGCGATGTGCAGCACCTGCGCAAGCGGCAGGGGCTCTCGGCCGTCGCCTCGCTCTTGTACCGCGGCATGACTGCGCAGCTCAAGCAGGCGACTGATCGAGTCACCGCCGAAGTCTTCCTGCTCGATGATCCAGCGCTCACGTCCCATGTACAGGCCGTAGGTCTCGATCACC
The DNA here is from genome assembly GCA_964554495.1 of uncultured Myxococcales bacterium. GTDB lineage: Bacteria > Myxococcota_A > Polyangia > Palsa-1104 > JAEUJZ01 > JAEUJZ01. The sequence continues at coordinate 16,159 of CAZKOY010000013.1, forward strand.
GAAGTCATCCGCCCTTCCGTCGTGGTGCCAGGATTCAGCGAGCGCGCCAGCTCGTACTCTCGCTTGAAGCGGGCGCGCCGCTCGACCGTTACCATCGCGGTCTTCAGGCACTTGAGGATGACCGGCCGACTATCGGCCTTGCGCACCGCGCGCAGCACCGCCGAGTGCGCACTGTCGTACAGCTGTTCCGTGACGTGGTACTGGTTCAGCGACATGGTTCCTTACTGCGGCTGAGCAGGTGGTCTTTCGCCGGGACGCAGCGGGCGCGTGATCCCTTTCAGCTCAAGCTCGGGCACTGGCGATTGCACGACATCCGCCAGCTTGACCTTGCCACGCGGCGCATTCGCCAGGTCTTGTGCGGCCTCTGGCTTGCCACTGCGAGACGACCACCGCCCCATGTCCCAGCCCATACCGGGTCGCCCACCCCAGCGGCCATAGATCGGCGACGAGCATGCCACCTTGCCTTCCCAGTAATGCCGGATGATGTAGCGACCTTGGAAGTTGTTGGCGCCGCTCTGTTGCACGCGTGCGCCGTGATCACCCAGCGTGCCATCCCAGTTTGCGCGACCACCCCAAACCGGCGAAGCCGAGCGAAAGATCAGATCCTCAGAGAGCGTCTGCTGGTCATAGCGTGTGTGCATACGAGTCAAGACCCACGCCGGCCCCCGTCCAAAAAACGGCCGACGCATGGAAGGCCCCGACCTCGACATCGCAGGCGATAGCGACACTGCTGGATCGCCCGGTGCGGCGATCTGCATCGATGCCAGCTCAGGAAACACCTGCTCATCCGCCAGCATGTACAGGTCGTTTTGGCTGAGTGGTGGCGTCGGACACGGGTCGCAAGACGTGGTCTGCCATGCGTACTCGGTCACCACTGCGCGATTGCCATTTCGCCGCAGCGCTTCATCGAACAGCTCGGCATAAAAGCTGCCAAAGCTGTTGCGCACAGCGTCGGCCACTTCGATGTTTGTCGGCACAAAGACATTTGGATAGTTGGCGACTTCATACCGACTTTCCGGGCTGAGCACGTACACGATCAGATCTTGTTTTGACTCGGCATTAAGCAGTCCCAAGCGCACCGGCAGGCGAAGCTCAGCGCTGTCAAACCCGAAGCGCAGCGGTGAAAGCACCACCAACCCGTTCTGATCGCGTCGGACCTTTTTGATGTCGACCTTGGCGACAAAGAACTTCATCTGGTCGCGGATGTACGGCGCCAGGGCCGCCGCTGCGCCCTTGGGAATGTTGTACTTGTTGATCTTCAGCCACTTTTCGAGTCCACCGGATTCCTTGGCCGAAAGAATCAGCACCTGGTACTCACCGACCTCGAACTTGGCTTCGATCGTGACGCCCAGATCTTCGCTCTCGCGCCGCGTGCTCATCCTCGGCGCCGCCGGCATCGGTCCTGAACGCATGCCCTTGGACTTGTACTCGACCGGCTGCTCACAGGGATCTTGTTCCCAATACTCAACCAAGCGCGGAGCTGAAAGCTCATCGATGTGCTTGAACACATCCGGCGAAAGCGTCTTGACCTGTTCCTTCTGCAGCACCACCGGCACGGGAACAACCATCGCAAAGTCCTCGGGCGGACCCTTGTAGTTGTTCGACATGGTCATGACGGTGTGGTTGCCTTTGCGCAACAGCACAACCTGCGAGGCGTTGTTGTAAAGCTGCGCGTCGGCACCCGACACAAAGAAGCCGCAGAACGCCGACGCCGACGGTGCCAGCAACGACGTCGACAGCGTCCCGCACAGCAACAGAGAAGACAGCACCCGCGATGAGCGAGCCAACATGCGATGCTCCTTGCAAGGAAAGAGCCCGCGTCGATCGAGCGCGGGCAGAACTGGTGCAGCCCCGGCAGCTTACGCGGACCAGTCTTCGACTTCGTACAGGAAGCGCGTGCCGCCGATCAACTTGCGGTTCACCGAGGTGCTCTGAACGAACACCGCATACTTGTCCAAGCTCGTCGGCTTGATGCGCGCCGTCGAGTCTTCCGGCAAGCCGAGCATGTCGCGGGCTGCCTTGCCCTCGAACATATCGCCGGTCTTCTTATCCATGAGGACGATCTCTTTGTAACCCTGGATCGTCTCGGTCTTGGTGAACTCATAGAAGCCGCGGCCCTTCTTGAACTTGGCGCCGTTTGACTCGACGAAGTCGCGGATCGAGCAGTCCTTGTCGACATCCAGTATTTGGAAGCGGCTCGGCGGCACAGCGCGCAGGTCGGTGCTTCCGAACTCGGTGCTCGGCGCACGCTTGAGCATCGTCGAGAACACCTTGTTCAGACCGCGGTTCATGCGGCCCTGCTTGATGACCTCTTGCTCGAAGCCCTGAAGCTGCGTATCCGAGGACTGCTTGTAACAGATGGCCATCACCAAGTCGGTGATGTACGCGAACTGATCCAGGCTGATGTGGAAGCCGCCGGACTTGTTCGCCAGCTCTTCATAGAACTTCGTCGCGTGCTTGCGGTTCAGGCACTGCACGCCATAGACCGGGATGCCCTGCTTGGCCAGCTTGTCGATCTCATCGCGCCAGTTGATCTTGCCGGGGTTGTCACTCGGACCGTGTGGCACGTCGTCGCCGATCATGACTAGGCAGCGCTTCGTTCCCGCTTCCCACGACAGCGACTGAGCCTCACGCAAGACCAGCTCATAGCACTCGGGCAGATCGCCGCCGCCCGTCGCTTCCACTTTCTCGACGAAGCGTGTGATCAGGCTGGTGTCGTGCGTCAGATCCAGGTGCTTGGTGACATACGTGCTGCCCTTATCGCAGTAGTCACCGTGAGCGATGATGCCGATGCGCATCTTCGGGATGTCCTTCATCAGGCGCTCGACCGTCTCTTTGATCTTGCGGCGCACCTGCGTCAGGCACGGATACATGCTGCCAGTCGTGTCAAAGCTGAAAACAACTTCAATCTCGTAGTTGCCCATCGATACGAGGCCCTCCCCAGTGCAAGACAGAACATGGAGTCAAGACGGATTCCCCCCGGTCACCCACGGCATGGCCCCCCATGGACCTCGCCGCTGTCAGCCGCAACCACACAGCCCCCAAGCTGCGTCGGTCGCTGGCTCTAGCTAGCCCCTAGCGCAGAGCCTGCAGACAAAGGGTATCGCCATATAAGACCGCGGATATTCCGGTGATGTCAATCGCTTGACGTGGCGTCCACGTACCCGCTCGCCCGCGCCACGCAGCACGCCAAACGGGACGCGCCGTGCGGCAGTCTCCGTCGGAAATTGTGAAAGAAAACGCAGATAGAAAGCGGCCCTGGCACACCTGCCGGGACCGCACAGGCAGCGCCGCAACAAGTCACCCGCGCGGCTGTGTGCGGGTGGTGGAAGGTGCGCGGACCCGGCTGGCTAGGCGAAGAAGCCTTCTGGCAGCTCTAGTAGCTCGCCTGCTGCATCGATGGCGGCAACCTGTGCATCCGCGACAAACAGCGGATCGCTCTGCGGACCCGTCGCGTCCAGCTTATGCACTCGGTGCTTGAACACGACGCGATAGTCGGATGTCCGCTCGCAGGTCGTCACGACCTCAAGCTCGTCGTGCAAGCGGGCTGGCTTCAGGAAGCGCAGGCGCATCTCGAACACTACGAACAGCGTGCCGCGCGCCTGCATCTCGCCCAGCGTGTAGCCGTACTGGCCCAAGATCTCAGTGCGCGAGCGCTCGCAATATTTCAGGTAGTTGGCGTGATAGACGATGCCCTGCGCGTCGGTGTCTTCAAGATAGACCTTGGTTCGCAGCCGATGCGGGTGTTCCATGCTGGACCCAGGCAGGCCCTGCGCTTCCTGCGCGCGATAGGCAGAGGCATGAGGCGAAGAAGTCGTCGACATATGGCCGCGCATGCTAGCCGTCTTCAGCGCCCCGCGGCGAGAAAACACACGCACCCGCCACCCGCTGAATTGACCCTGCGCGACAAGCCGGCGAAGCTTGTTTGATGCTGCCAAAGAACGAATCTGCCATCACGTCGATGGAAGTCCGTGAAGGCGCAGGCTCACAGGTTGTCGATGCAGGCGACGCACACGATCGGGAAGCGCGCCTTCGCGTCTGTGAGCTGTGCCGTCACCTGTATCAGCTTGGCTGGGCCTCGGGTACCGGCGGTGGCTTCTCGCTGCGTCAGGGCGACCGCATCTATGTGGCGCCTTCGGGTGTGCCGAAAGAGAGCATCCGCCCAGACGAGGTCTTCGTCACCGATCTCGATGGTCGCGTCCTCACCTCAGGGCATGGTCGAATCAGCGCTTGCACGCCGCTGTTCTTGCACGCCTATCGTCTGCGCAGCGCTGGCGCCGTGCTGCACAGCCACTCGCTGAATGCCTGCCTCGCCAGCTTGGTCTGCACGCAAAAAACCGCGCATGGCCCGGTGTTTCGCATCCGTGGTCTCGAAATGGTCAAGGGCCTTCAGGGCGGCCACGTCGACGAGATTTATGAGATCCCAGTCATCGACAACATGCCGTACGAGCACGAGCTAGCCGATCACTTACAAGAGGCCATCCTCGCCTACCCCAACAGCAACGCCGTCTTGGTGCGCGGCCATGGCGTGTACATCTGGGGCCGCGACTGGGTCCACACCAAGACCCAGGCCGAGTGTTACGATTACCTGTTTTCGGCCAGCGTGCGCCTGCGCGAGCTAGGCATCGACGCTGCCACGCTGCACCGCAGCCACACGTGAAGCAAACAAGGAGACACGTTGTCATGCAGCTCTCTTGGCTGGATGCGCCCACCGATACGCCCGCTTGCGTTATCGCAGACTTAGAAAAAGTCGGCGTTCGCTATCATCATCTGTCAACCGATCCAGCACGCTTTGAGCCCGCACTCGCTGAGCTCTGCAAGCGCAGCGGCTACACGACGCGCGACGAAGTCAGCCTGTCGAAAGACACGCCAAACCTGCAGGTCCTGCTCGACAAGTTCAAAGACGAACACCTGCACGAAGAAGACGAAGTGCGCTTCGTGCTGTCGGGCGAAGGCATCTTTGATCTGCGCTCGGTGGACGATCGCTGGATGCGCGTCCACGTGATGCCAGGCGATGTCCTCGTCGTGCCCAAGGGCCTGTATCACCGCTTCTTCCTCGCAGAATCATGCAGCATTCGCTGCGTGCGCCTGTTTCAAGATCCCGCTGGCTGGAAGCCGCACTATCGCCATGCCCCGAACCACGCCGCGTGACAAAGCTGGCCACGCGCCACCGTCGAAGGCACCTCCCGAGCCAACGATTCGCGCCGAGCTTCCGGTTCCTGACAGCAGCTCCGACGAAGCGCTCGGCGATCGCGAGCAGCGCCTGGCGCGCATCGTCACGCAGCTTGACAGCGACGCCCGCTATGCCACGGGTTCGCGACGCTTTCCTGGCCATGTCTCACCGACCGACGCCATCGAGATCGCAACTGCATTGGCCGACGAGCTAGACGACGGCGCTCGCGCTCGGGCCCAGAAGGCAGAGCAGCAGGGCATGCAAATCGCCTGCGATATCGGCTGTCATCGCTGCTGCACCGTCGTCGTCACGGCGTACCAGCCCGAGATCCTGCGCATCGCCCAGTTCCTCGAACAGCCCGAAAACGTCGCCGAAAAAAAGGGTTTCCTCGATCGCTATGCCACGTGGCGTGCGACTGTTGGGGACGAGGTCGACGCGTTACCGCAGACCATGGCGCAAGGCCAGCAAGCCGAGATCGACCGACTGCATTTTGCGCTGTGGCGGCGTGGCGCACTCTGCGCGTTCAACGAAGGCGGAATCTGCACCATCTATCCCGTGCGACCGCTGGCCTGCCGCAATGCTCATGCCCTGGACACCGACGCGTACTGCGTGCCGGATCCCCCCGGTGGCAAGCGACCGACGATGGTCGATTTCGTGCCTATGAATCGCTTTCTGAACAAGGCGACCCGCCTGCTGCACGCGGCGCACAACGCCATCGCCACACCCGGACAGCGTCACCAGCAAGAAGCGCTGTGTAGCTCGGTCTTTCGCCAGCTGACCTCGTCCGCGAAAGCGCCATAAAAACCGCTGCATCGGCTGCCCCGCGTGCTTATGATGTGGGCCACCGGCCACAAGCCGGCTCTCGCGCATGCGCAAAAGCACACCGACAACGACGGCGACCGCAGCGGTGAGTCGCTCTTCTAGTTCCAAGCGTCAAACGGGCATTGCCAGCCCAACAAAAAGCAGCGACGGCGACGGCACCGATGTCGAGCTAGTCGATAACGAAGGGGAGGACGTCCTCGGGGATGGGCCCGACGCGGCCAGTCTTGGCGACGGCGATCTAGTCGGCGCAGATCTCGCAATGGGCGAGCTAGCCGGTCTAGCTGACAATGACTTGCTTGCGGCAGATGGCGCGCCCAGCACGCAGCGAAGCCGCAAGCGCAGTGATGAGATCGTCGATGTCAGCGACAGCAAGACCACATCGCTGGCTCGCTCGGATCCGCTTACTGTTTATATGCATGAAATCCGCCGCTACCCACTGCTCAGTCGAGAGGAAGAGCACGAGCTAGCGGTGCGCTACACGAAGACGCAGGATCCCAAGATCGCGCGCCGTCTGATCACGGCGAACCTGCGCTTGGTCGTAAAGATCGCCCACGAGTACCGCCGCGCGTACAGGAACCTCTTGGATCTGGTGCAGGAAGGCAACCTGGGCCTCTTGCAGGCTGTGCAGAAATACGATCCACACCGAGGCGTCAAGCTGTCGTCGTACTCCGCGTGGTGGATCCGCGCGTACATGCTCAAGTTCATCTTGAACAACTGGCGACTGGTGAAGATCGGCACCACTCAGGCGCAGCGCAAGCTGTTCTTCAACCTGACCAAAGAGCGCGAAAAGCTAGAAGCCGCCGGCTTTGTTCCGACGACAAAGCTGTTGGCCGAGCGCTTGTCTGTGCCCGAGCAAGAGGTCGCCGAGATGCAGCTTCGCCTGTCGGCCAGCGAGGCATCCTTGGATGCTCCCATCGGTGGCGAAGACGAAAACGGCAAGCGCACGCACCTGGATCTTCTGGAGTCATCGAGCGCCACACGTCCCGACGTCAGCACTGAAAGCGAAGAGTTCCGCGCGCTGCTCCGTTCCAAGCTCGAAGCGTTTGAGGCGACGCTCAAGGGTCGTGAACAGACGCTGTTCCACGATCGTTTAATGGCGGATCAGCCGCTGACTCTGCAAGAGGTTGGCGAGCGCTACGGCATCTCGCGCGAGCGTGCTCGCCAAATCGAAGCCCGCCTGCTGTCCCGCCTAAAGACCTACCTGAAAAAAGAGCTTGGCGACGCCGTTCAGGTCGCCATGGGCTTGGACTAGAAGCCAGCCCCAAAGGCCCGCCGGCCGTGGTCCGCGGAATTAGACCGAACGGTCAAACGACTCCGCGAATGCTCGCTCACGCGTCAAAAGACAGCGCAAGGCAGCCAGAATCCGACTGCCTCGTTGAATCAACTCGCCCACGAGCACGTGGCATCGCCTGCGCATCAAAACAGGCGCCACAGTGACTCCGCAGGCTTGCGATCTTTGAAGCCCCGGTACCAACGGCACAGGAAGTACAGCGGCACCAGGCCCGCAAGCCACACCGGATACATGCCCGGCAGCGTCGAAGGCTGCCCATAAAAAATCACGGTGATCAGCGCGTACAGGTACAGGTGAGCCAGATAAAAACACAGCGGCGCCTGACCAAACACCGAAAGGATCGGCACACGCGGCAGACGCGCCAACGCACCGAGCAGGATCAGGTTGACGCCCAGCATGAACAGCACAAACACCAAAGCCGGTGGGTACTTGATGAAGTTCAGGAACTCGATCCAGCCGCCGTCACGCGGCACGCGCAGGTTGCCGAAGCCGCCCGCCGCCCGCAGGCCTAAGGCAAGAGACAGAAACACCAGCCCAGCAAGCGGCGCCCAGCGCAGCGCTCGGTCGCGCGTCGTTTCGTCAGCAAGCAGGCGACCAAAGGCCATGCCCAGCGTGCAGACACCCAGCCATGGCAAAAGCGGATACATCAGAAAGACCGGCGTGCTGTTGCCGGGCAGCAGCAGCACGCGCAGCCACAGCGGCGCCGCGAAGAAATCGTATGGCACATGCGGGATCAGCGCCGCGCAGCCCACGAGCAGAAAGACCGCGATCGCGCCCAGCCAGCGCTCGGCCCGCAGCAGCAGCGCACTGGTCAGCATGGACAGACCCAGCCCGGTGATCACTGTGAAGAACAGATAGTTCGTGGGCCCATCACCCGACTTGGCGTTGCGCGAAAACGCGAGACCCCACGCGGGATTTTCTAAGACCTGGTTCACCAGCAGCAGCACGCCGCCACGCAGCGCGAAGTACCGGCTGATGCGGCCTGTGTCCCAGCCGATCCGTCGACGCGAGGCAGCAAACAGGGTCATGCTGGCCCCCATCAAAAAGAAGAAGCCCGGCGCGCACAGGTGCGTGACAAAGCGCGACAGAAACGCCAGCGGTCCGCGCACAAAGTCGCTGGGGTTGTACTGCGTAAAGGGTCCGGTCCAGAACTCGGACCCATGGACGCGGGCGATGAAGCCGCTCGCGTGATCGAGGGCCATGATCACCATGATCAGCCCACGCAGGCTGTCGAGAGCGCCCAGGCGCGTGGCCGCCGTGACCACCGCTGCGGCTGCGGCGCCCTGTCGAGACACGGCCTGTGGCTGCGAGGAAGAATCGGACGAAGCACGATCCGGCATGATCTCACGCGTACCGCGACGCAGCGGTGCTTGACAAGGGATTCCCCTCGGGCGCAAATAGAGCGCCCATGTCTCCGTCGCGCCCGTCTCGACTGCCTTCGCCGACTTCTTCACTACGCTTCCGCGATCGTCTGCGGTCGCTTGGGGCGCCTGTGCTCGGCTCGCTGGGCAGTCGGCTGTTCGCAGTCGGCCTCAGCGGAATGCTGCTTGGCAGCGTGGCGGTCCAGTCGGGCTGCGCCGCCTTCGTCGAAAACTTTCGTCCGGTGATCTTCGGCAAGACCGCGAAAGAAAACTACGAGCGCGGCGTGCGATCGATGAAAGGCGAGAGCTTCATCGATTCAGACAAGTACTTCCGCTACATCCTCGACAACTATCCGGTGTCGCGGTACCGAACATGGGCCGAGTTAGGCATCGCCGACTCGGCCTTTGGTCGTGACGCGTATCTGGAAGCGGTCGACGCGTACAAGACGTTTCAGACCTCGCATCCTGAGCATCCCAAGACGCGCGACGGCTACTGCGCGTACAAGGTCGGCGAGTCGTATTACAAGCAGATCCCCGGCGACTGGTTTTTGGTGCCGCCATCGTTTGAAAAAGATCAGGGACCTGTGCTCGATGCAGCGCGTGAGCTCTGCGACTTCCTCGATCACTATGGCGACAGCCCGTACGCCGACAATGCCCGCCGGCTGTTTGCCGAGACGGTGCAGCGCTTGGCCGATCACGAGCTATACGTCGCCCGTTACTACCTGGAACGCGACAAACCACAAGCGGCGATCTGGCGCTTGGAATATGTCGTCACTGAATATCCAGGTGCGCGCCGTGAAGCGGAAGTGCTGCTGCTGCTTGGGCAGGTGTACCTGAAGCAAGACAAGCCGCGTGATGCCCGCGACACGTTCCGTCGCTTGACGCTGCAGTATCCAAACGGCAGCTTGGCCAAGCAGGCGCAGGTCTATCTGGACTACATCACCGAGCGCTTCAAAGAGCTGCCTGCGCCGACGCTGAAGCCAGACTTTGACGTGGGTCGGCAGCGCACGTTTTGTCCCAACATCCTGGGCAAGTCGCGCAACTACAAGACCGCGCCTGCTTCGGCACAGCCTGGCGCCGCCGAAAGCAAACCGGAAGCCAGCGAGCTTGCGCCAGTTGACTAGGCTTCCGTGCCCGCAAGGACCTCACGACTTCGTCGGTGACGCTGCCAGGGTACACGCGCCGACGCGCGCCCAAGCCGACGCCTTTTCCCGTGCTTTGACCTGACCTGCCATGAGTGAAAAACAAGTTCCTTCAAGTCCTGCCACTGCTGCAAGTGATGGCCGCAGCGATCTCGTTGGCCAGATGAGCAGCCGACGACGCACCGCGCAGGCGCTGCGTGACGCCGGCCGCAATCCGTTTGCCAACGACGAAAAGATCACCCATCAGATCTATGCCCTGCCGGCGAGCGAGGCGGCGGATGTGACCAGCCTGCCTCTGGACGCCGAGATCACGCCGACTCAGCCGCGCTACGCCGTCGCAGGTCGCCTGCTGCAGGTGAACGAGATGGGCAAGGCCAAGTTCCTGTTTCTGCGCGGGGACCGCGGCGCCATGCTGCAGCTTTATCTGCGCGCCGAAAACGCCGAAGCGTTCGCGCGCTCGTCGCAGCTTGACCTGGGCGACATCGTCTGGGCACACGGTCCGTTGTTCCGTACGCGCAAGGGCAAGCGGGCGCTGCTCATCGAAGATGTGCGCGGTGAAAGCGGCAGCAAGCCTGGGCTGGCCCTTCTTTCCAAGGCCATCCGCCCCCTGCCCGGCAAGGCGCTGCAGGAAGGCGAAAAAGCCACCGACGATGACTGGCGCTATCGCCAGCGCTACGCCGACATGATCGTCCACCCCGAAGTGGCCGACGTGTTCCGCAAGCGCGCCACCATCGTGCGCGAGATGCGTCGCTTCTTTGACGATCGCGGCTATGTCGAGTGCGACACGCGCATGCTGCTGCCGACCAATGGCGGTGCGGCAGCGCGTCCGTTTCGTACGCATATGAACGTGCTCAACCTCGATCTCAACCTGCGCATCGCCACGGAACTGGACCTCAAGCGCCTCGTGGTGGGTGGTATCGATCGCGTCTACGAAATCGGACGTATCTTCCGCAACGAAGGTCTGTCGCGCTTCCACAACCCGGAATTCACGTCGATCGAGTTCTATCAGGCCTATGCCACGTACGACGATCTGATGGACCTAACGGAAGAGCTCTTTGAGCGCCTGTGCCAAGCGGTAAACGGCACCACCACCATCGACTATCAAGAGCATCAGGGCGTGCGCCTGTGTCGACCGTTCCGCCGCGCCACCATGCGAGCGCTGGTCAAAGAGGCGCGACCCGATGCCCCGATTTCCGAGGGTCCCTGCAGCGATGCCGAGTGGGCAGCGCTGCCGGCCTATGCCAAGCAGGTTTTGGGCGATGCCTCGCCCGAGTATGGTCACTGCTTGGTCGCGCTGTTCGAGCGCTTCGTCGAGTCGACGCTGGTCCAGCCGACCTTTGTCTGCGAGTTCCCGACCGTGGTCTCGCCGCTTTCACGCAAGAACGATCGCGACCCGCGCTTCGTCGATCGCTTCGAGCTTTTCATCGTCGGAAAAGAGATCGCCAACGCCTTTTCAGAGCTGAACGATCCCGATGATCAGCGCGAGCGCTTTGTGGCCCAAACCGCAGCCAAGCAACGCGGTGATCACGAAGCCATGGACTACGACGAAGACTTCTGCCGCGCGCTGGAATACGGCATGCCACCGACGGCGGGGGAAGGCATCGGCATCGATCGCTTGACCATGCTGCTGTGCAACCAAGCCTCGATCCGCGACGTCATTCCCTTCCCCCAGCTTCGCCCCGAGTCCAGCGAGCCCGCCGCCCCGTAGGCCCTCGTGCGCTGCCGCAGATAAGAAGCAGCCTGCTAGTAGTACGGTCGCGACGGGGGGGGCGCGGTGAAGCGACCAGGGAACGGATCCGCTCCTTCACGGCGACGCGCTTCTTCGTCCAGATCCGGCGTGTTCGGATCGCTTTGCGGAACCTGCCACACTGCGCCGCGCTCGGCGAACAGCGCCACACCAATCACGCCGACATGACGGTCGCCAAACTCGGCCATCTGGCTGGCGTACGAGTCGCGCACCGAGCCAAAGCGAAACGCGGCGATCTGCGTCATGTTGCGGCGATAGCCATCGATGCGCAGCGTCGAATACGGCGCAGCCAGATAGCCCCGCTTGGAAAAGCTCGCCGGCCGGCCGTCGATGACATCCAAGCCATCGACCGAAGTCACGACTTCGAAGCGCTGGTTGGTGCGGTTTTCGATCTCGATCGAGTAGCGCTGCCCAGCTTCCCCCACCAACAGCACCCGGTCATCGATGCGGTACGCCGGCAGCGAAGCGCCGCTCTCGTCGACGACGCGCACGATCACGCCGCCCCATAGCGAGCTGCCATAGCGCCCTGGACGCAGCACGCGGAACAGCGGCTCGCTGGGCTCATAGCGACGCAGCAAGCGACTGCGCTGCGCCTCGATCCCGGCCGCATCGTTGTAGTGCAGGCTGGCCACAAACGTCGGCGAGTCGGCGTCGCGCACAAACGGCACATCGCGCACGGGCGAGTAACGCGTCTCGCCAAACATCGTCCCCAAGCCGGGCCGCTCGCTCGGCACTTCGGCGCGCTTTTCGGCCAAAGCCGCGGGTGCCCCCGCCGGCATCGAGGGGCTCGCTTGGCTCTCGCTGCCACCGCTGTAATCAGCAACCGGCGCACTGCGCGGCGCCTGCTGCATGATGCTGCCGTGGCAAGCGACCAGCGACAGCGTGAACGAACCGAGCAAAGCAAAGAGGCACGTGCGAACCAAAGAAGCTGCGGTGCGTCTCATGGGCATCATCCTGTGCTGCGTTGTGCCCACTAAACGCGCGAGCCTGCCTGGGCTTACAGCGAAATCGACGCGATGCGCAGCATCCGACAATTGCTGCGGATTTCGCGCTCGCGCTGTCCACACACCTGGCGATCGTGGGTCGAAGTTCACGCAGCGGAATCAAAACGCCGCCACCGCCCCCACAATGATCAGCGCCTGATCCGGGCTGCGAGCCGGCGTGCCATCGGGCAGGCTGTCTGCCGTCGTGAACACCGCCGCAGTCGAGCGGTCATAGCGCCCTTCGATCTTGAGGATGTAGTGATCCTGCACGCGAAGCTCGATGGTCCCGGTTACTTCGCCCAGTGCTTGCGGCGTCCCCGTCATAAGACCATCGCGGTCGTGGTAGTAGCCGCCGCGCAGCGCCACGGCCAGAAACGAAACCGGCATCAGCCGCGCCCACGCGTAGGCCGTCCACCACAGCGCGCCGCCGTCCGGCTCACTCGGCAGGCTCGCGGGAAGCTGCTGATACCCGACGTCGAGCGACGCCATCAGGCTCAACCAGCGCGTCGCGCGCAGCCCCAATAGCAGGTCGCCAAACACGCGCCAGCGCCCGTTGTCCCCGGCAAGCTCGGGCCCGAACAGACCGTTTAGCACCGCTGTGAGCCGCGTTCCGTTCCACGCAAGCTGTGCCCCCAGCGTCTTGGCGTCGTTGTTTTCGCCGACGAGCTGCCAGCCGTTTAGCAGGTAAAGCTGCGCCGACAGCGCGTCGCTAAACGGGTACGAAAGCTTGAGGCCCGCTTGGTAGTACGGCGACAGCTCGCCATTCCAGGCACGCGTATAGTTCCAGTTGTCTTTCGACGGAAACACCTCGAAGCCGACATGACTGGGGAAGATGCCGGCCTCGATCAAAAGACCGCGGCCCAGCGGGGCCTTGTACCCCACCGTCGCCACCTGCAGAAACTTCCAGACATCCGGGCCGATCGCGGTCCCGCGGGGCTCGGCGGCGTACAGGATCTCTTGCCCGCTGCCGTACTGCAGCACCAAGCGCAGCGAGACCGGCGACAGATCGGCCGCGATATCCAGCGCCGCCAGGTTCAGCGTCACGTGATTCGCGCGCTTGCCCGTCGTCCCCGTGCCGACGATGAAGTTCCCCCCATCGAGCGGTCGGTTGACGTTTACGCCGTAGTACACATCGGCGTAGCCATGCACGCTCAGCCGCTCGTACCAAGGTCGCGGCGCGGGCGTCGTCGTCCCCTCTTCAGCCGCCTGCGCGCAAGGGATCGCCGCCGAGCTCACCAGCCACACCACCACGCCTGGCAACCAGGATCGACCCCTTGCAGAGTTCGATGTTATCGATCTGCACAACGATCTCATCGTCTTCGTCTCCCAGTTCATCGTCCGCTCTTTCGATCACTTCGTTCCATGCTTCGACTCTTTTCTTCTTTTCCATGGAATGTATTTCATGCTGATTTTTTGCTTCGTTCTATACATTCATTCATTCTTTAATATGAGTTAATGTATTTTCACGCCAATATTATTTATGTTCATAACTATTTCATTCATGATTCATTGCTTCGATTTCATTTTTTCATCGATTGATTCAATTGTTCTGGTGCGCTCTCTTTCGATGGATCTAGCGCCTCGATCCTTCCAGCCGTCGACGTAGGGGCGGCGTCGGGTTTGCGTGTCGCCGGGCGGCAGGATATCGGACTGCGCCGTGGGGCACAGCCTACGCCAAGCGGCTGCGTGGCTTCTGTACGCATTGACTTCACCGGCTCGACGCGATAGGCAAATGACACAGGAAAAGAGACGCTGTCGATGCCCCACCCAGGAAGAGAAGTGCCGATGGATGTGAAGGCTGCTTTCGACCGCGGGCGCGTGCTTTTGCACGGTGCCCTGTACACCGAGACGGGAAATCGCCTGCCGCCTGTGCGCTGGACCCGACAGGCGCTGCGCTTTGCCAACGAGCTTCTAGGTCAGCCGCTGTGCTCGCAGGATGAGCTAGCCCGCCGACAGCAAGCGGTCGCGCAGGCTGAGCAGCGCGTCGCCGAAGAGCGCGGCGGCGGACAGACCAGCCGACGCGAGGCGGCGCCGGTTGCGCTGTACGTCACCGATCAAGACCACCGCACGCCCAAAAAGATCGAAGACATCTTCAAGGGCCGCGACATCCCCTACACGGTGCTCGACGTCACGGACGACGAGGTAAGCCGAAGCTGGGCGCTGACGCAGGCCAAAAAGCACGAGTTCCCGCTGGTCTTCATTGCCGGAGAGCCCATCGGCGGACTCGACGAGGTCATGCAGGCCGACGTCCGCGGCGAGCTTGCAAAGAAGGTCTTCGGCTAGGGGCGCACGGTGGATCTACACACACTTGTTCTCGACCTGCGTAGCCGCAGTGCGCGGGTCACAGCCGCCGATGCGCAGGGCGTGGTTCCTGTTGATCTCGACGCCGCTGCGTGTGAGCGAGTGGCGCAGGCCGCGCAGCCGCTCTTCGATTGGGCGCATGGCCGCGTTCCGGCATCGAGCCGCACGCCGCGCGATGCGACGCTTGTGGCCTTCGAGGTCGATGCGCTGAACCGCACGCTGCGCCTGGGCTATATCGCCGAGCGCTCGCCGATCTCGGGGGCGCCGTTGCCTTCGTCTGGATCGCCGCAGACCTCGCCGGGAACGGCCATGGCGCAGAGCCAAAGCGGTCGGCCGTCGCAGCCCGGTGAACCGACGGCGCTGACATGGACCGAAGGCGACTATGGAACGCTGCAGGTGCTGTTGCGCGAGGCCGCCCGCACCGCTCTGCGCGAAGTGCGCCCGCGCAAGAACGAGCCCGCCGAGCTTTCGTACGATGCGCGCTGGGAATACCTGTACCAGCACGGCGGCGATGGCTGGGAGCTAGCGCGCACGCCGCCTCCCTTGGCTCGCTATCTTTCGACGCAGCTTCAGCTAAAGCGCGGACAGCATGTGCTGGTGGTTGGCGCCGGCCGCGGCCATGAAGCGCTGCTGCTGGCGAAACAAGCGCAGGCGGTCGGCGCGCACGTCGTCGCCATCGACATCGCACCGACGGCCGTAAAGACCGTGCAGGAAGCGGCGACCCAGGCGGGACTCGCCGAGACCTTGCATGTCGTCGAGAGCGACCTGTTCCTGCGAGCGGAAACGGGCCCGCTGGCCGCTGCGAGCTATGACCTGATCGTCGAGCACTGCTGCTTCTGCGCCATCGAGCCAAGCCGTCGCGATGAATACGTCGCCCAGATCGCGCGCCTGTTACGACCAGGCGGGCGCTTCATCGGCCTGTTTTACTGCCACAGCTATCCCGGCGGTCCGCCGTTTGGCGCATCGGTCGACGAGATCAAAGGACGCCTCGGTAAGGACTTTGTCATCGACTACGAAGAAGTTCCCGCCGACTCAGTGCTAAGCCGCGTCGCACAAGAGTGGCTCATCGACGCGCACTGCCGTTAGGCGCAAGCCAGTCCCCCGCATCCCAAGACCCCCGGTCGGCTGCCCGCGCAGCCAAGGAGCCGAGCACACATGCCGTTTGCTGGTGTTGATTTTCTGAAGCTCGACGAGCTTCTGACCGAAGAAGAGCGCCTGGTGCGCGACACCTTTCGCCGCTTTGTCGATGACGAAATCCTGCCGGTGATCGGCCGCCACTTCCGCGAGGGAACGTTCGATGCAAGCTGGCCGCGCAAGCTGGGGTCACTCGGCGCGCTGGGGGCGAGCTTAACCGGCTATGGCTGCGCCGGCCTGGGCCCCGTCGCCTATGGCCTGATCATGCAAGAGCTAGAGCGCGGCGACAGCGGCGTGCGCTCGTTCGCGTCGGTGCAGGGCGCGCTGGTCATGTATCCGATCCACAGCTTTGGCAGCGAAGAACAGAAACAGCGCTGGCTGCCCAAGATGGCGGCCGGCGAGGCAGTCGGCTGCTTTGGCCTGACCGAGCCCGACTTTGGCAGCAACCCCGGCGGCATGCGCACGACGGCGCGCCGAGTCGGTGACACCTATGTCCTAAACGGCGAGAAGCGCTGGATCACAAATGGCGGCCTCTCAGATGTCGCCGTGGTCTGGGCCAAGACGGACGAAGACGGAACAGGTCCAGGTGGCGCCAAGTCGGTGCGCGGCTTCCTGGTCGAGCGCGGCACGCCGGGCTTTTCGACGCGCGATATCCACGGCAAGTTCTCGCTGCGCGCCTCGGTCACGTCCGAGCTGATCTTTGAAGACTGTGTCGTGCCTGCTTCGGCCATGTTGCCAGGGGTGCAGGGGCTGCGCGGGCCGCTTTCGTGTCTGAACCAAGCGCGCTTTGGCATCAGCTTTGGCGCCATCGGCGCGGCCATGGCCTGCTACGACGAAGCGCTTCGCTATACAAAAGATCGCAAGCAGTTCTCGCGACCGCTCGCCGGGCATCAGCTTGTGCAGGCCAAGCTGGTCGACATGCTGGAAGAGATCAGCAAGGCGCAGCTCTTGTCACTGCACCTGGGCCGTCTGAAAGTGGCGGGCACGCTGCGACCGGCGCAGATCTCGATGGCCAAGCGCAACAACGTCCGCATGGCGCTGCACATCGCCAGAAACGCCCGCGACCTGCTCGGTGCAAACGGCATCACCGACGAGTATCAAGCCGGCCGCCACATGTGCAATCTAGAGTCGGTCTTCACCTACGAAGGCACGGACCACATCCACACCCTGGTCATCGGTGAAGACATCACCGGCATTCCCGCATTCGACTAGCCGGTGCTAGGGGACGCAGGTGTGCGTCATGTTGTCGCAGGTTGGCGTGGCCCCGCCGCAGTGCGCGTTCATCGTGCATTCCACGCAGGCGTTGTTCAGGCACTGCGGATTCATACCGGGACCGCTGCAGTCTGACGCCATATTGCACTGCACACACAGGTTGTTGAGCGGGTTGCACTTCGGGGTCATCGGCCGATCGACCGCGCACTGCGCATCGCTTATGCATTCCACGCAGGTCTTCGTGCCGGTCTTGCAGTGGAACATCGCGGGGCAGCCCATGTCGTTGTAGCAGTCGACGCAGGTGTTGCTGGCCGGATCGCACTGCTCACCCGCTGCACACTGCGCGTCGGCGGTGCAGGGCACGCACTTGTTGGTCATCGTGTTGCAGTGCATCTTGCCCATCATCGTGCAGGTGGTGTCGTCGACGCACTCGACGCAGCGATTGGTCGTCGTATTGCAAGCAGGAGCCGTCGGGCTGGCGCAGTCCATGCTGTCTAGGCACTCGACACAGGTGCTGCCGCCCTTGCACCGCGGCGTGGGACTGGCCGCGCCACAGTCGGCATCCGCCAAGCACTGCACGCACGCCAGCAAGGTCGAGTTGCACAGAGGCTTGGCGCCGCTGCACTCCGCATCATTGCCACACTTGCAGAGGCCAACCTTGCACTCGGTTGAGGTGGTGGTGGAACACGACTTCGTGCAGCTACCACAGAACCGCTCGTCGCTGCTCAAGTCCACGCACTGCGGCGCCATGGACACCAGACAGCAGGCCGAGCCGCCCATCTCGGCGCAGCTCTCGTCCGTCTGAAGATCGCAGTCGTTGTCCTTGGCATCACACATCTCGGCCATGGGCCCAATGGCTGCTGCAGAGCAGACGAGAAAGCGCTTGCTGGCCGGGAAGCCGGGTACGCTGGCAAAGATGTTGGGCGCCATGCGATTGCAGCCGGTTACGACACCCGTCCGACACTCGCCCTGCGTGATGCCGCAGGGATCGTCGCGTTCCAAAAGGTTCATGCCCGTCGGATCGTCGTTCGAGCCATTGCAGTCGTCGTCGCGTGGGTTGTCGGCATCACAGGTCTGCTTGCTCGGCTGCTTGGCACCAACGCACTTGGCGCCCGTCCCCTCACCATTTATCTGGTTCGGACACTGCACACGGTTTGCGACCACTGGATCTCGCACGCTGTTCACCGAAACGCCGGTACAGACGCAGCGCCCAGACAGCGCCCCCGTCACTGCATCGGCCTTGCCGCACTCGCCATCTTTGTCGTCTGAGCACGTGATGATGCCATAGCGTGTCGTCGTTCCGACGGTGTACGTCCGGGTCATCGGCGCCCCGGTCGAGTCGGGGTTGCCTTCATCGATCAGTCCATCGCAGTCGTCATCGACGCCGTTGCAGCGCTCGGCAACGAACGGATGGATCTGCGCGTTGCCATCATCGCAGTCGTAGTCCGCTGGATAGCCATCTCTGTCGGCGTCGTTGACACACGGGCGATCCGCCACGCAGCCCTGTGCGATGCCATCACCACACTTTTCGGGCGCGCCCGGAAAGACATCGGGCTTGCTGTCATCGCAGTCCACCGGCAACCCAGAACCCATGCAAGCTGCCGTGTTCTTGGGAAAGCCGTCTCCGTCGGAATCACAGGCTACGGTGGGGCAACCGTTGCGCGCCTGGCCATCGCAGTCGGCATCCTGATTGACCAGCGTCGTCTGGAACGTCGCAGCTTGATTGCGGCACAGCCCACGCAGCGCTGCCGCCACCGAGCCAGCGCCTTCCTTGCCGCGCAGATCGCGGGTGATGAGCTGAATGCCTTCGAAGCTGGTCGAGCCAGGAAAGACTCCGCGATCGTTGTCATCGCAGTCGATCTGCTTTGCGTATCCAGCCGATGGGCAGCCGTTGGCCGCGTCGCTGCGCTGGAAGCCATCACCGTCCAAGTCACAGGCGATGCAGCCCGCGCTGGGCGCACCATCGCAGGCCCAGTCCGTCGTCTGATCGGCGCAGTTCTTTGGCGCACCGGGATATACGCTGGGGTTGTTGTCGTTGCAGTCGCGCAGGCTGGCCACGGGATCGTTGGGGGAATAACCATCGCAGTCTTCGTCGACAAAACACGGAGTGACGACCCCCGTGCAGTCAAAGTCTGTGCTGTTGTCGCAGCGCGCTGGC
The DNA here is from genome assembly GCA_964554495.1 of uncultured Myxococcales bacterium. Taxonomy (GTDB): domain Bacteria; phylum Myxococcota_A; class Polyangia; order Palsa-1104; family JAEUJZ01; genus JAEUJZ01. The sequence continues at coordinate 35,483 of CAZKOY010000013.1, forward strand.
TGGCACAGGCTCAGATCCGCGAGCTTGCTGTGATTGGTGGCGCAGCTCTTGCGGTCCGTACACTGACAACAGTTGCGCGGCCGGGCGTTCCCTGGAAAACGAAGCGGATCGTTGTCGTCGCAGTCTAGATTTTCGGTCACGCCATCGCCGTCTTTGTCCGCACAAGGCGGAGGCTTATCGCCACAGGCAATGTCGATAGCCAAGCCACACTTGGGCTTCGCCAAAGGATTGATCTGCACCGCGTAATACGGCACCGAAAGCGGTGGCTCACCTGGGCTGGGATCGCTGTCTACGCAGTCCAGGACCTCGGGCTGCGCTTGATAGCGCGATCGCGCCTCGTCGTTGGCCGCCATCCAGCGCATCGCGTCGGGGAAGTGGTCAAAGTCGTGGTCGAACTCAGGCTTTACTTCCAGCAGGCCCGCTTCGCGCTCCATGGTTCCCGACAGGTTGATCAAGCTGGCATAGAAATATTCCGACTCGCGCGCCTTGGGGATGCTGCCGTCGGGAGCCAGCGTGCCGGTGGCGGCGCGAACGTGAAGCAGATAGGTGCCGCTCTTGCTCAGCTTCAGGCCAATGCGCAAGGGCTCATTGCTCAGATCGCGTGCGGCAGCTGGACCCTCGACGGGCTGAACGCCCGACGAATAGATGATGCTGCGCGATTCGCGCTCCTGTAGCGTCACGGCGTACTGCTTGATCGGCACGCCAGCGGGCGGGCGAATCGCCACGATCATGGCGTTCTCGTTACCGCAGCCAGGCAGCAGGGCCCACAGCGCAAGCAGCGCAAGCAGGGGACCCAAGCGCCCGCGCTGGATCGTCCGCTGCAGCAGCTCTGTGCGCGACAAAGCCTGCGCTTTGTACGGCAGCCATAAGCGTTTTCGGCTCAAACACAAGGCGCGGGTTCGTAGGCCAGTCTTGAGCATGGGGGACTCCTAAGGGGGCTCTGGAAGAAGTGGTGTCTTCGCCAGGGTCTTATCTGGCATGTTAAACGACGCATGCGTCCCAGGTACAGCCTATGTTTTCGAGGCTGAGCGGGCCGCCTGCCGTATACTTTGGCCCATGGCGCTGCCACCGCGCTTGTGGCTTCCAGAGACCCCGCTTGAGTCCGCAGGGGCGGCACGCGGCCTCGGCAAAGGACCATCAATACCGTCTGCTATCGCAGGCTTGTGGACTCCGCTTCCTGGCGGCAGCTTAGCCTTCGGCGTGACGAATACGGGCAGTGCATCCGGCAGCACGCCACGTGTGCTGATGTCGGTCACCAGCGCGGATCTGCCGCGTGTGCGACGTCGCGCGCTGTGGCGCGGCGAAGCTGGTCTGCCCGATCTGCCGGTGCTCGTTGAATGGTTTCCGATCGGTCAGCTCGCAAGCGAACGCAGCGCAGCACAGCGAGCGCGCGGCATCTGTCATGCCCAACTTCTGCGGCTTATTGCCATCGGTCCGGCGGATGCCAGAAGCGGCTTTGCCGTCAGCGAAGCCAGCGATGGCGTTGACTTGGCCACCGTCGCACGTGCCGCGCCAGGAGAGCTGCCAGCTTGGTGGGCCATACACGTCATCGCCCAGCTGACCCGCGCCGTTCAGTTCTTGATCGATGTACAGCAGCGACGAGGACTTCCCTGCATCGGGCATGGCCGCATCAGTGCCAACACCGTGTTCGTTGGCTGGAATGGCAGCGTACAGCTCTTGGCGTTCTCGGCCGCTTCGGGGTCGGGACGTGGCGACGAGACACTTGCTCCTGAGCTGCGTGCATCCGAACGCTTGCTCACCCCCGCCGCCGATGTCTATGCGCTGGCCGTGCTCTTGCGTCAACTGCTACCTAGTTCGGCTCTGATGCGGCCTGCGACGAGTCGCCTGCTGCGACGCGCTCTGCATTCCCAAGCCGATCAGCGCCTGGCTTTGCCCGCGTTCTTCGCGAGCCTGCAAGGACTGCTGCTGGATCTGCAAGCGCCACTCTTCCGCGCACAGGCACTGGGCGAGATCCTCGGGCGCTTCTGTCCCCGCGCCTCGGTCGATCTGCTTGAGACAGACTGGGGCGAAAGCACTGGCGATGGCTTGGCTGCTCTGCCGCCTAGCTTGGCACCCCTTTCAGCCGGCCCGGTCTCGTTGTCTCCGACGTGGTATCAACGGATCGCGCCGCCGGCTGCAGCTATCCCGGCACAACCTCGCCTGCGCCGACTGTTCAGCTTCTTGGTCGTACTTGGGCTCGGATTTGTCGGGCTGCTTGTGATCGGCCTGACCTGGCTGTCCCTTTCGTCCAGACCGCTGGCCGCGAGCACTCCGCAGAGTCCACTGCCACCCAACGCCGCGTCCCCTATTGCGGCAGCGCGCCCCATCAAGCCACATCGGCCCGCCGCGCTGACGGTGGAAAACGCCGCCGCATTTTCTGGTCTGCGGCTTGAGCTGGGTCGCATTGAGCCACGCTCTGCCCGCGAATCGGCGCAGGTCGTCGCGTGGGTGCATCTCAGCAACCCTGGACGCACGGCGCAGACCGTCGATCTGCGAGTGCTGCGCCTGCGCAATCGTGTAGGTCAAGTCCTGCGGCCAATCCTCGACCTGGACGTGGCAGCAGCGGCGCAGGTCTCGGTCGGCGCGGGGCGACGCCTGTCGCGAAGGCTGGCCTTTGTCTCTGAGGTCAGCGACACTGCCGACGCGCTATCTGCCCCAGCAGAATCGACCCTCACGCAGCGACCCACGCCGAATGCAAGCTCTACACGGTAACCTCACCGGACTTAAGCCCAGCCAGCAACACATGCTGGAGCGCATCTATCGTCGACGAATGGCCAGCCACGAGGTGGTCTCGGACGAGCTGGCAGGCTTTTTGTGCGAGTGCTCGCGCGAGGTCAAGCGGCAGGTCGGTGTCCTGATCGATCGCAGCGGCACCGTGACCCATGTCATCGTCGGTGATCCACACCGCTTGCTGTTGCCAGACCTGGGACGACAGCGTGCCGGTCGCGGACGTCTGCGCGGCCTGCGCTTGGTTCACACGCACCTGCGCGCCGAGCCGCTAACGCGCGATGACCTGATGGACTTGGCCAAGCTGCGGCTCGATCTGATCGCGGCGATTGGCATGACACCCAGCGGCCAGCCCGGCCGCATGCACATGGCTCACCTGCTGCCGCCCAATGCTGAAGAGCGCCTGTGGCGCGAGCTACCGCCGGTTCCAGCCCAGCAGGGCAGCGACGCGACATCAAGCGAGAAGACAACCGCTGGACGCTTTGACGAGCTGATTCGTGCGCTAGAAGATGAGCTGCAGCGCGGCGCGGCGTCCGCGCAAGAGGTCGCAGGCGAACACGAACGCGCGCTGGTTGTGCAAGTGATCAGCTCGCCGCTGCGCAGTCGCAGCAGCGCAGGCTCGCGCGGCCCCGCAAAGCCCAGTGAGTCCCTGCGTGGTGCGAGCGCCCCCAAGCTGCCATTGCCCATCACCAGCCACGATGCCGAGTGGAATGTCGAGATGCGCGGGGCCGAGCTGCGCGAGCTGTGCCGTACCGCCGGTCTGCAAGTCGTCGACGTCATCACGCAGCGACGTCCTGAGCCAGATCCGAAGTTCCTATTGGGCCGCGGCAAGCTGGAAGAAGTCGTCTTGCGAGCGCTGCAGCACGACGCCACGCTGCTGGTCTTCGACCCCGAGCTGACGCCCGCGCAGGCGCGTGCGATCTCGGATGCGACCGAGCTCAAGGTCATCGATCGCACGATGCTGATCCTCGACATCTTCGCCCAGCACGCCCACAGCCGCGATGGCAAGCTGCAGGTCGAGCTGGCGCAGCTGCGCTATGCCCTGCCCCGCTTGGTGGAAAAAAACACCATGATGTCGCGACTGACCGGTGGCATCGGTGGGCGGGGTCCCGGCGAGACCAAGCTTGAGATCAACCGCCGCCGCGCCCGCGAGCGCATCACGCAGCTGACCCACGCCATCGCGGATCTGTCACGGCAGCGCGCCGAGCGCCGCAAGATGCGACAGCGACGGGATCTGCCGGTCTTGGCCATCATCGGATACACCAATGCCGGCAAGTCGACCTTGCTCAACACCCTTTCATACAGCCAGGTTTTGGTGGCCAATCAGTTGTTTGCCACGCTCGATCCGACCAGCCGACGCATGCGTTTCCCCGACGAGCGCGAGCTGATTTTGACCGACACGGTGGGCTTTATCCGCGATCTGCCGGCCGATCTTAAAGCTGCATTTCGCGCCACACTGGAAGAGCTGAACGAAGCGGATCTATTGCTGCATGTGTTGGACGCCAGCGACCCTGCGGTCTTGGCGCATCGCGACTCGGTCGAGCGCCTGCTGCGCGAGATGGATCTGCACGACAAGCCGCGGCTTCTGGTGTGGAACAAGATCGATCGGCTCGATGCGACGGGCTGGCAGCGCCTGACCGATATGACCGATGCCATCGATAGCGAACCGGGCCCACACCTGCCCAGCGTGGCCTTGGCGGCCAGCCAACCCGACAGCGTGCGGCCTTTGCTTTTGGCCATCGATCAGGCGCTTTCAACCCTGCCCGCTCGCACGCAGTGGATCGGCTGGAACGCCGCGCCTGCGACGCTGTAAGCAGAAAGCGATGGGCCTATAGCGTATCGATGGTTGCGGCGTGAAAGATCTCGCCGCGGCGAAAGCGCGGCGACAGTGCGGCCTGTGGCTGCGCCAAGAACGCGTCATAGACCGAGCAAGGCATCAGTCGAAAATCGACGCTGACTCGGGTGCAGTCACTGGTGTTTTCGACACCACCGTGAACACAGCGCGGATCGAACAGCAGCACGTCGCCACGCTTCATGGCGCAGGGCGGACAGCCGGTGACGATCTTTTCTTGCAGCTCGGCGTCGCGGTCGCGCTCGCTGAAAAATGCATCCAAGCCTCGACGGTACAGCGCCTCATCGCCGCCGATGTTGGCAAGGAAGTGCGACAGAATCGCGATGCCGTCTTCGCAAGACGAGATATGCAGCGCCGCACTTCCGTTGCAGTCGGTCAGCGGCAGCCATGCTTGCAAAAGTTCGAACGGATGCCCGCCCAGCGTGTCGCTGTGCTGCTGCATGCCAAGCCCTGATGCCGTACGCAGCTTGCCGGGAAACCTCGCCGGCAGATGAAAACGCACGATCGGCGCCGCTTGAAACACGAAGTCTTCCCCGATTAGCGGTCGCAGTGCGCGCAGGACGTCGTAGTACGCGGAACGCAGCGACGCATCGTGTACATATAAGGCGCGCGTCACTGCGTTTAGGTAGTTCTCGTCGAGAACACAGGCCTCTTGCGGCACGCTGCGGTGCAGAAAGGCAAGCGGACAAGGGGCGCGCAGGAAGCCTTTTTCGATCAAGAGCCGCTGGATATGCGGCTCGATTGCGTCAGCCCCGCCCGGCAGCGAGACCACCTTTTTCCCGTCGGGAAACCAGTGCGGATGATGAAGCGGCAGCGACATCGGCAGGACCCGCCGATCAGGGCACTAGCTTGTAGCCAAAGCCGTACACCGTCAGGATGTGCCGTGGATGATGCTGGTTGTCTTCCAGCTTCTTGCGCAGCTTGACGACGAAGTTGTCGACGGTGCGATTGGACGGATAGGCCTCGATGCCCCAGATCTTGTCGAGGATCTCATCGCGCGAGACCGGCTGCCCCTCGCGCTCGGACATCAGCTTCAAGAGCTCGACTTCATAAAACGTCAGCGTCTGTGTCTTGCGGTGCTTAGTCAGCGTGTGCTTCTTGAAATCGATCTCGCAGTTACCAATCGTCAGCACATCGGGCTGGCTGGCCGGCTGCACGCGCTGCAAGCGACGCAGGATGGCCTTGATGCGCGCCAAGAGCTCTCCAACGGAAAATGGCTTCGTCACATAGTCGTCGGCGCCCGCCTCAAGGCCACGGATCTTGTCTAGTTCTTGCCCGCGAGCCGTGAGGATGATGATCGGGACCAGCTGATTTTTCGCCCGGATCTGCTCGCAGACTTGGTAGCCGTTGATGTCCGGCAGCATCAGGTCAAGGATCACCAGATCAGCACCGTGCTCGACCATCTCGCGCACTCCGGTCCGCCCGTCGGGAGCAGCGACGACTTCAAAGCCCTCAAACTCCAAGACATCGGTCAGGCCGCGCACGATGTCGGGTTCGTCTTCGACCAGCAAGATGCGCCCACGAGCCGCGGCGGAAAGCGAGCCCGATGCCCCACTGCCGGACGCTGCGGGCGACGCGCTGCTGGGCGACGTGGTGCTAAGGGGTCCCGATGCCGGACTGGCTGCGCCTCCGGCGTCGGATCGCTGACCTGTTGACGCGGGCGACGCGGTGTTCGCTGGGCCCGCAGACGAGCCTATCGACGAGCCTGAAGATGGGGCAGAAGACGGAACGTTCTTGCGCTCAGCCATGGGCAGCTTTCGGCGATTCTACATCGTCTGCGCCCTCGACGGGGGGACTCGGCTCGCGCACGGGCAGGGTGACCGTAAAGGTCGAACCTTGCCCCGGCGCGCTGACGACGCTCACGCGACCGCCGTGGGCTTCGGTGATGTGCTTGACCAAGGCCAAGCCAATGCCCGAGCCGCGGATGTTGGTGTTGCGTACGGTGCGCGTGCGATAGAAGCGCTCGAAGACCTTGCGCTGCTCGTCGGGGGCAATACCCATCCCGTGATCGCGCACGCTCAGCAAAAGCTCGCGCCGTCGAGCGTCGTAGTGCAGCGTCACCGCGATCGGCGCCGTGCCGCCATACTTCATGGCGTTGTCGACCAGGTTCAGCACCACCAAGGTCAGCGCATTTTCGTCGAGCATCGAGGTCGGGACGCTCGGTGGCAAGTTGACCTCAAGCTGCCGCCCCTCGCGCTCTAGGCGATAGCGGAAAAAGTCGAGGGCCCGCTCGACGACCTCTGCGAGATCACCAGGCTTCATCTCATACGCCGCTTTGCCGCGCTCGATGCGTGAAAAGTCGAGCACGTTGTCGATCAAGCGCGACAGGCGCTCGGCCTCGCGCGTGATGATGGCGGCGTACTCGCGACCCTTCTCGGGCGTCTTGACCTTCCCCAGCATCAAAAGCTCGCCGAACATGCGAATCAGCGAAAGCGGCGTCTTGAGCTCATGGCTGACGTTGCTCATGAACTCGGACTTAAGCGCCGACACCCGCTGCTCGGTCGAGATGCCGTACAGCAAGAACGCCGAGCCCAGGACCATCACGCCCAGCATCAGCCCGATCAGCGTCATATCAGACAGCCGTCGCCGCTCGGCCCTGGCGCGCAGGCGGTCGCTGTCGCGGGGGGCCATGATGAGTCGCCAGCGATACAGCGTGCTCTTGAAGTTGCTGTCGTACAGATAGCGGTCGACCTCGCGGATCGACTGGCCATAGACGACGTCGCCGCGGCTGTTGACCACCCCGACCACGCCACGGTCGCCGATCGGCTGCAATAGCTCGGGCAAGAAGGTGCCGGTGATGTAGTCGAGATTGACGCGCAGAACGATAAAGAACACGCGATTGTTCTCTTTGTCGTAGCGCTTGATGTAACTAAGCAAATATTCGATGCCGTCATATTGCGTATGCAAATGACGATGAGCATCTGGGCTCAGCTCGGCCAAGGGTAAGACGGGGAGGATTTTATCGGTGAATAACCGCAAAAAGGCGTCTGCTTCCTGCCGGTTGCGGCGCTTGAAGACGTAGCCGCCCTTCACCACCAGCAGCCGTTCATCGAGCACAATCGCGGCTTCGATGGCGTTCGACAGGCGCACAATTTCCGACCAGCGCTTTTCAAACTGTCCCAGGTTTTCCAGGTCAACCAGGTTAAACAGCGTGCGATCCGAGTCGGTAATAAACGTGTCGACACGGCTGCGCGTCTGATCGCCCAGTGCAGCCAGTGTCTGTCGCACCGAGTCCTCGCTGCTCTGCGCAAGCTGCTGCGCGGTCTGATACGAGTAGCGAGCCAGGGCCAGCGCTGCCAGCAAGATCAGCGGGAAGCTCAGATACAGAGCCGCGATTGGACGGAAAATGCGCATCACGAAACGCTGCGCAAAACGTAGCATCTCTTCGACAAGGCTGACTATGTCTTCGTGGCCAAATCGAGAAAGCACTCACATGCGGGGCCCGCTGAAAGCGCCGCCGCGTAATCGGTAGATCGGACCTTTTGGCGATGAAAAAGACGTGGCCAGCGCTGGCCTTGCGCTCTCTGGCCTATGCACCGTGCCGGGATCTCAGCCGTCGATACGGGCGGGCACCATGCAAACCAGAACGGGCCCAAGGACAGCCGAGCTTGAGCGCCACCCGAATGGGCTGAGACATACGCAATGCGTCTGGCCGATACGACACGCGTTGTCGTGCGGTTCTGGCGAAAAACAGCCGCACATAAGGTCTGCTGTCGATCCTCAGACGAGGCCTGAGTGATTTCGCTGAATGAGCCAAAGAGCAAGCGATCCAAAGGCTTCTTCCGATCCTTCTTCTTGCCGCGACAGGACCTCGTATTGGCTATCATGTGGTATGCGTCCTACATTCTGCGTTCGATATGGTCTGAAGATTTTTCGTTGCTCATCTCGTTTTGCTGAGCTATTCATTAATTCGTTCACAAAACGACGTAGCGACAAGGCAATGTTATTAGTGGAAGTGGCGCCACGTCGCGCCACGCAATGCCGAGTAACGCTACATACGGAGGATGAGTCAAATGGCCCCAAAGAAGTCCCCTGCTGCTACCCCCGCCGGTATCGAGCTCGACAGCCTATTTGAGCAGGAATTGCGTGCGCAGAACGAGGATCTGCGTCGCATGGCTGCTCTCGCCACCTTCTACAAACTACATCCCAGCAACCGGGTGACGGTGGAGCAGTTCCTAAGCGGCCTTAAGCAGAACAAGGACATCTGGGCCGTCGTCGCGACTCTCGGTGTTGTCGATTTTGCGGAAGCCCTGTTGGGCAACCGCCCGGCAACTGGCAAGGCCCCTCGCGAGGGGCGTCCGGGGAAGCGCACGCGCTTGACGGATAACCAGAAAACGGCACTTAAGGCCGCAATCCTGACGGTCCTGGGCAGCAACAAGGATGGCCTGAACCGCAACGACATTGCCCGCGCCATCGGCGCCGAGCAGCTGTCTGCAATCGGCATCGACCGCGCCGAGCTAGCGAACAAGCTGCGTCAGCCTCTGGCCGAGCTGGTCGCCGACAGCAAGATTCACACCGTCGGTGAGAAGCGCTTGATGAAGTACCTGTCGGGCAGCGGCTCGCGCAAGAAGTAGCCCGCGCAGACACACCCAGCGCAAAAGACAAAAAGCTCTCTGACTGCGTCGCCGCTAGCGCCGCACAGAGAGCTTTTTTTATGGGATAGCGAAAAGAAGCGTCTAGGCAGAAGGCTGCGGATCACGTAATCCGAGGCGCGTGTTCGTCTAGGTATCGTCGTCTGCGTCGGCAGAAAGGTCGATGACCGCGGGCACACCGTTCATGCCCATGACGGTCGCGCCCCGCATCAAGGCCAGCATCAATAGCTCGCTGGCTTTCCGACGCGCCTCGTCGGACGTCTCACAAGCACCGCTGGGCGAGATGGTCCCTTCGCTCAGCGCCGACTGCTTGACGATGCCATAGGCATAGACGTCTCCGACGCGAACGACATAGCCAAGCAGAGGCTCTGGGTCGTACTCGAAGGCCTTGAGCACGCGCCCCTGCTCGTCCATCAGGCCCCACTCGCGCAGGCTGTCCTTGTACGTGCGGCGGGGCTCGACCGTGTACTCACCGGGCTCGATGCCGCGCTGGTAGGCATCTTCCAGCTCGACGAAGCGACGTGCCACGGTGAACAGGGACCCCGCATCGATTTCCTCTTCCGAGGGCGCCGTGAAAACAGCGGAGCCATCCAGGCCCATCACGGCCCAGCGCGGTGCTTCCGCATCGCTTTCGCGTGCCTTCAAGGGCGTCACACCGACAGCGAACCGCCGGCCTTGCACCCGCCCCATCCGGCAGAGCTGGATGGCAATATCCCAAGTTCGTTCAAACATGCTTGCGCCGTTCAATGGTCGCCGTCCTGAAAAGAATTGTCGCCAGCCATTCTACAAGATCGAGCCTGCGAAAGTACGAAATCCCGTGGCCCTTCTCAGCTTGTGTTTCTATCCGACATACGGAGCCAGCACCGCAGGCCATGTCGGAGCCGCCCCGCTGGCTAGGCCGCTCGTTCCGCCAGGAGGCATCGCTGTGACGGTGACGGGGATCTGACGCAGCAACATGGCCAGCACCAGCGCACGCACCTGCGTCAGCTCAGCATCCAAGGCCACGACGGCCCCGTCGCGTGCGGCCAGGTACGCGGCAGTGGCATATGCCTCTGGAGTAGCGCTGGGTCCGATGACAATGGCCGACCGCCGATCGCCAGCCTGTGCTACTTCGATGCGCCCGGTCTGCATCGGACTGTCGAGGAACGTCGCGCTTACCGGCAGCATCGGGCCGCGCCACGTCGTGCCAGAAGGCAACGGGCCGCTCGGCACCAACGGCGCCGGCACTCCGCTGTGCTGAATGACCACGCCGGGTGGCAGGCTGCGCGTCGAGAGTCCCAGAACCGATGCAGTGTCAGGCATGCTGCACAGCAGCACAGGCGCGCGGACGGACAAAAGCAGCGGGCGCAGGCTGGGCAGCAAAGACAGCGTGCTAAAGGCCGGGAAGGACAGACCTGCGACTCCGTCGATCACGACGACCGCGTCGTAGACCACGGCTCGCTCGATGGCTCGCTCGATAGCAGCCATGGGCTGTGACTCGGTGAGGGCATCCATTCGCAGCACAGACTGCCGCAGCAGCAGCGATGAGGCGCGGGTAAAGGGACCGATATGCCCATAGAGCCCGGCAGACAGCCCATCGCGATCGGGCCCAGCGGCGGGCTGCAGCTCGGGACACGAAAGGCCTAAGAACAGACGAGCGACCTCGCTCTGCAGGCGCAGTCGCCCATCGCTGCGGACCGAGATCAGACCCAGCGAACGCAGAGGCGCACTCGGCAACAGCTCGGCAAGCAGCGTTGGCTCCTCGTACAGCGAGCACAGGCAGGCCGCGATTTCGATGACGCGCATGCCGCGCGGACGAACCCCAAGCAGGTACTCGCAGGCATACAGCAAGCTGAGGATCTTCTGCGCGACCGGCGAGAAGCGCAGCCGCTGAGCCAAGGACTGCACAGGCCCGCCTTCCGGTGCCAAGGGCAGCTGCTCGTCGGAAGCCGACAGCGCAAGCTGGGCCCAGCGTACGAGTTCCCACTGCCAGACAGCAGGACCCTGGCCAGCGTCGTAAGAGCGCCGCAACATTTCGTCCAAGCGACGACGACGCGCTCGACTGCGGTGCCCGTCACGGAGAGAGCCAAGCCCATCGCTATGCGAGATAGGTAGCTGCAGAATCCCAGGCTCACTGTCTTCATCCACGCTCGCCGCTTCGTGCAGCTCAGACGAGATAATCACCGACGGCAATGGGCTAGGTGATGCGCCAGCCCGGGGATCGCTGCGCGGCTCGACACGTGGGTCGGCCCGGATCTCGCCACGGCTGGTTCGTTCGTCGCCAAAAGCCCCCGATCGACTTGGGCGCAGCTCGCTTCGCCCCATGCGTGCCCGTACCGGCGATGCCGCTTGTTCAGCGGCTGCCGTTGCAATAGCCACAGGGGACCGCCCAGTGAGCCGCGAGCCGCGAGGCGCAGCTGGCGTCTCTTCGCGTCCTCCACGTGCTTGCAGCATGGGTAGCCGCAAGCGCATCAAGCCCACTGCGTCGTCGTGATCGCCATCGAATAGCAGCAGCAGCTCGGGGGAAGACGCCCGTTGCCGCAGCGCAAAGCTAGCCACAGGGCCATGCGCCGTCGGAGCCATGCTGTGCGTCAGCGTGCCCAGCGAGAGATCAATGTCTAGGAACGCCTGGCCAGCGCGCTCCTCAGCCGCGATCAAAAGACGACTGGGCGCCGCCTCAGCTCCCAGGGCTCTACCGGGCTGATCCAGCTCCATCATGCGGCGGCCGTCTGACGAGCGAAACAGCTCAACATGGATCGGCGGACCGGCTGACAGCGCCCACATCATCTTGCCGGACTGCGCGTAGCCGACCTGAAACGGCGGCTGCCTGGTCTGCAGAACCAGGCGTGTCACCGTCGTGCGAGCCCCTACATCCCAGACGTCATAGCCCCCGCGCTGTTCCAACAGAAAGCGGCGATCCGTTCCAGCGATCGCGGCGCGCACTTCGCTGCGCATAAAGGTCCGCTGCAAGACCAGCTCAGCCCCGCGCAGGCAGATGATGTCAGCCCCTGGGCCATGCGGCGCAACCACTGCCCCGGCCGGCCCCACCCCGACGATGCGCTGCGCACCACCGACGCGAACCAGCGGGCCGATCGGCCGCAAATCAGGAATGCTCAAGAGCTCGGCAGCGATGACGCCGGACTCGGTTCCTTCGGCTGACTCGGCCCCCTCGCGAAAGACGTGCAGCAGCCGATCGCCCGCAACGAAGCAAATGCGCCCGGCGCTGCCTGTGATCTCTGTCGAGGCATAGGCATCGTACAGAGCCGGCCGGTCCTCATCGCCACCGCTCGATCGCGCTGCCAAATCCGACAGAGCAGACTCAGGCGTGCCATCGAGTGAATAGACATAGATCCGCGACCGGCACAGTGCAGCCGCCCAAGCTCCATCCGGGCTGGTGATCAGCTCGGGAGCTTCGGCATAAATCCTTGGCATGTTGTCAGGTTATCACGCGCGGCCTAGCCCTCGCCTGGTTCTTCATCCCCGTCCTCGCCCGTCGTGGAAAGGCCTGCAGCGCGCTCGGCCCAGCCCTGACTTTTCCCTCGATCGCGCCAAGCGTTGACCAGCGCCTGCGCCACCTGCGGCAGATCGGCATGCGAAAGCGTGCGCAGATCGAGCAGCAGACGATCGTCCCGGACACGGGCCACGATGACCGGCTGGCCTTCACGCAGCGCCGCAGCCAGCCAGCGCGCCTGCTTGCCACTGCAGCGGGGGGATACCGCGACACTCTCGGGCTGAAGAAGCGGCAACGCCCCACCTCCGACTGCTGAGCGGGTTGGCACGATCTCTAGCTCAAGCGGTGGCACGTCCGCTTGGCTGGCCGCGATGCCCTGGCACAGCGTCAGCAAGCTCTGAGCTCGCGCCTGCAGCACGGGAAGCGGCGTGCTCAACATGGCAACGGCAGGGATGGCATCGCTGCGCCCATCGCGGTACAGCTCCAGCGTGGCGCACAGCGCGATCAGGGTTAGCTTGTCCGGCCGCAGCGCCCGCAGAAGCGGCAGCGAGCGCAGAGCCATGATGGCCTCGTTCTTCCCGCTGATCACCCCGGCCTGCGGACCGCCCAACAGCTTGTCGCAGGAAAATGTCACCACCGTGCAGCCTGCAGCGAGCGCGCTCTGCACGCACAGCTCGTGCGCCAACGACAGCGGCGGTGGCACCAGGCGACGCGACAGCAGACCCGATCCCAGGTCGAGCAAGCAAGGCAGCCCAGCACCTGTGGCACAAGCGACCAGCGTCGCCAGATCGACTTCGGCAGTGAAGCCGACCTGCGCGAAGTTGCTGCGATGCACTTTCAGCAGCGCCTTGGTCTCGGGGCCAATCGCCGCTTGGTAGTCGGCAAGGTGCGTGCGATTGGTGGTGCCGACCTCGCGCAGCCGCGCCCCGGATGCACGCATCACGTCGGGTACACGGAACGAGCCACCGATCTCGACCAGCTCGCCCCGCGACACCACGACCTCGCCGCCTTGACACAGGCCCGACAGCATCAGCAGCACAGCTGCGGCGTTGTTGTTGACGACCAAGTGCGCCTCTCCACCGATTAGCTGGCAAAGCAGGTCTTGCACATGTTCCTGGCGGCTGCCGCGAGTGCCCTGCTCGACGCGGTACTCTAGGTTCAGATAGCCGCCCCCCACGGACGAAAGCCGCATCAGCGCCGCATCGGACAGAGGCGCCCGGCCCAGGTTGGTATGCAGCACGACGCCGGTCGCGTTTAAGACCGGCACAAGCGGCGACTGCACGCGACGATGAGCCGCATGTCGGATGCGCTCGACGTCGATGGCATAGGGATCGTGGCCGGCATCCGGCGCCATCGTTTCGGGCCGCAGCCCTTTCACAAGTCTCAGGCGCAGGCGTTCGATTTCATCGCGCACGGCATCGACGACGGCCCAGCGCGGCACCACTTGGGTCAAAGCCTGTATCGCAGGAAGAGCCAGAACCTTATCCACCTTGGGCAGCTTGCTCAGATCGGGCGTCGCCATGGGCCCAGTTTCCGACACCTAGCCCGCCTGTGAAAAAAATTGCCCGGGTCGTTGTAAGGTTTGCTGCCCAATCAGCCCTGGTCCGATGCAAGCAAACGGGATGATCTCTTCCCAATGCCTGTGCTACCTTGCGCACCTCTTTGGTCTCAGCGGACCGTCCCGGCGGCCGCGACCTCGCGTTCTCGATGAAAAAAACACGGAGGAATCCATGAGCCGTCTCACTTTCACCCACGGGCTAGCCTTCGGCAGCCTCGCGCTGGCACTCGGTGCTTGCACGACGCCCCAGTACGGCAGCCTATGTCCCGTTCCCGAGAACGGCACCAAGGAACAAAAGACCGGCGCGATCAACAACTGCGTCGATCAGATCACGGGCGAGGTGTTTGACACGCGGCTCAAGAAGGATGTCGACATCCTGTTCTTGATCGACAACTCGCCGTCGATGGCACCGAAGCAGAAGGCTCTGGCCAACGCCATCCCGCAGTTCATCAAGATCATCGATGGCACGGGCGCCAACTATCAGGTCGGTATCGCCACGTCGGATATCGGCTCGAACGTCCGCCCCGGCGAGCCCTGGGGTGGCAACATCGGCAAGTGCGATGAGTTCGAAGGCGACGACGGCGTGCTGCAGAACCTGCCCTGCACCGCGCGCAGCTTGCCGACGGCTGAGTCGCGCAACGCATGCGCCGAGCTATGCGCCAATGACAAGTTCGTACCCATCGATGGCCGTCGCTATATCTCGAAGATCGATGGCCGCACCAACGTGCCGCAGGATCTGAAGCTGGATCCAGGTACCGGCAAGATGGTGGACCAGGGCCCGATCAATGCCTTTAAGTGCATGGCTCTGGTCGGCGACGGTGGCTGTGGCATCGAGGGCCCGCTGGAAGGTTCGCGGCGTGCGCTCGATGGACACCGCCCGGAAAACGCTGGCTTCTTGCGCCCGAATTCGGTGCTGGCAGTCATCTACATCACCGATGAAGACGACTGCTCGGTGCAGATGGCCAAGCGTATCGAGAACAACCCCAACACGCGCGACTGCAGCGATCCGGATCAGAACGCTAGCTACGACTGCTATAACGTCGACTATCGCTGCTTGGCTCGCAGCATCCAGTGCGACCAGGCGATGAACGTTCCGGGCGTCAAGACCAACTGCAAAGAACGCCCGAACAACTACCTGGAACCGACCGAGAAGTATTTCAAGTTCTTCTCGACGCTGCGGGCGCAGGACAAGCTGTTGATCAGCGGCATTTGGACGCAGCCGCAGATCGACGCCAACCCCAACCCAGGCAAGGTCACGATCAGCCGCGGGCCGGGTGGCGCCGCATCGGGCTATCTGAACCGGGCCGGTGGCACCGACGCGTCGTGCGTCTACAGCGGCAACCAGGCCATTTATGGCCAAGCTCAGCTTCGCCTGTCGAAGTTCGCGCGGCAGTTCGGCAAGGACAAGGACGGCAACCCCAACGTCCTGGAAGTCAGCATCTGCGACATCGACGCGTACACGACGGCACTCGACAAGATCGCCAAGGCCATCACCAGGAAGCTGATCGGCAACTGCCTGCCCTCGATTCCCAAGACGCAGGATGGCCAGCCGCAGTGCATGGTCGGCGACGTCGACGAGAGCAACCCATACAGCATCCCCGATTATTACTTCCCGACGTGTTCGTCGAAGTGCTGCGATGCCTGGGCAGCCGCGAAAGAGCCGACGATCAACGATCCCGAGATCGTAAAGGCCTGCATGCCGGAAGCTTCGGACTGCTACTGCGCCGTGAAGAGCAAGGAAAACGTCTGCAAAGAATCGGTGGTCGCGGGCATCTGGCGTAAAGGCAACGCCGCGCCTCCGCCGGGCAAGGTGATCAGCTTCCGCTGCGCGGGCGGCGGCACCTAGCCCATCGCGGCCAGGTCATCGGGCCGCTCACGCAGCGTTCCTCGCAAGTCCCCCGCGCAGTCCTTCCGCCTTCGTTCCCCACACACGCACCGTTCTCGACGCGATACGATGGTGCGGACCCTCAACTCTGGAGGCTCCGCATGTCGTTCACTCCCTCGCTTCTTCACCGAGCCTTGCTGTTCGTTGGTCTGGCCCTGTCCATCGCGTACAGCCCCGTGGCCTGGGGCAAAAAGTGCCCCAACCTCGCCATCCTTCTCGATCGCTCGGGATCGATGCTGTGGCGCCTGCAGGACAACAACTTTCCACAGGGCAGCGAGAAGTCGCGCTGGGACATCGCGACCGCAGCGCTCAATGCCGTGCTGACGCAGTACGACGGCTATTTGCCCATCGGCTTTGGCGCCTTCCCCGTGCAGAACGAGTGCGGCACCAGCGGCTTCATCGTCCCGCCTGCGTACAGCACGCGCGCCATGATCACCCCACAGCTAAGCACCCTGAAGCCACCAAACACGATGTTTGGCACGCCGACCTGCGAAGCGGTGAACTCGCTGCGCGCCGAAGCCAGCTTTGCCGACGCCTCACGCGCGCAGTACATCTTGCTGATCACCGACGGCGAGCCATTCTGCACCAGCATGTGTGGCGCATCCGACCACGTCACCGGAGCCGTCAACGCCATCACCGCGGCGTACAACCAAAATCCATCGGTTCATACATTCGTCGTCGGGTTTGGCGGCAGCTTGAGCCAGGTGTTCAAAGACAACCTCAACCGCATGGCGGCCGCGGGCGGCGAAAAGAACCCGGACCGCTCGCTCGGCTATGACTACTACTTGGCCGACAGCGAACAGGCTCTGCTGGCGCAGATTCAAAAGATCATCCAGACCATCACGGGCAGCGGCGACGCGGGAAACAACACCGTCCTCTGCGACGATACCTGCTATTCCAACCCCTGCCCCAAGGCCGGCGATATCTGTCTGCAGGGCGCCTGCAAGCCAAACCCTTGCACCGGGGTTGTCTGCGCCCCTGACGAGTACTGTTTTACCGACGGGACCACTGCGCAGTGCAAGGCCACGTGCAGCACGTTCTGTGGCCCAGGCGAGCGCTGCATCAAAGGCCTGTGCGCCTTCGATAGCTGCGAGCAAAGCTGCCCATCGACCACCACCTGCAACAGCGCCACCCGGCAGTGCGAGATCGACACAAGCTGCCGCAGCGTCGTCTGCAAGCGCACGCAGGGCTGTTTTGCTGGCAAGTGCCGCGACGATGTCTGCCAGTTCATCACCTGCCCAGCCAACATGCAGTGCGTCCCCTTCGAGGGCACTTGCGAGGTTCCCGAGGGCTCACGCCCAAGCGGCGCCACCGTCGGAGGCTGTTCCTGCGATGTGGCGACGACGCGCAGCCACAGCGCCGCATTTGGCCCGCCCATCGCGCTGGCTTTGATCTGGCTTGCCCAGCGGCTGCGACGTCGGTCGCGCGGGCCGATTCGTCTGCAGATCCACGAGCGCAGCTAGCACGCGTCTCTGTGCTTGCTCGACCGCGCGCGGCTGATGCACGCTCAAAGAATGTCGCACCCGCGTCGCATCGCCGTCCACTTGGGCCTTGCTGCCTCGTGTGCTCTTTCGGCGGCCCTGTCCGGCTGTCAAAGTCCGCCTTTGCAGAATCCGCCGCCCGTCGAGACACCGCTGCCCATTCCGGTGGCCGACGCTTTTGCTGACGACATCTTTTGGCTGCACCTGCCCGAAGCGCAGAGCAGAGCCAGCCTGCGCGACGATCTGGCCGAGCGCTTGCGCCAAGACGGCATCGAAGTTCGCCATACCTATAGCGAGCGCGTCGGGCTCGCCAACAGCTTGGCCGTTCGCGCCGATCGGCAGGCGCTCTCCCGAGCCATTGCCGCCTGGCCGGGCTTGATCGTCGAGCCTGCGGCCCTGCGCTTCCTGGACGGCTGCGGGGATTCTCGCTGCGAGCCCGATGAAGCCGCGCGTGCAACCCAGACCACGACCTGCAGCGTGGACTGCGGCGTCCCTTTGCCTCGCTGGCAGCGCAACGAGCTCGGCAACAGCTATGGCGCCTTGTATACCGGTGCCGTCGCTGGCTGGGCCTATTCGCGCGGCGCAGGAGTCGACGTCTGCATCTTGGACACCGGCTTCGATCGCGGCGCCGCATCGACCCATCGCGATCGACCCCGGAACCTCATCGGCGGCTACAACTTCTTTGAGCGCAGCGACGACTACGCAGCGGTCGAAGCCCATGGCACCCACGTCGCAGGTCTCGTTGCGGCAGCAGACAACAGCTACGGCATGGTCGGTGTCGCGCCCGACGCCAACCTGCGCATCTACACGATCTTTGGTCGCCTGCGCGGCCGGTTGGGCGCTACGGATACCGACATCGTCGCGGCTCTCGATACGGCGATTGCCGATCGCTGCCGCATCGTCAACATGAGCTTCGGCGCTTCAGTGCCCAGCCCCCCCGAAGAGCGGGCCCTGTCTGCAGCCTATGCCGCGGGCATCCTGCTCGTCGCTGCCGCCGGCAACGCAGAAGACAGCTCAACCGGAGAAATCCGCACTGCGGACAAGCATTTTCCCGCATCGTATCGTGAAGTATTGGCGGTTGCGGCCACCGATCCCAATGACCGCTTGGCGCCTTTTTCATCGACGGGAAAGGCGGTGGGCCTCGCAGCTCCCGGAGTCGCCTTGTATTCCATGTTCCCGACGGGCACCGGCAGTCGAGAGGCCCGCCTGCAGTGCGCCGAAAGGGGCCAAGCGGACTTCGCGCTCGCGGCGTATGCCCCAAGCGCTGCTTCGGGCACCCTCCTCGGGACGACCCAGGTCACGCTGTGCGGATACGGCAGCCCCAGCGAGATCGCAGCCTGCGCCCCGCAAGGACGCATCGCGCTGATTCGCCGCGGCCCCAGCGACGCCAGCCAGAAAGCGCTGACCTTCAGCGAAAAAGTGGAAAACGCCCGCCGGGCCGGCGCCGCCGCTGTGATCCTGTACAACCACCGCACAGGCGAGCCCAGCGAAGCGGGTCGCTTGCTCACCAACATCGACGTCGGCAGCGCGCTGCCGATCCCGGTCTCTGCCATCGCAGCCGGAGACGGCGAGTACCTGGCTGAGCGCATCACAAGCGGTGCTGAGCTAGGCTGCTCGTTTTCCAACAGCCCCTCGGATCACGCATTCCTCGACGGGACGAGCATGGCAGCACCGCTGGTCAGTGGCAGCGCCGCCCTGCTGGCTTCGCGCTTCCCAGGGCTTAGCAACGTCGCGCTGCGCCAGCTTCTGCAAGAGACCGCCGTCGATCTGGGCGCCCCCGGTCGCGATGACGGCTATGGCTTTGGCCGGGTCGACGTGCTCGCGGCGCTGCGCAAGGCCGCTCCCACCGCCCGCTGCGGCGACGGTATCCTCAGCCCCGAAAGCGAGGTCTGCGACAGCAGCTTGACCAGCCGGCCCTTCCCACGCTGCGACGACCTCGGCTTCGACGGTGAGGCCGGTGGCCGCGTCACCTGCAACAGCGCCTGCAGCGGCATCGATGCCACGGGCTGCGGCTGCGTGCCGGGCAGAACGCCGTTTGCAGGCAGCCTCTCTCTGTCGCGTAACTACCCGCGAGGCAGCACCGTCGGGACCTTGGCTCACTATGGCGTCCGACTCAACGGACAGCCCGTCGCTGGAGCCACCGCCCGCGTCCTCACGCGCTTGGCCACCGCCCCAGCCGACAGTCCGCCGGCCCGCACCGAGACCCTGGGCCCCAGCAGCAGCGAGGGCAAGATCTGGCAGTTCTTCCCGCACACGCCATCGGCGGCCGGCCTTCCCGTCGGGGAATACGAGGTCCGCGTCTTCATCAGCAAGGGTCAAGGCCGCTGCCGCGATGAGCACGCCCTGCCCCCCTTCCGCATCACCATCGCGCGATCCCCCTAGCGCGCTGCCAAAGGCGCTGCTCGCTAGGAAAGAGCGCTCTCTAAGCCCAGGATCAGCTCGGCCGGCGCGCTGCGCAGGGCACTCGGCAGGCGACCCTTGTCGTCGCACGCAGAGAGCAGCTTCTGCGCCCGTTCGAATGCCACGCGAGCCAGCGGCGCAACCGGAGCAAGCGGCCCCGCCAGCGCCATGAAGCTGTGCAGCGTCGTGGCATCAGCACGGGCATCGTCCACAAAGGGAATCGCCGCCGCGGGCTGGCGACAGATCGCGCGCACAAAGTGTTCGATCCAGCGAGCCGTCGCGGCCATCTTGTTCCAGTCGAGAAACTCGGGCGTGTCCTTGACCGTGTGATAGCGCGCCGAGCGACCCGCTGTCAGAAACAGGAACGGTACGCGTCGTCGCCAGAACGCGTCGTAATCGGAAAGCGGCGGGATGATCTCGGCATCGGCCGGCCGCACGATCAGCCCTGGCACGGACTGCGCCAAGGACTGCACGGTGGCCAGGGTTCCCGCGCTGCGCTCGGCCCCCAGTGCGAACAAGGTCTGCCCCACTTCCGCAGGCAGTCCGTTTGGGCCCAGCGCGTGCCCGACCAGATCCATGCACACCATCATGTCGATGCGCTCGACGGGTGGGCCGATCTTCTGCGCGTGGTCGACGTAGTACGAAGAGCCCATCTCGCGGGTGAGAAAATACGGCGGCTCTTCGGCATCGAACGCTGCGATCAGCACGCCACGCCCTTGCGGTCGCCGCCTTGCGATGCCCCGCGCCACATCCACCAAGATGGCGATGGCCGCTGCGTTGTCGTCGGCCCCTGGATAAAACCAACCCGCATGGCCGCCCAAATGATCGTAGTGCGCCGCGACCAGCACCCAGCGATCGATGTCACCCGGCAGCGCCGCGATTACGTTGGCGGCCCGTGTCCCGGCGATGCTCTGCTCTGCCGGATCGAGTCCGCAGCCGCGCAGCGCATCGACGATCTTCTGACGAGCGCGCAGGCCTCCAGGCGTTCCAGGGGCGCGCCCGGCACAGCCGACCGAACAAAGCTCATGGACTAGCTCTCGCATGGCCGCGGCCCCTCGCCTTCGTGGTCAAGCTGCCCCATACGCTTAAATGATAAATCACCGCATTGAACCTGCGCCGCAAATAGTGGGGATTGCTATTTTTTCAGAGCTACGCTCGCCGCGCTAGCAGTGGAAAGCGCGCTTCATCCGCGGGTGTCGGCGACGCGAAGACGCCGAGCAGCGCCCTATCCACCGCGCGGGATCGGCAGCGCGGCGTGATCGCGCGTGGGGAATGGCCTGTTAAGGGACACTGATGACGACCGGCGTCGCCACGCCTAGGTTGCCGCTCAGGTCGGCGGCCATCGCATAAATCGTAATCGTGTTTGTCGAATTGCCGCCGGTATCGGCATCAACGCGGACGGTGACATCGGCGGCGCCGCTGGTAATGCGACTGCTAGATGCATTGCCGCCCGTGCCGCCGTTGCTTCTCGATGTTTGCGTATATACCTGACTTACACCGATCTCATCGGTGGCATGCACGGTAATCGTGTATTGCGTATTCATCGCAAAGTGCGCGCCGTTGGCCGGGCTGGTGATCGCGACTTGCGGTGGCGACAGATCGAGTACCCCAAAGGTCGCCGTGGCCTGCAGCGGGTTCTTCATGTCATCGAAGATCACTGCGCCTTGGCTGTCGAGCGCCTTGGCGGTCACCGTACCAGAGCCTTCGAAGATAAGCCCGGCAAAGCTGGCCTTGGCCTGCCCTGCGACGTCCGTCGCATCCGAGATTCCGGCGATCGTGTGGGGGACACCGTTGCGGTCTTTATAGGCGACATCGAATGCCACATTGACCCCGGATGTAGAGTCCTTGTTGCTAAATACTGTGGCAGTGGCTCCCAGTGTACCGATCGTTGAAGCAATCAGATCCGGGGCCAAGGCTAGCTCCATGCGATTGGGACCGGGACCGCAGCCAACGACAAAGAGCAATACAGATACCGACCATAGGCTTCGCATAAGGACCTCCCATAGGCTATTCGGGCGAACGCGCAGCCATCGAACCCGACACCTGGGCCCGATTCGCCGTTCGCTCGGTTGCGTTGATAGGAAGTGCCCGACCGC
>CAZKOY010000013.1:57603-60878 GCA_964554495.1 uncultured Myxococcales bacterium
CAGGGGTATTATAGGATTGTTTTTGATACATGGCCATTTCAGCATGAATTTTATTGGCCAATATATTAATAATAAATCTTGGATTGTGATGATCTTTGTGAATTTCAGCAATATTCATTTGATGAACATGATTTTGGTCAGGTATTGCCCGGCATTCAGCAGCTAGCCCATTGCCGAGCGATATGAATGTATGTGCTTTCGGTCCAACAAAGAACAATATATCTCCGAATTCGAAATCTTTCGCTTCCTTCAAATCTGTCAACTCTGCCTTTTGGGTCAAAATATTGATGAATATATCTGGCAGATACTTTTTGTCATGGTCTCCCATATTCAATATTTCATCAAACGAAACAAACCCATGCTCAATAGCAAACACCATGACAAACTCATAGCAATTCATGACATTTGCATCGAGTTTTCCCAGTCTTAATGTATTTTCAAAGCCTTCACCGCTCCCCCAAGTAACCTTGCTATAGCGGGACAGATCGGGTTTTGGATCGTTCGATTGCTTCGCGGGACTACTTGAACTCTCTGCGCTCGGCAGGGGCGTGGATGGAACGGGCACTGAGCTAGGTTCTTGGGTTTTTGCCCGCGGCGATACGGCCTTTGATTCGGCACTTGCGGTATTCCGTTGATGCGCAAGGATGGCATTCTCAACCTCAGCTATATCTATCTGTGCGTCTGTCCGCTCTGGTTTCTTCCTCCTTGTGTCGAGATATCTTAGTGTCCTAATTGCGCGACTCACCAACTCCTCGCCGTATTTCGCTTTGAGCGCCAGGAGTTCCGGTTCTGTGAGGAGCTGCACGGCGCTCGTCCCACGTGAGCGGGCGCCGGGGCTGTGCGGAAGCAGGTTGCGGACGATCGGTGCCGCGGACTGGCCAGCGGCTGCCGCCTGCGACGCGGCGTGGGCTTGTTCTTCCAGACGATCCTTGGGGCGCCCGATGCCGCCCTCGGGTCGCAGCCCTGCTTGCTGCTGCAGCGCGTGCGTGGTCTCGTGGGCCAGCGTGGCCAGGTCCGGTGTGCCGCTGCCAAACACCAGATCGTTCCCCCGCGTATAGGCCGTCGCGCCCAGCGCCTGGGCCGCGCGATTCGCGTGGCTGTCGACGTGAATGCGTAGCTCGGACAGGCGATGTCCCGGAAAGATCGCCTGCAGCGTGTCGAGGTGTGGCAGCGGTTGTCCCGAGCCGCGCGCCCCACGCGCTGCGGTCTCTTCGATCGATTCGGCTTGCAAGGCCGGTGCGCCAAGCCAGGAAGGATCGAGGCCCTGCGCAACCGGGCGCGTCGACAACAGCGCGGCCGTCGGCTCAAGCTGCGGCGCGGCGACAGAGCGAGGACGACTCGGCGACCGGCGGTCGATCCGCCCAAACAATTTCGACATGAATCAACCTCCACGCGGCGCACGGCACGCGAGCAGACTGGCGCTGGTACACACCCCCGCAGAGCCCCAAAAGGGGATGCCGCAGATCACGCTAACACGACTCGGCAGCGCTGCCTGTCGGCGTTCGCGGCGGATCAGCGCGGCTCATCCGCGCGCTAGGCTGACAAGGTGGGCATGCATGCAGCGGACACGCTGGCGTTGACGCCGACGGCTTGCCAATCGGCGCTCTAGCGAGAGATCGCGACGTCGAGGGCGCTGCGGCCGAACGACTGCGTCTTCGTGTCGCTATGGTGCCAGGTCGCGCCCGGCTCGCAGCCGGCATACAAGTGGCGCTGCAGCGGCTCGGCATGGCCGGTGAGCGCTTGGCGCACCGACTGCATCAGATCGTGGTCGCTCGAAAACGACTGGCTGTGGCCAAAGACGCTGACCTCGCCGCGCACGTGCTGAACGCGGCTTCCGACCAGCAGAACCCACAGCACGTCAAGCTGATCGGGCTTGCTGCGATACCAGCGCACCGACAGATCGAAGGACAGTGCGCCACCGTCTTCGTGATGGGTCACGTTTAGGGCTTTCACGTCGCTGCGCGCCGAGGTCCAAAGGTATACCGGGATGGTCAGCGAGAGCTCGCCCTTGGCATCGTACTGCTCGGCCAGCGTGGGATCGTCGAGCCAGCGGTACAGGCGCTCCTCTGTTCCGCTGCAGGTCTTCACGCCGTGCAGCGAGGCCTCGCCGCTGATGCACACCTCGCTGCGCGCAACGATGCCAAGGAAGCCGCCTTCGATCTGCGCGTCGAGCTGAAAGCGCACGCGCTTGGGAATGAACTTCTCGGTACAGGCATAGTACGCGTCGAGCAGCACGCCGGCTTTGTCGCGCGCCTCGTGCTCTTCTTCGACATCCAAGCGCAGCGTCTCGCTGAGGATGCGCAGCCGCTCGGCGGCATTTTCGCGGGCGTGGCGCTCGCGGATCTTGTCGATCATCGCCTGCGTGATTAAGCCCAGCGCTTTTTCGATCGTCTCTAGGCCGCCGAACAGCGACTTGTCCTCGACTGCTCCGCCGGCCTGCGCCAAGAGCTCCAGAATCTCGGTGAGCTTCTTGGTCGCCTCTAGATCGCGGGTGTCGTCTTGCTGCCGCAGCTCTTTTACGAGCTGCTCTAGCTCGGCTTGGCTGTTGCGTCGGCGGGCATTGGCGCGGCGATACCGCGTCAGAGCTTCCTGCAGGGCCGGGCTGTCGCAGTCGGAACCAGGCATCGTGCCGCGATGATATCACCCACCGCAGCAGCCCGATCCTTATTTAATATTTATCCGCGGTTTATTAAACAAAATAATTAACAGGTATCTATCAGATAAATGTCATGTGACGATATTCATTTATATTCCTACTCTGTCCATGGCGCCTGCTCGCCGCGGCGCAAGAGGTCGTGGTGCAGGAACGCGGCCCAGACCAGTGCGTGCGAAATGGCGCCGCTGCGCAAAAGCTGGGGCACGTCGGAAAGCGGGCGCAGCACGACGCCGATGTCTTCTTTTTCGTCGAGATCCTGCGCGCCCAGCAGCCGGGCGCCTTCGGCCAAGACGGTGTAGCAGCGGTTGTTCTGAATCGCCGGGTTCGGCTCGACGTGTCCCAGCAGGGTGAAGCGCTCGGCGTCATAGCCGGTCTCTTCGCGTAGCTCACGGCGGGCGGCCGCGACGGGATCTTCGCCTGAGTCGATCATGCCGCCGGGGATCTCAAGCGTCAGGGCGGCGGTGCCAAAGCGGAACTGCTCGATCAGCACGACGTCTTGATCCGGCGTGACGGCGACGACGTTGACCCAGTCGGGTACATCCAGAACATAAAAGTCGTGCTCGCGCTCGGTACGCGGCGACACGAAGCGCTGGCTGTGCAGACGGAAGATCTTGAAGTC
>CAZKOY010000014.1:0-25170 GCA_964554495.1 uncultured Myxococcales bacterium
GCGCACTCTAGGCCGCATACCCATCCCGACCCCAGCAACGATAAAATCACTGCGCCGGCTCGGTGACATGCTGCTCTGCGTCTTTCGATGGGCGCATCCAAGCAGCAGGGCAAAGCCATTGTCGTTGGCTGGGCTGAGTCCGACCAAAATTGCCGTCCAGCGAATCGACTACCCACCCTGATTGCTCGAAGCGGAGGAAGACGAGATGGCTTAGGTGCAAGCCATTCAATGAGCCAAGGCAGCAATTGGCTGTAGGCCGATTCTTGCTTTGTAGCGTATTCGCGATCTGTGGCGGTGCAACGCCTTGCGCCGTGCAATTCTTTGATGCGGGCAACGGTAGCGATCTGCTCTGGAACGCGATGAGCCGGCGGTTGAGGCTGACAGAGAGTCAGGGAGCCGCCCGGCCCTCCGCCCACTGGTATTTCACTGTCGCACAGCGCCCCCCCGTCGCTGATGCAGATAATTCGCCTTGAATCCGTCCGCGCGGATTGGTACTCGCATGCTGGCCGATCGCGGCCCGATTAAGCGTACTTAATCGCACACTTAATCGGACGCCTCATACCTCTCTTGGTTCCCGGTAATCAAGTTCTCAGCGACGGAGATCACTTTCTTGTTGACGGGGACCTAAACAAAGATGGGCGGGCGGATGTGGTGGTGTTGCATCGGCAGCGGAAGGCGTTGAGCTTGGTGAGTGGGGACAATCCGAACATGGTGAGCCGTCGGCACTATGCGCTGGGGCCTTCGCCAAACTGGGTGGCGGTTGGGCAGCTGCTGGGCAGCGCGGACAGTCCGCTGGATGTGATCGTGGCCGACACTGCCCCACGTCGCGACAACATCAACGGCTCGCTGTGGATCCTGCAAGGCATACGTGGGCCTGCAGCAGGCAATCAATAGAGTCCCAATTCCGAGCTGTGTTCTAGCCGAGCGAGGGCTGCGGTTCGTCCGCACAACCGACGGGGAAGCTGTGAGTGAAGGCGCGCTACGTCGTGGGTCCGCGCGAGCCGGGCTTGATGGCCGGGCTGCCGGCTTGGCACAGGGGGCAGGCCTCGGCCGCGAAGACCTGCGGTCGCACGCGCCAGAGTGCGCACAGCGGCTGCAAGCCATGGTCGCTGCCGCGCTCTACGATTGCGGCGTAGCCTGCGATCCGCGCTCCGTGTGCTTGCGCCAGGGCGGCGGTCTCGACGGCAGAGCCCCCAGTGGTGATGACGTCTTCGACAATGAGCACACTCTCGCCAGGGGAAATTGCAAAGCCGCGGCGCAGGGTCAACGCACCAGATTCCCGCTCGGCAAACAGCGCCCGTACCCCCAGCGCGCGAGCGACCTCATGTGCGATCACGATGCCGCCGAGTGCGGGCCCTAGCACGACGTCGATCGGCGGAAGTCCACGCTCGCGACAGGCTGCGGCCAGGGCCTTGCCGACGAACTCTGCGTGCTGTGGATACGACAGCAAGCGTGCGCACTGAATGTATTGATCGGAGTGCAGGCCCGAGCTCAGCAGAAAGTGTCCGCGCAGCAAGGCTCCGGTTTCGTGCAAGCGCGCTTCGACTTCGTGATCGGACGAAACAACGGGCAGCGACATGGGCGAAGACCTCTTTGTTAAGAGATGGAGTCCGACGCGACCGTGGATGCGACGGATGCGTTGACGCATGCCGTGTGCAGAGACAGCGCAGCGGCGCGTGCGGCGGCAGCAAAGTCAGGGCCTGCGCTCGCGTACAAGATCGAGCGCGAGGCGTTGATCAGGATGGGGGCTCCACTTGCTTGTGCCGGGATCTGTCCGCCCTGCGCGCCGACACCCGGCAGCAAGAGCGGCAGCTGCGGAGCCACTTTGCGCACCCAGGCCAAGCGCTCGGGCTGCGTTGCACCAACGACGAGGCCACACTGACCTTCACTTTGCTGCGCGACCTTGCGCGCGACCCACTGCCACAGCGGCTGCGCCATCGCTTCGCCCGCGCGATCAGAAATGCAAAGGTCTTGCATCTGTGATCCTTCGCTGGTGGCACACAAAACAAAGGTCAAGCGATCGCGGTAGCGCAGGAAGGGCTCAAGTGGTTCTAGACCCAGATATGGATGAACGGTCACAGCATCTGCCCCCAGCACATCGAAGGCCGCGTGGGCATAGTGGCGATTGGTGTTGCCGATATCGCCGCGCTTGCCATCCCAAATGAAGAGAGCAGAAGAGGGCAGAGCCGCGCGCGTGCTCGTAAGCACGTGGCCGTTAGCGCTTGCATCCAGATCCATCGATTCAAAGAACGCGGCGTTGATCTTGAATGCACAAGCGACATCGGCTGTGGCGGCGACGATCTCGCGCAAGAAGACGGCAACATCGCCGCGCACGCAGGCAGGCAAGCGATCGCGATCGGGATCTAGGCCGATGCACAGCGGTCCGCGCTGTGACATTCCGATGGCTAGCTTCGTTTGTGCGGACATAAGACCTCGACGAGCTCATTCCACGATGTGACCTGAGCGCGCTGCGCGGCCTGTGCTAGCTCGCGCTGCAAGCGGCGTAGCACGGTCGCATCATCAAGCAGGGCTGAGCCAACTTGGACGGCGCTTGCTCCCAGCGCGGCAAAGGCCAAGACCTCGTGCAGCGATGCGACGCCGCCACAGGCGATCACGGGCAGCGGCTGCTCGCGCACCAGAAAGTCGACGGCCCACTGCGCAAGCGGCGTCAGCGTGGGACCTGAAACGCCGCCGCGAAACAAAACGGTGTCGTCTGGCTTGCGCTGCGCAGAGTCGATGTTTGGCAGCGTCACGGCCAGCGCAGGCAGGGTATTGATGGCGGTGATGCCATCGGCGCCTTCGTCGGCGCAGATGCGGGCTCGGGTCCGCAACTGCTCGGCCGGTGCATAGGCCAGCTTGACCCAGATTGGCCGCGGCGACAGCCGACGTGCGCAGCGCAGCACCGCTCGCAAGACGGCATCATCGAGCTGACCCGACGGAGCATTGGGACACGAGGCGTTGAGCTCATATCCCACGATGGCTTCATGTGTGAACACCTGCAGGATCGCTTCGACTTCAGCTTCGGTCTGCGCGGTGAAGCTCTGAATCGTTGGTGCATTGCAGGCGCGCACAATCGGCAAGCGCGCTCGCGCAAACTCGGCGGCACCGACATTGCGCAGGCCGATGCGATTCAGATAACCGCCACTTCCGCCCGCATACTTGTGCAAGACGGGGGGAGGATTGCCGGCTCGCGGCTCCGCCGTGACGGTCTTGGCGACCACCGCACCGGCTGTCGACAGTGCATCCGCGCTCTGTTCGCCGCTGGACCATGGACCCGCGGCCGCCCACAGCGGACTGCGTGCCGACAGTGCGAAGAACGGATCGCGTTCACTAGATGAACGGTCGCGCAGCGCAGAGCGCAACGGCAAACCAGAATCCGCTGGCGCTTCTGCGATCTCGCGATGATCGGCGCGATCAGAAGCGGACAGCGAGGAACTCAGCACACGTGCAGTTGGTTCGCTCACGGGGCGTGCTTCTAGCGAGTTCCGGTGGCTGGCGTCAAGCGCGTTCCGTTTTTTTTCCTTCAGAAACAAAAACGTCACTTGACTTTGAAAGGCCGATGAAGCACCCATTGCGCGCAACAAAACACAGCGCGGGATGCACTCACCGCGGCGTGCAAAGGTTGCGCGATCTCACGGCAAACAACGCAGCGCTTCGCAAGGAAGACAGCGTGCATGCGAGATGATCTGTACGAGGGCAAAGCCAAGCAGGTCCGACTGCTGCCCAATGGACTGGCCGAGATCTATTTCAAGGACGACGCGACAGCGGGGAATGGCAAGAAGCGCGCGACGTTTCCCGGAAAAGGAGAGCTGTGTTGTCGCATCAGCGAGCGATTGCTGGCGTTTCTAGCGCGCGAGCAAATTCCTACGCATCTTGTGCAGCGCAAAGATGAGCGCACGCTGATCTGCCGCGCGGTCGAGATCATTCCTTTGGAAGTGGTCGTGCGCTTCGCAGTGGCGGGCTCGCTGCGCACACGAACGGGACTGCCGTACGGGCATCCATGCGCACCGCCAGTCTGCGAGCTTTATTACAAGCGCGATGATCTCGGCGATCCGCTGATCAACGACGATCATGTGCGTCTGCTAGGTCTTGCTTCGCCGGCTGAGCTTGCAACGCTGCGCAGCCTGGCTTTGACCGCAGCACAGGCGCTGCACACGCTGTTTCTGCAAGCCGATGTGGCGCTGTTTGATCTGAAGTTCGAGTTCGGGCGTGCCGATGGCAGGTTGTGGCTGGCCGATGAGATCTCGCCGGACACGTGCCGCTTTCGGGATGTTCACAGCGGTCAGGTGCTCGACAAAGACGTCTTTCGCCAAGACCTTGCCGAGCTCGTGCCAACCTATGCGGCGCTGCTTGCGCGACTGGAAAAGATTCCGGCTCTGCAAGGGCCCGCCCTTACGCAACAAGAGGTCGCATGACGCACTTTGAAGTCATCGTGCAGCCACGGCCCGGTGTGCGCGATCCACAGGCTGATGCCATCTCGGCCGCAATGCATGACAGCGGCTATGACGGCTGCAGCGCGCAGTCGGTTGGACGCTTTTTGTTGCTGTCTGTCGACGAAACAGACAGCGAGCAAGCGGCAGCCAAGGCGCGTGCTGTCTGTGAAGGCATGCTGGTGAATCCCCTGCTTGAGACCTATGTGCTGCGGTCGGCTGGCAAGCCCGCGGCGTCTGCCGTGTACCGGGAAGGTCAGCCATGACCCCGGCCGCGGCTGTGAATGTTTCCGGCCGCGGTCGCGGTCGTACTCCACACGCAGCAGTCGTAGTCTTTCCGGGCAGCAACGGAGATCGCGATCTGCTAGAGGCGCTGAACCTGTCGGGCTTTTCAGCGCGTCTTCATCCTGCTCACATGGCGCTGCCAGCCGATGTCGAGCTGGTCGGCTTGCCGGGTGGCTTTTCATACGGCGACTATTGGCGGGCCGGCATGTTGGCCAGTCGCGCTCGCGCGGTGCAGTCGCTGCCGGCGTGGCTCGCCGCAGGGGGGCTGGTGATCGGCGTGTGCAATGGCTTTCAGATCCTCGTTGAAGCGGGGATCTTGCCGGGGGCGCTCTCGTACAATCAGCCACCGCGCTTCGTGCATCGCTGGATCGAAGTCGAGGTGACGCCGGCTGCCGTGCGAAACAAGAGCCCCTGGTTTCGGCAGGCTCGCGTGGGTGACCGGCTGCGCTTGCCGATTGCGCATGCCGAAGGTCGCTATGTCCATCCGCAAGGGGAAGACGTGATTGCGACGCGCGTGCCGCTGGTCTATTGCGAAAATCCCAATGGCTCGCTGGCGGATACAGCGGCGGTGCTCGACGACAGCGGTCGCGTGCTCGGCATCATGCCGCATCCCGAGCGAGCGTGCGAAGCGGTCCTGGGATCGGACGCGGGCGCAGCACTGTTTCAATCGGCTCGGCAGTTCTTGACGAACCAGGAGTCGGCATGACGAGCGCCACACGAGAACATGCTGTGCAGCCGTCGCACCGCGGCGCAGCGGCTGATCTGGATGCGCGATGGCTTGACCGCGGCGAGCACGATGAAGCATCCGCAGCGCGCTTGGCAGAGGCCATGGGGCTGTTGCCGCACGAGTATCAGAGCATCCGCAGCGCGCTGGAACGCGTCCCTTCGCATGAAGAGCTTGCGGTCTTCTCGGGCATGTGGAGCGAGCACTGTTCATACAAGTCGACCCGCCACTTGCTTGCGACCCTGCCGAAAGAAGGCCGCGGTGTCTTGGCTGGACCCGGCAGTCACGCGGGGGTCGTCGATGTCGGCGAGGGCTGGGCTGTGGCGTTTAAGATCGAGAGCCACAATCACCCCAGCGCCGTCGAGCCATATCAAGGTGCAGCGACTGGCGTGGGGGGCATCCTGCGCGATGTCATCGCCCAAGGCGCACGACCGTGTGCGCTGCTCGACTTTCTGTGCTTTGGCGATGCGCACAGCCCGCAGACGGCACGCATCCAGCGTGGAGTGGTGGCTGGCATCGCGGGTTATGGCAACGCCATCGGCATTCCGAATATCGGCGGACGCACGCAGCACCACCCAGGATATGAAGGCAACCCGCTTGTCAACGCGCTGGCCGCAGGTCTGATCCGCCCGCATGCGCAGCGCACGGCACGCGCGCACGGAACCGGCAACGTTGTGCTGCTGGTCGGGGCGGCCACCGGACGCGATGGAATCTTGGGGGCCGCGTTTGCCAGCGAGGCGCTGGGCTCACAGGAACAAAACCGCACACGCCGTTCACACATACAAGTGGGTGATCCCTTCGCCGGCAAGCTGCTGATGGAAGCCGTGCTGTCGTTTCCTGCCGAGCTTGGCCCGGTGGCGGTGCAGGACCTGGGCGCCTGC
Organism: uncultured Myxococcales bacterium; assembly: GCA_964554495.1. Lineage (GTDB taxonomy): Bacteria > Myxococcota_A > Polyangia > Palsa-1104 > JAEUJZ01 > JAEUJZ01. The sequence goes on from CAZKOY010000014.1 coordinate 6,321, forward strand.
GGCATTGCCTGCGCGACGTTCGAGATGGCAGCGCTCGGTGGCGTGGGAATGGACGTCGATCTTTCGTCCGTGCCCCTGCGCGAAGCCGACATGACCGCGCTTGAGATCTTCCTTTCTGAATCACAAGAACGCTTTGCGCTGGTGGTGAAGCCCGAGCATGTGCCGGCGGCCCTTGAACACTTCCGCGCCGTTGGCCTGACGGCAGCCGCCATCGCCGTGTTGACGGAAAGCGGGCGTGTGCGGGTACGCAAAGATCAGATCGTCTGCATCGATCTGCCTGCGCGCTTGGTCGCAGGTGGGGCACCGGCCAGTCGCTTTGCCATCGCGGCTGCGCTGCCGCCGGTTCCCGAGCTGCCTGCTGATCACAACACGTCGCATGAGCCTCTGCTGACGACGTTGCAGAAGCTGCTTGCGCGGTGTGCGGATGCCGAGCCGATCTATTCGCAGTTCGATCAGACCGTTGGCAACCGCACTGTCTGCGGTCCGGGGCAGGCTTCAGCCGCGGTCTTGCGCTTGCCCGATAGCACGCGCGGCGTTGCGCTGACGCTTTCCGGTCGCGGCGATCTGTGTGCTGTTGATCCATATCGCGGTGCTCAGGCGGCTTTGGCTGAAGCCACACGCCGCCTGGCCTGCGTAGGCGCTGAGCTTTTCGCCATTACCGACGGGCTCAACTTTGCGTCACCACGTGATCCCGTCGAACATCGCCGCATCGCCGAGGTGATCTCTGGCTTGGGCGATGGCCTACGCCTGCTTGGTGTGCCGGTCACGGGGGGCAATGTCTCGCTGTACAACGAGTCGCCGCGGGGTCCCATCCCTCCGACTCCAATGGTTGGCGCGCTGGGTGTGGTGCCCGATGTTCGCAAGGTGCCGCGAGCGCGCCTGCGGGCAGGCCACACGCTGCTCGCACTCGGCGAGCTTTCCGATGAGCCGGGCGCTGGCCAGTACACTCGCTTGCGCTATGGCCGCGATGTGGGCTCGCCGCGCTGTGATCTTTCGGCAGAGCAGCGCGTGGCTCGCCTGCTGTGCGCGCTGATCGCAGCGGATGCTGTCACCGGTCTGTCCGCGGTCACGCAGGGAGGCATCTTGGTCGCACTTGCCAAGCTGTGTCTGCGCAACGACATCGGGGCCGTGCTGACCTTGCCCGCGAGTCCGCGGCCACACTTTCAAGCATTTGGGGAACAGCCCGCGCAGGCTCTGGCATGGCTTGATCCTCAGGGTGTTGCAGCACTGCGCCAGCTTGCCGATGCACACGCAGTGCCTTGTCACGTACTGGGCGAAGCGGGCGGCAGCGACTTCCAGCTTGTCGGCCATCGCGGGCTGACGTTGCGCGAGCTGCGCACGGCATGGAGTGGCAACACGCCAGAAGCCGAACGCACGTCCACCCAGAACGACGCGGGGACCCATGTTTCCTAGCGAACACGTCGACACGCTGCATGCCGACAAGCTGCATGAAGAGTGCGGCGTCATCGCGGTATATCGCGCGTCTGGGAATGCGGCCGCTCTGGCTCACCGCGGCCTGTTTGCGCTGCAGCACCGCGGGCAAGAAGCCGCTGGCTTGGCTTCGATCGATGAGCATGGTGAGCTACACAGCCTGCGCAGCCCTGGGCTTGTGGCCGCGCTGCCGCTCGATGGCGTCTCTGCGCTGCCGGGCAGCATGGCCATCGGTCATGTGCGCTATTCCACCGTGACGGTGGATCACGCCGAAAACATCCAGCCGTTTCTGGCCACCACGCCCTTGGGTCGACTGGCCATCGCGCACAACGGCAACTTCAAGAACGCCGACTCGCTAAGCGCGGATCTGCGCCAAGACGGCGCGCTTTTGTCGACAACGATGGACACCGAGCTGTTCGTGCATCTGCTGACGCGCTCGCGCAAGACGGATCTGCATGCTGCGCTGCGCATCGCGTGCGATGGAGTGGTCGGTGCGTATTCGCTGACTCTTTTGTGTGGTCAGCGGCTCTTTTCGCTGCGCGATGCGCATGGCATTCGCCCGCTGGTGATCGGCCGCCTGCCTGAGCCTGAGTCAGGCTGGGTTGTGGCATCTGAGACCTGCGCGCTGCGCGCGATTGGGGCCAGCTTGGTGCGCGAGGTGGCACCAGGCGAGCTAGTCGAGCTTGGACCGACAGGGCTTTCGAGCACACAGCTCTTGCCAGCCAGCGTGCAGCCGGCACCCTGCGTGTTCGAGTTGATCTATTTCGCTCGCCCTGATTCCGAAGTCTTTGGCCAGAGCCCGCACGAAGCCCGCGTGCGCATGGGTATGGAGCTTGCCGCGCAAGATCGCGATCTGCCGCTCCCGGATGTGGTGGTGCCCGTGCCCGACTCGGGAGTATCCGCTGCCGTCGGATATGCTCGCGGTAGCGGCGTACCCTTCGAGATGGCGATCCTGCGCAGTCACTACGTCGGACGCACGTTCATCTTGCCCAGCCAGGACGCACGGACGCAGATGCTGCGCATGAAACTCTCGGTGATCGCGGCAGCAGTCGCCGGGAAGCGGGTGCTTCTGGTTGACGACTCGCTGGTGCGCGGCAACACGGCACGACAGATCGTCGCCATGGTCCGCGAAGCCGGTGCGAAAGAGATCTGGCTGCGCTTGGCTTCGCCCCCAATCGTGATGCCCTGCTTTTTGGGCATCGATACCCCAACGCAGTCCGAGCTTTTGTTAAACCGCGCCTTCGCGGCTGAGCGCTTGGCCAACACCTTGCCCGCCGATCGCGCCAGCAGCGCTGAGGCCATCGAGTGGGTGCGCCACTTCGTCGGGGCCGACCACCTGCGCTATCTCAGTCAAGACGGCCTGCGTCGCGCCACCTTTGATCGCCCGTTCTGCATGGGCTGCATGGATGGAAAGTATCCCGTATGAGCACGCTGCCTTTGACCTATCGTGATGCCGGCGTCGACATCGCAGCGGGAGACGCCTTTGCCCGTGCCATTTCCAAGCTGGCCCAGCGCACCAAGACCGCAGACGTTCTGCCCAGCGGAGATGCCTATGCCGGTCTATTCCGCTTGCCCCTTGCCGGGCTGCGCACGCCACTTCTGGCGGCAACCTGCGACGGGGTGGGCACCAAGATCTTGGTCGCGCGAGCCTGCCGATCGTATCGCGGGCTGGGGCAAGACTTGGTGGCGATGAACGTCAACGATCTGCTGCCGCGCGGAGCCCGCCCACTGTTCTTTCTGGATTACTTGGCAGTCGGAAAGATCGCGCTTTCGGCCAATGGCGAAGCAGATGCAGCCGCGGTGCCGCTGCTGGATCTGGCGCAGGGCATCGTCGATGCGTGTGCTGCAGTCGGCTGCGCGCTGCTAGGTGGAGAGACGGCAGAGATGCCGGATTTATATGACCCCGGAGACTGCGATCTGGCCGGCTTTGCCGTAGGCTTGGTCGATCAAGCGCAGGTGCCAAGCGGCGATGTCGATGTGGGCGATGTCGTGCTGGGGCTGCCGTCGAGCGGTGTTCACTCGAACGGATTTTCGCTCGTTCGCCGCGTCCTTGCACAAGCTGGACTGGACTTTCGCGAAACGCCGCCTGGACTCGATTGCTCGCTGGGGGCTGAGCTTCTGCGACCCACGCTGCTTTACGTTGAGCCCGTGCTGGCCCTGCTATCGCGCGTGCGCATCAAAGCCGCGGCACACATCACCGGGGGCGGCCTGCTGGGGCGGGCCGAAAAGCTTGTGCGCGAAGGCCAGCGCATCGTCATCGACCCACAGTCGTATGCGCGACCGTCGATCTTCGATGTGATCGCTCGCTTGGGTCACGTGCAAGAAGGCGAGCTAGCCCGCACGTTCAATATGGGCCTGGGGTTTTTGGTCGTGCTTTCGCCACAGCACGCCGAGACCATCTTGGCCGACGCTGCTTCGCCATGGCGATGCGTCGGTCACATCACGGCGGGACACGGTGTCGACCTTGGCTATGCCCAGTCCTAGACACAGCCAGCGGCCGCGCTTTGCCATCCTTGGATCTGGACGCGGCAGCAATGCCGTGGCCTTGATGCAAGCCTTTCGCGATGGCTCGCTAGCGGCTGAGCTAGCCGTTGTGATCAGCAATGTTTCCGGCGCGCCGATCCTGCAGCGGGCCTGCGAGCACGGCTATCCCGCCGTGCTGATCGAAAGCGCGAGCCTGTCGCGCGCTGAGCACGAGGACCGCCTCCGCGCCGCGCTGGTGCAGCACCACGTCGCACACATTCTTCTGGCGGGGTATATGCGCCTGCTGAGCGCGGACTTCATCGCGCGCTGGCCGGGTGTCATCTTGAACATTCATCCAGCGCTGTTGCCGGACTTTCCGGGCCTTGCTGCGGTGGCTGCGCAGTGGCGAGCCGGCGTACGCGTGGCCGGTGCCAGCGTTCACTTTGTCGATGCGGGCATCGATACCGGGCCGGTCCTCCTGTTCGGCTCGATCGATGTGCGCGGCGATGAAGGCGAGGCGGGCTTGGCCCAGCGCATCCTCACGGAAGTCGAGCACACGATCTATCCCCGCGCCGTACGCCTGCTGCTTGAGCGCATGGCGCGCGGGGGGCCCTTGCATACCCAGGCGTCGACGAGATCGTCGGCACCGGCAACCACGGATGCACCTGCGACCGCGCACCGGAAAGACGAGACATGAGCCTTGCGAACCATCGCGAACTAGACGCACGTGGACACATGGCGCGCAGCTCGATCCGTCGCGCCCTTTTTTCTGTCTTCGACAAGCGCGGCATCGTCGAGCTAGCCGCTGCGCTGGCTGGCCAAGGCTGCGAGCTTTTGGCATCGGGCGGCACGGCGCGAGCGCTAAAAGATGCCGGCCTGCCTGTGACTGCGGTTGAAGCCTACACAGGTGCGCCTGAGATCTTGGATGGCCGCGTCAAAACGCTGCACCCAAAGATCGCGGCCGGACTGCTTGCCGATCGTCGATCGTCTGCTCACGTGGCACAGCTTGCAGAACAGGGATATCCGACGATCGATCTGGTCGTCTGCAACCTGTACCCCTTTTCGCAGACCGTGGCCGCCGGCAAGTCACCCGCCGAGATCATCGAGATGATCGATATCGGAGGGCCGACTCTGATCCGCGCCGCGGCGAAGAACCATCAGGGTGGCGTCTGTGTCTTGGTCGATCCTGCGGACTATGCACAGGTGGCGTCGGCTCTGGCCGAAGGCGGGATTCCATCGACGCTGCGCAGGCAGCTTGCGGGGCGCGCGTTTCAGTGGACTGCTCAATACGATGCCGAGATTGCAGCATGGTTCGCGCTGCCAAGCGCAGCGAGCGTGGGCGCAGCGAACGCGGAGTACGTAGCAAGTGCAGCGAGTGCAGAAAACAGCGCAGCTACGCCGGATCTACTGCCGCGCTTTGTCTCGCACAGCGCGCTGCGCTATGGCGAAAATCCGCATCAAGCTGCGCGGCTGTTTCGCGAGCAGGATACGACGTCGGGCGTGGCGTATGCGACGCAGCTCTCAGGCAAAGAGCTCTCCTATAACAACTACTTAGATCTCGACGCTGCATATCGTGCGGTGCAGCCGCTGCAGCCGCCGTCCTGCGCGATCATCAAGCACAACAACCCCTGCGGCTTGGCGCAAGCTAGCTCGCTAGCCGATGCCTTTTCGCGCGCTCTTGCGACCGATGAAGTGGCGGCCTTTGGTGGCGTCATCGGTCTGAATCGGCCGCTGTGCGGCGAGACCGCGCAGCGCATTGTCGCTGCCAAGCTGTTTGTTGAGTGCATCATCGCGCCGGACATCACAGACGAGGCCCGCTCTGCTCTGCGCGACAAGAGCAACTTGCGTCTTTTGCGCGCGGCCCCTGGATCCGCTTCCCCAAGCTGTCAGCTTCATCGCATCGGCGGCGGTCTGCTGTGGCAGGCGAGCGATCCTGGCATTACGGACGGCAGCGACTGGAAGACCGTCACGCAACGCGGGCTTGAGCCCGGCTGGCTAGACTCGCTGCGCTTGGCCATGCACGCGGCGGGCCTCTTGCGATCGAACGCCATCGCCATCACGCGGGACGGTGCGCTTGTCGGTGCAGGGGCCGGTCAGTCGAGCCGCATCGATGCCACGCTAATCGCGCTTCGCAAAGCGGGCGAGCGTACCCGCGGCGCTTTCTTGGCATCCGATGCGTTCTTCCCATTTTCCGACTGCGTCGAAGCAGCAGCAGCGGCTGGAATCATCGCCATCGTGCAGCCGGGTGGCTCGCTGCGAGATGCCGAATCGATCGCGGCCTGCGACCGTCACGGCATCGCCATGGTCTTCACCGGCCGACGTCACTTTCGTCACTAGGAACCGTTCAAACGGACACAACGATCGATGCGTACACGCGTTCTCATCTTGGGCAGCGGCGGTCGCGAGCACGCACTGGCGCTTGCTCTGGCAACGGCTCGTCACGTGGCCGATCTGGATCTGTTGTGTGCGCCGGGCAATCCAGGCATTGCAGAGCTTGCCCGTCCCATCGTCTTGGCAGGCAGCGATGTGGCGGCGGTCGTGCAGGCGGCGCGCGAGCACGCCGTCGATTGGGTGCTGCCAGGTGGCGAATCGTGGCTGTGCGCCGGCATTGCGGATGCGCTGTCTGCGGTGGGCATTCCATGCATCGGCCCCACGCAGGCGGCAGCGCAGCTTGAGGCATCCAAGGTCTTTGCGCGCACGCTCACGGCCCCGCTGGGAGTACCGGGCCCGCAGTTTGTCATCGTGGACAGCGAAGCCACGCTGCGGTCGGCGCTGGCTGGCTGGGTGGGTGTGCCGGTGCTCAAAGCCGATGGCTTGGCAGCGGGCAAGGGCGTCTTTTTACCCGACACGATCGCGGACTGCCTTTCGATCGGCCGCGAGCTTCTGGCCGGTTCTTTGGGCGCGGCGGGCAGGACGCTGCTTCTGGAAGAGCGCCTGCACGGCGTAGAAGCCTCACTATTTTACGCCTGCGCCGGGACCGACTTTGTGCCGCTTTCGCACGCGCGTGATCACAAGCGCCTGCTGGATGGGGACCGCGGTCCCAACACGGGCGGCATGGGAGCCATCAGCCCGAGCCCAATCGTGACGTCGGCGATCGAGCGCACTGTACAAGACCGCATCGTCCGTCCCACGCTGGCTGCGCTGGCTTCGCGCGGCACGCCGTTTGTCGGCTTCTTGTTCGTGGGCATCATGCTGACGGCGCGTGGACCCATGCTGCTTGAGTTCAATGTGCGCTGGGGCGATCCCGAGGCACAGGCAGTCTTGCCGCGCTTGCGTGAAGGTGACTTCTTTCACCTGTGCCAAGCGATGATCCGCGGCACCCTGCGGCGTGTAGAGCTGCAGATCGCTGCGCGATCAAGCTGCGCTGTGGTCTTGGCCAGCGCGGGATATCCGCAAGCGCCGCGAACCGGCGACATCATCATCGTTGATGAGGCGACCGTCACCGCAAGCGGAGCGCGCATCTTGCACAGCGGCACGCAGCGCCATGGCAGCCAGCTTGTGACCGCGGGCGGTCGCGTGCTGACGGTCGTTGCGCAGGCCGACGACGCCAAGCTGGCCCGCCAGCGCGCGTATCAAGCGGCTCGCGCCGTTCACTTTGCAGACCAGCAGTATCGCAGCGACATCGGGCTGCACAGCCAGGCCACGTAACCATGGGCACGCGTAACGACATGCACGCTAGAAACGAAAACATCGCCGATCGCAAAGCTACGACAGCACTGCACGATCCAACAGAAGGCTCTCCGCGCGTCGGGGTCATCATGGGCAGCAAGACCGACTGGGCTGTTCTGCAGCACGCCGCGCAGGTCTTGCAGGCGCTGGGCATTTCGTACGAAGCGCGCGTGGTCTCGGCACATCGAACGCCGCAGGCCATGGTTGAGTATGCGCAGTCGGCGCAAGCGCGCGGCTTGCATGTGCTGATCGCAGGTGCGGGAGGTGCTGCGCACTTGCCTGGCATGGTCGCTGCGCTGACGCTGTTGCCGGTGTTGGGAGTGCCGATTCCCATCGGTCCACTGCAGGGCATGGATGCGCTGCTTTCGATCGTGCAGATGCCGCGCGGGGTGCCGGTCGGAACCCTGGCAATTGGCGAAGCCGGCGCCAGCAATGCCGCGCTTCTTGCCGCTGAGATCCTGGCTCTTTCTGACGCGAGTCTGCACGATCGCCTGCGCGCGTACCGTGACGCCAGGCGCGATGAGGTACTCAACATGCAGCTACACGCGCCGCAGCCTGAGGAGCGAAGATGAAGGACCGCAAGCCCATCCGACCGGGCTCGGTGATCGGCATCCTGGGCGGAGGTCAGCTCGGCCGCATGACGGCGATGGCGGCGCGTAGCTATGGCTATCGCGTGCAGGTGCTAGACCCTGATCCGGCGTGCCCGGCGCGCTTCGTGGTCGATTCCTGCATCAGTGCCGAGCTTCACGATGCACGGGCTGCCGCGGGGTTTGCGCGTGGATGCGATGTCGTGACGATCGATGTTGAAGGGCTGTCCCCCGACGTGCTGCAGGCAGTGTCAGCCTTTGCGCCGCTGCGTCCAAGCGAGTCGATCTTGCGCATGATCCAAGATCGCGCTGCGCAGAAGACATGGCTTCAGAGCCATGGATTTCCGGTGGCTCCGTTCGCGTCCGCTTCTGATCTGGGCGCGCTGCGTCAGGCATTGGCCGCTCTGGCTATGCCGTGCTTCGTGAAGTGCGCACGAGGTGGCTATGACGGCCGCGGGCAGCACATCGCGCAAAGCGCTGACGAAGCAGAGGCCGCGTGGCAGGCGGTGGGCGAGAAGCCCAGTGTCGTCGAGAGCAAGCTGCAGTTGGCACACGAGCTATCGGTTCTGATTGCGCGTCGTCCTAGCGGTGAGCAGCGCATCTTTCCAATCGCGCTCAATCACCATGCCGAGCGTGTCCTGCGCTGGAGTGTGTTGCCAGCGCCGCAGGATGTCGTATCGCCTTCTCTTGCGGCACGCATCGAGCAGCTGGCCGGAGATCTGGCATCAACGCTGAAGCTCGAAGGGCTGCTGGCGGTTGAGCTGTTTCTGACACAACAGGGCGAGCTGTTCATAAACGAGCTGGCCGCGCGACCGCACAATACGTTTCACGCCACCGAGCGCGCCTGCAGCAGCAGTCAGTTTGAGCAGCACGTGCGTGCAGTCTGCGATCTTCCCCTGGCCGATGTCTCACTGCTGCGGCCGGCTGCCATCGTCAATCTATTTGGCGATCTCTGGCTGCCCGAGGATGCCGGGAACGCTCCGCTCGATCTGGCGCTTGCGCTGACCGTGCCGACGCTGCGCTTGCATCTGTACGAGAAGCGCGTGCCCAGGCCTGGGCGGAAAATGGGCCACTTGTCCGCGCTTGGCGAGACGTCAGAGCAGGCGCTTTCCCGTGTGCTGTCCGCGCTGCAGCTTCTGAGAGTCGAGCGTCCCAAAACGCAGGAGAACCCAAAGATATGAGCCTGCCTGCCCCACAAGAACCCGAGAACACAGCGCAGCATGAAGCGCCACACGCGACGGAGCCGAACCGGACACACGGCGACTTGGGGCCACTTGAGGTGCGAGCGCGGCGCCATCACTTGATCGATGTCGGTGACCTGGACGATGACGTGGTGCAGCGCATGTGGCAGCGCGCCAAAGAGCTGCAGCAGCGCGAGCAGCGCGGCATCGGTACGCAGCTCTTCGGCACCCTGCGCGGCCATGTCGTCGCTACGCTGTTTTTTGAAGCCAGCACGCGCACGCGGCTTTCGTTTGAGCTGGCGGCGCAGCGCTTGGGGGCGTTGACGTTGCCGCTGGATGTCAGTCGATCGAGCCTGGAAAAGTCCGAGTCACTGATCGATACGCTGCAGACGTTGGCGGCGATGGGCGCAACCATGGCCGTGGTGCGCCATCGCGACAACGCGGTGTTCAGCAACCTGGGTCCGCAGGTCGCTCTGTCGCTGCTCAACGCTGGCAATGGGACCGAGGCACACCCGACGCAGGCGCTGCTGGATGCCTATACGCTTTGGCAGCAGCTAGGCAGCTTGCAGGATCGCGTCATCGTCATCCACGGCGATATCTTGCACAGTCGCGTGGCGCGCTCGAACGCGCGTCTTCTGGCTCGCTTTGGGGCGCGTGTGTTGTTGTCCGGCCCTGCCGATCTTCTGCCCTCTGATACAGAGCTTGCGCAGCTTGCAGGGGCACAGATCTGTGCGTTTTCCGACGCGATCCCGCAAGCCGACGCGATCATGTGCCTGCGCGTGCAGCGCGAGCGTCATGAGAGTGCAGGCCTGGCCGATGCTGCAGCGCTGCGTGCCGCTGCGGCGACTTCCTTTTTGCATGCTCATGGCTTGACCCAAGAGCGCTTCGAACGCGCCAAGCCGAGCTGCTTGATTCTGCATCCCGGTCCCGTGAACCGCGATGTCGAGATCGAAGGGACCTTGGTCGATCATCCGCGGTCGCAGATCCTGCAGCAGGTGCGCAACGGTCTGTACATCCGCATGGCTACGCTGGAATGGATCGCGGGGGTGCTGCCGTGACGCTGCTTCATTCTGCGCCGGCCACGGCTCTGCTGCGCGGCGCAACGATCGTGCGTGGTACGTCGGATCAACCTGCGCTTGCCGCGGTTGACATCACACTGTCTGCGGGCCGCATCACGGCGATTGCCGAAGCCGGAAGTGGCCCACTGCCGCAGACCGCAGCGCGCGTCGTCGAAGCGGGTGGCCTTTTGTGTCTGCCTGGTTTGGTTGACATGCACGTCCACTTGCGCGAGCCAGGTCAGACCCACAAAGAGACGCTGCGAACCGGAACACAGGCAGCGGCGCGCGGCGGCTTTACCTATGTTGCGTGCATGCCCAATACGCGGCCGGTTCTGGACAGCGCCGAGACACTGCGCGAGCTGCGCCGCCGGATCGCCGAAGACGCCGTCATCGAAGTGGGCATCATCGCGGCCGTGACGCAGGGCAGCGCGGGGGAAGAGCTGACGGACTTCGCCGCGCTCAAAGTAGCGGGAGCTGTCGCTCTGTCGGATGATGGACGCGGCATTCAGCGCGCGAGTGTGATGCGGGCGGCGCTGCGTCGGGCTGGCGAGGTGGGCTTGCCGCTGTTCGCGCACTGCGAAGACGAGTCGCTTTCGCACGGTGGCGTGATTCATGAAGGGTGCGCGGCGATCGATCGCTGTCTGGTTGGAATTCCCGCTGAGTCAGAGTCAGCCCATGTGGCGCGCGACATCGTGCTCGCAGAGCGAACTTCGGCGCGCTATCACGTCTGTCACTTGAGCTGCGCGCAGAGCCTGCGCCTGGTGCGCGAAGCCAAGGCGCGCGGTCAAGCGGTGACCTGCGAGGTGACTCCGCATCACGTGCTGCTCTGCGATGCCGACATCCTCGGCGATGACGGCAACTACAAGATGAACCCACCGCTGCGCAGCGAGGATGATCGCAGCGCGCTGGTGGCTGGCTTGATCGACGGAACCGTAGATGCCATCGCGACCGATCACGCACCGCATACGCCGAGCGAAAAAGCGCGCGGCCTAATGCAGGCACCGTTTGGTGTGATCGGGCTTGAGACGGCCCTGCCGCTGCTCTACACGCGCTTGGTTGAGCCGGGGCTTTTGTCGCTTGCGCGTCTGGTGCAGCTCTTGTCAACAGGTCCGGCGCACCTCTTGCGCATCCCGGCGCCTTCGCTGCAGGTCGGATCCGCGGCGAACCTGACGCTGGTCGATCTGCACACAACGCGTCCGATCTGTGATGCCGAGCTACGCAGCAAGAGTCGCAACACCCCGTTTATGTCGCAGGCAGTCCGCGGCTGGCCGGTCTGCACCGTGGCTAGTGGCCGCGTCGTGTACTCAGAACTGTCGACCTTTCCCGTCGAGGAAATCTAGATGAAGCTGACCCTTGAGAGCGGCGAAGTGTTTGTCGGCACCGCCTTTGGTCACTCGCTGCGCGAGGACGAGTGGGTGCTGGCTGAGCTGGTGTTCTGTACTGGGCAGACCGGCTATGAAGAGGTGCTGACCGACCCTTCGTACTTTCGCCAGATCGTGCTGATGACGTTTCCGCTGATCGGAAACACTGGCATCAATCACCACGATGCCGAGAGCGCACACGCGTATCTTTCAGGCTTGGTGCTGCGCGAGGTCGAAGAGATTCCCTCGCACTATCGCAGCCAGCTAAGCCTGCCCGAGTACCTGCGTGAGCAGCGCGTGCCGGGCCTTTCTGGCATCGACACGCGAGCCCTGACCCAGCGTCTGCGCAATCACGGCACGCTGCGCGCTGCGCTGTCGGGCGATCACGTCGCGCACGATCGGTTGCTGGCCGCGCTGTCCCAGCCGCTTGCGCGCGACCACGTTGCGCAGGTCAGCACAACCGTGCGGCAGCAGCATCCAAGTGCCGGCCCGCATGTCGCGCTGATCGACTATGGCTGCAAGCGCGGCATCGTGCGTGCGCTCCTGGATCGCGGCTGTGCCGTCACGGTGTTTCCGCACGACGTGGCAGCGTCAGATGTTTTGGCCAGTCAGCCCGATGGCATCGTGCTATCGAACGGTCCAGGGGATCCCAGCGCGCTGGCCGCTGATGTCGATGCGGTCTTGCCGACCATTCGCGCGCTGCAAGAACACGCGCCGCTTCTGGGCATCTGTCTGGGACATCAGCTGTTTGCGCTGGCCAATGGAGCGGCGACCGAGAAGCTGCATCATGGTCACCGCGGCTGCAATCGAGCGGTGTTCGACAGCGAGACGGGTCAGTCCGCGATCGCGGCCCACAATCACGGCTATGCCGTGACCGAGTCGTCGCTTTCGGGCAGCGAGCTGCGCGTCACCTTTCGCGACCTGAACGATGGCTGCATCGAAGGGCTGCGGCATACGCGCTTGCCGGCCTGGTCGGTGCAGTTTCACCCGGAAGCGGGTCCGGGGCCGCAGGATCCACGCTTCTTGTTTGACGAGTTTGTGCGTGCGCTTGCAGGTCGCCGCGCCGCCATGGAGCAGCCGTGCCGCTAAACACCACACTACGCAAAGTCTTGGTCATCGGCTCGGGCCCGATCGTCATCGCACAGGGGGCCGAGTTCGACTATTCCGGTACGCAGGCTTGCCAGGCCCTGCGTGAAGTCGGCATCGAAGTCGTGCTGTGCAACAGCAATCCAGCAACGATCATGACCGACACTGTGTCTGCGGACGCGGTGTATATCGAGCCACTGTCGGTTGATTTCTTGGCGCGTGTGCTGCGCAAAGAGCGACCGCAGGGCGTCCTGGCCACGCTCGGTGGGCAGACGGGTTTGAATCTAGCTCTGCAGCTTTCTCAGACCGGTGTCTTGCGCGAAGAGGGCGTCGAGCTCTTGGGAACGCCACTGGAAGCGATTCGCCGCGGCGAAGATCGCGAGCTGTTTCGCACGCTGATGCACGAGATTGGCGAACCTGTGCCCGAAAGCACGACAGTGCAGACGCTGGAACAAGCGCTGAGCTTTGCGCACGAGGTCGGGTATCCACTGGTTGTGCGACCAGCGTTTACGCTCGGCGGATCGGGAGGCGGCTTCGCCAGCAACGATGAAGAGCTGGCCAACGTGCTCTTGTCTGGGCTGCGGCAGTCGCCGATTCGGCAGTGTCTGATCGAGCGCAGCATTGCCGGGTACAAAGAGATCGAATACGAGGTGCTGCGCGATCGCAGCGGCAGCGCGGTGATCGTCTGCGGCATGGAAAACGTCGATCCGGTGGGCGTGCATACCGGCGACTCGATTGTGGTGGCACCGACCCTGACCTTGACGGATCGTCAGCACCAGATGCTGCGTAGCGCATCGCTGCGCATCGTGCGAGCGCTGGGGATCGAAGGCGGCTGCAATGTCCAGTTGGCGCTGGATGCAAGCAGTGATCGCTATTACGTCATCGAAGTGAACCCTCGTGTCTCGCGATCGAGTGCTCTGGCCTCGAAGGCAACGGGCTATCCGATCGCGCGCTTGGCCACACTGATCGCAGTCGGCTTTCAGCTGCACGAGCTTAGGAATCCGATCACGCAGACCAGCTCGGCGCTGTTTGAACCGACGATCGACTATGTGGTCTGCAAGATCCCGCGCTGGCCGTTTGACAAGTTCGAACAGGCAGATCGGCGGCTGGGTACGCAGATGAAGTCGACCGGCGAAGTAATGGCTCTGGGCCGCAGCTTTGAAGAGTCGCTGCTCAAAGCGGTGCGCTCGCTTGAGCTGTCGGGCGTCGATCACGTCGAGCTGCCCAGCCTGCGCGAGGCGACCACGCTGAGCCTGCTCGACCGCTTGCGCACGGCCACAGATGAGCGGCTGTTTCTGCTGGCCGAAGCGCTGCGGCGCGATGTCGAAATCGATGCGCTGCACACGCTGACCGGCATCGATCGGCTGTTCCTGCGCAAGCTCGCACGCATCATCCAAACTGAGATCGATCTGCACCAAACACCGCGCGATGTGCCGCTTCCCTCGTCGCTGCTTCTGCACGCCAAACAGCAGGGATTTTCCGACGCTGCCATCGCGCGTCACAGCCAGCGCAGCGAGTCGGATGTCTTTGCACAGCGGCAGCAAGAAGGCATCACGGCGATCTACAAGAAAGTCGATACCTGCGCGGCCGAGTTCCCCAGCGAGACGCCCTATTTTTACAGCACGTATGAAGCGCGACAGGGTGACAAGGCGGCAGAAGATGAAGCGGCGCTTTCGCGGCGCCGCGTGGGGCAGGCTGCGTCGCGAGGGCGTGTCATCGTGATTGGCTCGGGCCCGATCCGCATCGGCCAGGGCATCGAGTTTGACTGCTCGTGTGTACACGCCGTCGATACGCTGCGGGCGCTGGGCTATGAAGCGGTGATCGTCAACAACAACCCCGAGACCGTGTCGACCGATGCGCAGCGCGCGGACCGCCTGTACTTCGAGCCGCTCGATAGCGAGTCGGTGCTGCGCGTCATCGAAGCCGAAGAGCCGCACGGCATCTTGCTGCAGTTCGGCGGACAGACGGCGCTGAACCTGGGCTTTCGGCTACGCGATCGTGGGCTGCCAGTCTTGGGTACAGCGATTGCCGATATCGCCCGGGCCGAAGATCGCTTCTTGTTCGAGTCGCTGCTCAGCGAGCTTCATATCGCGCGCCCGGCCGGTGCCACGGTGTCGTCGCTGGATGAAGGTGTGCGGTCAGCGCAGCGCTTGGGATATCCGCTTCTGATGCGGCCTTCGTATGTTCTGGGCGGTCGCGCCATGCGCATCGTGTATGAAGAGTCCGAGCTACAGACTCACTTGAGCCACGCGCTGCGCGCCTGCCCTGGTCAGCCGGTGCTGCTTGATCGCTATCTGATGGGGACTGAGGTCGAAGTCGACGCGCTGTGCGATGGTCGCGACATCTTTATCCCCGGTATCATCGAGCACATCGAGCAAGCAGGCGTTCACAGCGGCGACTCGATCGGGGTGTATCCGCCGCAGTCACTTGCGCCCGATCAGGTCGAGACGCTGGTCGATGCGACGCGGCGACTGGCCTGCGCCTTGGGTGTGCGCGGCCTGATCAACCTGCAGTTCGTGCTGTACGAAGGGCGCACGTATGTGCTGGAAGTGAACCCGCGCGCCTCGCGCACGGTGCCATTCCTAAGCAAGGTAACCGGCCTGCCCCTTGCGGCGTTCGCCACGCGCTTGGCCTTGGGCGAGTCACTGTCTCAGCTTGCTTTGACGCCGGGGCTGCATCCGGCCAACAACGAACAGGTGGCGGTCAAGGTGCCGGTGTTCTGCCTGGGCAAGCTGCGTGATGTCGACGCGGCCTTGGGTCCCGAGATGAAGTCGACCGGCGAGGTGATGGGCAAAGATCGCACGCTGGAAAAAGCGCTGTACAAAGGCCTGGCCGCAGCCGGCATGCAGATTCCGCTTTTGGGCGCCGCGCTGATCACGGTGGCTGATGAAGACAAAGCGCAGGCGCTCGATCTGGTTCGTCAGCTTGCGGGCCTGGGCTTCCGTCTGTACGCCACGTCGGGCACCGAGCAGTTCCTGTCGCGACATGGCCTGACGGTGACGGCGGTCGGCAAGCTGCAGGACAGTGCGCGCGACATCCTCGATCTGATCGAAAGCCACCGCGTTCACTTGGTCGTCAACACGCCCTCGCGCAAGAGCCGCGCTCGCCGCGATGGGTTATCGATTCGACGGGCAGCAGTCGAGTGCGGCGTGCCGTGCTTGACCTCGCTTTCGACAGCAGCGGCGCTGATCCGCGTCATCGCCGCGCACACCTTTGCGGTTGAACGACTGCCGGCGAGCCGTCACGGCCTGCGGGCAGCGGGCGAGCGCTCTTAACAGGTACCTACGCTGGGGGCCACAACTACGCATGCGGAAGCGTGCCGTAGGCTGGGTCCCGACGGAAAACGTGGGACGCAGACGCCTGGTTCCTCTGCGTTACTCGTCTTCGGCGAGCGTTGAGCGCAGAAGAGCGGACTTCAAGGTAAAGGCGCCATCGATCACGACCTGCTCGCCAAGCCGCAGGCCGCTTAGGATTTCGACCAGACCGGATGCCGTGCGCCCCAACGTGACGGGGTGTACTTCAAAGTGGCCGTCAGGCTGCCGGACAAACACGACATCGCGGTCGGTGATCCGCGACAGCGCCGACAGCGGCACGACCAGCTTCTTGCCGCTGCGTGCTGGCTCGCTGCCGCCATCGCGAGGGGCCGCGGTCGCTGGCTCGCGACCGGCAGACTCGGGGCCTGCTTCGTCAGGCAGAGAGATCCGCGCGACGCCGAAGAGTCCGATGCGCAGCAGCCCGGCATCTTTTTTGTCTTCGATGCGCAAGCGCGCGACCACCGTGCGCGCCATGGGATCGAGCTGACGGCCGACCGACTCGACTTGTCCGACAAAGACCTGCTGCGGATAGGCGTTCAAGCGCACCTCGGCAGTGGCACCGACCTGGACACGCGACAGGTTCTTTTCAAACAGACGACCGACAAAGTGCGCACGCTCTAGATCGGCCAGATCGAACAGCACGTGCGCGGGATCGACGCTCTGACCCAGCGTGGCGCTGCGGCTGATGATCACTCCGTCGATAGGGGCGCGCAGTTCCAGCCGGCTGCCGCGTCCTTCGGCGCTGGCTCCCAGGGCGTGCAGGGTCTGCGCTGCTGCGCTGGCTTCAGCTTGCAGCGCCTGCGACTCGGCGGTGGCGCCCAGCACTTCTTGGCGCGCGGCCAAGCCACTTGGCACCAGCGTCGACAGACGCGCTGCGTTTTCGCTTGCTGACTTTTCGCGAGCCTGGGCCGCAACCAGCGTGGCGCGCGTGCGCAGCAGATCCAGCGACTCGATCACGGCCAGCAAGGTTCCACTGCGAACGCGGTCGCCTTCGCGCACGTGGACCGATGCGACGCGCCCGCTGATGCGTGCCGTCACGCGCGCCGCCCGATCGGGATCGGCTGCCACTTCTCCGACGATCTCGACGGTGGCTGGCAAGGCCTGGGCGGTGACGGGCTGTGTGCGGATGCCGGCGGCTCTTTCGACGTCGGCGCTCAGTGTGACGCGGGTCGGCAGGCTCTCGTGCGGGGCCGGCTCATCCTTGTGCTGAGCTGTCGCTGCTGGCGGGCCGCCATCGTTTGAGTCACGACAGCTTTTGCAATTGATCTGGACGCAGGTCAGGCAGCACAGCAGCCACAGCCGACTGCGTCGCCATCCAGCGCGAGACGGAACGAGGGCAGGGCTCATCGCGGCTCCTCTTGCGTGTGCGCGGGACCCTTTGGTGAGGAATCTTGCAGCAGCGGCAGGCCGCTTGCGCGCACCAACTCGATGCGCGCGAGGGCATAGTCTCGACGTGCCCGCAGGTGTAGCTGCAAAAGATCGAGCAGGCCGCGCTGCCACAGCAAGGCTTCGCGCAAGGACACGCGACCGCCGCGAATGGCTTCGGCGATGGCCCACAGATCGGTCTGCGCTCGCGCCAGCAGCTCGCTGGGGACCTGTGAAAGCGCACGCTGCGCGGCTTGCACGGCGGACAGCGCCACATGGACTTCGAGTGCGATCTGACGTCGACGTTTTTCGCTGTCAGTCTTGGCCTGCTCGACGGCAATCGCTGCGGCAGCGACCTCTCCGCTCTTGCTTGGGCCGATGGGCTCGGGCAAGGGCAGGGGCAGGCTCAGTCCACCGCCTAGCACGCGCTCGCCAAAGCCATCGCTCTGCGCGGTGAACGACAGGGCCAAATTGGGAATCCGGCTGCGCCGCAAAAGATCCATCTGCGCTTGTTTGCTTTGCACTTCATAGCGGGCGACATCCAGCTCCGCGCGCAGGCGCAGGGCTTGCTGCAGGCGCGCTGCGATCTCGTCAACAGGCAGCGCACGAGCAGGATCAGACAGGCCTTGACCGTCGCTGGGCAGGATGTCTTCCAAGCGGCCGGTCAACGGCAGAGCAGCGAGCGTTGTATCCGATTCGCTGAGGGGCAAAAGAGTCAAGCGCAGGAGCACTTCGGCGTTGCGCGTTCGCTGCTCGACTTCACTGCGCAGAAGGTGCAAGCGAGCCGCTTCAGCGCGGGCCAGATCGGCTTCGATACTGGGGACTAGCTCTTGCGCGGCGCGGGCCGCGGTGTAGCTGCTCATGGTCGCGGCCACTTCCGCTGCGCGCTCGGTCAAGGTCCGCTCTTCGCGGGCAGCCAGCACCTCGGCAAAGGCACGCAGCGCCGCCGCCGCGGTCTCTTGCTCGATCACCGCGACACGGCGTAGCTGCGCTGCCACTTCGCCGTCGATCACCGCCACGCGCAGGCCGCGCTGCCCAGCGATCTCGATCTCTTGGCTCAGTGTCAGATACCAGTTGAGCACCGAGGTCTGGTCCGGCATGGCAGCGCTGCTGGCAAACGGACGACGCTCGGCCAGCGATACGCTTAGCTGCGGGTGGCTGGGCAGGATGCGACGGGCGCTTCGGCGCTGGGCGGACAGGGCCTGAAGCTGCAGTCGCGCCGCCCGTAGCTCGGGGCTGTTCTGCACCGCACACGGGGCGACCGTGGTCGCAGCGATCGAGCCCGGACAAGGGGCCGCGTGGGTCAAGTTGGGCAGCACGATCAAGCTGGGCAGC
>CAZKOY010000014.1:25270-59698 GCA_964554495.1 uncultured Myxococcales bacterium
TGGGCAGCACGATCAAGCTGGGCAGCGCGGGCCCGCGGCCTAGCGCCCACACCAAAAGACGCACGCAGCGCAGGCGTTGCAGTCGATGCAGAAAGGAAAAACGCATTGCCACGCGCGGCCGAGTTATTCCTGGGGGGCGCGGCGCGATCCAGCGTCGAGCGAGCTCTTCTCGGGCAGGGCTCGGCTGGGCGCGGCACCGGGCAGCGGTGCTCGCTTGGTTTTCTCGGCAATGCGGCGCTCTAGGTCGCCATCGCTCTCGATGAGGATCGACTCTAGGTTTTCGATGCGCGTTTCCAGATCGCGCTGCTTGCCCTCGTACTCGGCGCGCACGGCTTCAAGAAGCTTGGGATGGGCGCCTTGGGCTTCAAGCTGCTTTTCGCGGAACTTGAAATACTTGTGGATAAAGGTCAGCGCGACAGGAGTCCCAAAGACGATGAATGGGATGGCGATCTCAGGCGACATGCCGGGCAGTGTATCAGCAGCGCGGCCGCGAACGGATGGGGCAAGTGAGGTCGCCGTTCGGTCATGGACGGGTACCAGAAAAGAGCGATACCTTGCGGCCATGAACTATGTCCGCATGCCGATTGAGATCGAGTCGCCTGAGCAGCTGGGCTATGACCGCGTTCGATACAACCTGACCGAGAGCTCGTTGACCGACGTACGTCTGCATGATCTGTGGCCGAGCTTGGGCTTGGATCAGGCGCTGCGCGAGCTTGTGCTGTGTTACAGCGACCACCGCGGCCATCCCGATCTGCGGGCGCTGATCGCGCAGCAGAGCCAGGTCGGACAGTCGAGCTCGCCGACGGCGCTTTCGGCCGACGACGTGCTTGTGACGAGTGGCGCGGCGCTTGCGCTGTTCATCGTTTCGACGACGCTTCTGGAGCGCGGTGATCACTTGATCGTCGTGCGTCCCAACTACGCGACCAACATCGAGACGCCACGGGCCCTGGGTGCCGACGTCAGCTATTTGGATCTGCGCTTTGAAGACGGCTGGCAGCTTTCGGTCGATCGTCTGCGCGGGCTGCTGCGGCCGAACACGCGCCTGGTGTCGCTGACCACGCCGCACAACCCGACGGGAACGCTGCTGCCTTTGGCCGATCTGCGGCGCGTGCTGTCGCTTTTGGAAGGCCACGGCGCGTATCTATTGGTCGACGAGACCTATCGCGAGATGGCGTTTTCCACTCTGCCGCCCGTCGCTGCCACGCTGAGCCCGCGCGCCATCAGCGTGTCGTCGATGTCCAAGACCTTTGGCCTGCCAGGCATCCGCATCGGCTGGCTGCTGTGTCGCGATGCGGCATTGCATGAGCGCTTCTTGGCCGCCAAAGAGCAGATCGTCATCACCAACTCGGTGATCGATGAAGCGATCGCGCTGCGCTATCTGCAGCACAAGGCGCAGCACCTGCCGCGCATTCAGCAGCACATCCAGCAGCACCTTTCGATCGTGCGCGCTTGGCTGGCCGAGCCGACGACCGCTGAGCTGATCGAGTGCGTCGAGCCGCAGGGGGGCGTGGTCTGCTTTCCACGTCTGCGCGATCCACTTCGCCACGACATCGCGGTCGATGCGTTCTATCGCATCCTCAACGAGCGCTATCAGACCTACGTCGGTCCTGGGCACTGGTTCGAGCAAGAAAAAAGGTATATGCGCATCGGCTTTGGCTGGCCGAGCAGCGACGATCTGAAGACGGGATTGCAGAACGTGACGCGGGCCCTTGTCGATGCGCGCGGCACGGCATCGCTGCACCGCAGCTAGAAGTCAGCGACCGGCTTGCGGAAGGCCAAGACGACGTAGGATGTGGTCTCGGCCGTGCCCTGCTGATCGAGGGTGAAGCTGCCATCGAGCGCATAGTGCGTGCGAATGCCGCCGTTCGCGCCTTGGGCTGCGATCAGCTTTTCGTCGAGCCCACTCGGCAGTGGCTTGCCAAGCACGCGCGCCACGATCTTGAACAGAGCCAGCGCCTGCACGGAATAGCGGCGATCTTGATCGGCCCGCGCATCAAACAGGCCGCGTCCATCCCACTTAAGCGCCAGGTTCTGCCAAAGCTCGTTCGTCGACAGGCCGCGATTTCGTCGGTTCAGGATCTGAATCGCCATGGTCTGAGCCAGGCCGCGTCCAGGGCCGCTTTCGTCCCAGCCGCTGATCGATCCGGCGTTGCAGATGCCAAAGTTGCATGGGTCGCCGAGCCAGGCTGCGTGATCTTCATGCACGATGGTGGCGCTGGGGCATCGGCTGCCCCCGCTGTCGCAGAACGATGCCGGTCCGCTGACCTTGCGCGGCGTGCGTGTGCAGTCGCGCTGCGGCGTCGTCGGAATCTGCGCGCCCTTGATCACCAAGGGATCGTGATGGTGGTTGGTGGTCGCGTCGTGCTCGGACACGGCATCGCAGCCGCAGATCTTATAGCTCTTGAGCGTCGACAAGATGGCGTCGCGTCGCATCAGGTTCGGCTTGGGCAGGTACTCGTATGCGCGGGCCGCCGCCATGTTGTCGCTGGCCGTCCAGATGTCGCCTGTGGCAGGGTGCGCTCGCAGCAGGCTTTGGTTTGCGTCGTACAGCGAGTCCAAGTACGCCGTCAGCTTGTCCCAGTCGGGCTGCGGCCCGGTTGCCATGTCGCTGGGCGAGCTCAGATCGACCGGCGTCGGGCTGGCCATGTCTTCGTCGTCGTCGGGGAAATAGTGGACGGTCAGATCGCGCGGGCGGGACGTGTCTTCCATCGCGCCGCCGCGACTGCACGATACAAGCGACAGTCCCAACGAAAACGCTGTCGCAGCCACGGTCGATGCCAGCCATAAGCGAGAAGATAAGCGCTTCATGCCGCGCATCATACGCGCAGCCCGCGCGGTTCCTGCAAGCCCCCAATCGCGTCGAGATCGCGACGCCGACAAGGCTCCAGCTGGGGGGGACTTTCCCCCCGCGGAATCGCCGCGCAATGGCTGCGGTGTGGCCCGCAGGCGATGCGCCGAATGCGGCTGCACTGCGTGGCCAGGTACGCGGTGCCGGGCCAAGGTTCGTATTGACTCGGGCGGGCGGGGGCGAATACAAGGGAGCGCCATGAATCAAGCGACAGCCCCTGGCCTGACCATCCTGGAAGCGGGTGATGCTCCGCCTCCTTTCACGATTCTCGACGACGAAGGCGTTGTGCGCGCCGATGTCGATCCGGCGCTGGTCCCCAAGATCTCGGATGCCGACGGTCTGCGCATCTATCGCGAGATGCTGAAAGTGCGCCTAGTCGATGACCGCTTTATGAAGCTGCAGCGCACGGGGCGCCTAGGCTTTTACATGCAGTCGCTCGGCGAAGAGGCGACGCATCTGGGCGTGGCCTATGCCCTGCGGCAGAGCGACTGGGTGTTCCCGTCGTATCGCGAGCCCGGCATTGCGTTCTGGCGCGGCTATACGCTGCGCGACTTCACCAATCAGCTCTTTGGCAACGCCGAAGATCCGGTGAAGGGTCGGCAGATGCCGGTACACCACACCTTCCGCGCCGGCAACTTCGTCTCGATCTCGTCGCCGGTTGGCACGCAGATCCCGCAGGCGGTGGGTGCGGCGCGGGCGGCGCAGATCATGGGCAAAGACGATGTCTCGGTCGTGTACTTCGGCGAAGGCACGGCCTCGCCCGGTGACTTCCACGTCGGCCTGAACTTCGCGGGCGTGTGGAAGGCGCCGTGCATCTTCGTCTGCCGCAACAACGGCTGGGCGATCTCGACGCCGGCCACTGTGCAGACGGCTGCCAAGTCGATCGCGCACAAGGCCTTGGCCTATGGCTTTCCGGGCATTCGTGTCGATGGCAACGATGTGCTGGCCTTGGCCACGGTGACGCTGCAGGCGGCGGCGCGGGCTCGCGCGGGGGAAGGCCCGACGCTGATCGAGGCCTGCACGTATCGCCGCGCGGCGCACTCGTCATCCGATGATCCCAGCGTCTATCGCAAGGGCGATCTCGACGAGAGCACGATCTGGGAAAAGCGCGATCCGCTGAGCCGCTTCGGCAAGTACATGACCAAGCGCGGCGTGCTGACCCCGGCCATCGAGCAGACCTATCGCGATGAGATCACGGCCGAGCTACAGGCTGCTTTGGCCGCCGTCGAGACCATTGGACCGCCGCCGCTGGTCTCGCTGATCGAAGACGTCTATGCGCAGCCGCTGCCGATCTTGAAAGAGCAGCTTGCTGAGCTTCTGGCCCTGCCGCGACAAAAGCTAAGCCATTAAAAAGATTGGCTAAAGCAGCGGTGAGCCCACTATTTTTGTTTGTTCGTTATTGCTCATAAAGCCAGCGATTCATGATCTGCGCATAGGGCTTCTCTTGCCGTTAGGCGCTGTGCAGATCGCGAAAAATCTGCCAGAGACCAGTGTGGTCCGGCAGGGGCTGCGGACTGCGCTTGCCCACCCCGGCAAGCCTGCTAGCGGTCCGCAGGGCGCTGCCCGCTGCACAGCGACGTGGCTGCCGCAAATTTTTGCGACGGGTTCTCGCCTGCGCAGGCCGCGCTGAGCCGCGTGCAAGAAATCGCTGGCTGTGCCGGCCCGCAAGGACCGCAGAAAGCGCGGGCGGGGCAAATTTTTCCGTCGAGCAGCGAGCCACATGGCTGGCCCAGGGCTTGCGAAGAAGCAGGGCGCGGCCCGCCTGATGCGAAGCCGCGGAAAGGGGGGACATCATGCGTCCGATTCGTCTGTTTCATCGCGGGAGCCCGTGTGTACACGCCGCGTGGCTCGTTGGTTTGGGACTGTGGTTGGGCTGTGGTTCGACGCCCACTACGACACAGAGCGAATCGGCGGATCGCAGCGGTACGCCGCCTTCGGTCTCGGCCACGGCGGCGGCGGCCGATGCTTCACCGAATTATCTGTGGTCCTTTGACAACCTGCGACTGCTGGTAGATGCCAATCTTGTGGTGCAGGACTCTTCATCGGGAAATATCGTCTTACGATTGGCGAATAAAGACAGCCAGCCCGGTGAAGAATGGAAGACGTTTGATGTCAGCGACGCATGCTGCCAGCAATACACGTATGGCACGCTGCACGCGCTGTACAACACGGCGACTCCGGCCAGTACGGGGCGCATCACAAGCAGCGGAGAGCAGGTGTTGCCGTGGCGTGCCTTTGGCTTGCTGGGCAAGATGCTGCCGACGAAGCGCCAGCTAATCGTGCGACGTCAGGCGGACTCGGGGCAGCCGGCCTATGCTCTGTTTGAGTTCGTCTTCCCCGGCCCACAATAGCCACCTTAGCCCGCCGTTACACCCCGCCGTTACACCTCGCCTTGATTCCGCCGTGTGCGGATGAGCCATCTTTTATCCATCAACGATCGAAATCGCGCGGCGCGAATAATTTTCGCGATGTGTTGCTTTTGATAAACACACACACAGTGCATTTATCAGGCGGTGTGGGCATGAAATTATTGCCTACACGAAATCACAATAGCATGCAATGTGAGTTTAGTGAACCAGCATAGTTGAAAGCCGAGAGCGAATTTAATTCATAAATAGAAGGGTTCGTGGCAAGTCTTTCGCGGGCGGGATCTGGGTTGGGCCTGTTTAATCCGTACATACCCATCAAAATGAGCTTGTTTTGCAGTTGGCACAGCGCGTGCTCAAGGCTCAAGACGTCGGAAGCGGGGGTTCTGGGGTGGAAAACGAGGAAGTGGAAGCCTCACATTTCAGAGCCCTCTGGTTTCCCGAATCTAAACACCGGAGAAAGCATCATGTCATACCTAACTATGTCGTTCGTTCGTCCTATGATTGGCGCTTTGGCACTGGCCGGATTCGCGCTTAGCGGCTGCGGAAATGGCGGCAACGTCTCGGGCATCAGCGATGGCTTTGATCGTGCGATCAAGGCTCTTAGCGGCCCCGCCGGACAGAGCGTCCCGCTGCTGCCGAAAGGCATCAAGGGCACGTATGGCGCGAACTGCAAGGTTCACAAGAACGAGAACTGGGCACTGACCTTCGGCGCCCCAGTTACCGTGCCACCGGCCGTCGAGATGGCGCTGAACGACACCATCACTGGCTGCCCGCTCTTGCTGAAGAGCATCACGGTGCAGGAAGGCACGAGCCCGACGCTCAAGGACTATCCGCTGGCGACGCCGTTCAACCTGGGCCGCGCCTATCCACCGGCCGCTGCCTCGGTGAACCTGCCGGCACCGGCCACTGGGTTTGCCTTCTATGCCAACGCGCGTCTGACGGGCCTGGACTCGCCGCCAACGCCGGGGCAGACGGACACGTACTTCCAGGACTTCATCATCAACACCATTTGGTCGGATGATAAGTCGCTGTGTGAGCTGAACGCGCCGCCCGCGACGTATGCGACGGTCAAGGCAACGGCCGTTGGCTCGTCGGTGCCGCCGCCCAACTACGGCATCAACTGGGATGCGCTGAGCCTGAAGGTCGATGCGAACAAGATCGTTCAGTCGAGCTCGTCGGGAAGCGTCATCCTGCAGCTGCCGGCGACCATGCCGCAGGTGGGTCAAGAGTGGAAGCTGTTCTCGGATTCGCCGGACTGCTGCGGTATGAACTCGTTCGCTGAGATCGACACGTTCTATCGCACAGGGGCGGCCCTGGTGACGGAAGCGATCAGCGGTAGCGGCAACATCACGATTGCGTGGGACAAGTTCGCGCTTCTGGGTGTGAACCTGACCACCAAGAAGAACCGCTACATCATCATCAAGAACACAGGAGTCGGCAACGTCGTGTCGTATGAGCTGATGCAGATTGTGTTCGCGGGTCCGCAGCCGTAATCCCCCCAATACGGCCCGCGCACAAGCCGCCCCAGAGAGTCCGCAGGGATTCTCTGGGGCGGTGCGTTTTGGCTGCTCTGCGATGCGCCGCCCATCGTCTTGGCTGTAGCCGTCAACCTCAGCACGTGACTTTTGGCGAGGCGTCGATCTTGACGCAGATCGTGGCGCTGCCGGCCTGGGCGGAAACCCGATGCCGTGACGAGCGCTCTACGAAAGGGCCGCGCTGTGATGGCGACCAGGGCGCTGTTCTTTCAGCCAGGCGCGGGCTTCGGCTTCCGTGTTGCACTGCTGCCAAAGCTGCTTGCGCTTGCTGAGCAGGTTCAGCGCCCCGAGCAGCAGTGCATTGACGCCCTTGGCGATAAGCCCGACGTGAAAAAAGGCGATGGCGCGCGGCGGATGGGCTGCGGTGAACTCGACGATGCGGCGGCGTAGCTCAGGCGAGATCGCACCCGCGTCGATCAAATCGGCCAGGATGTAGTAGTGCGCATAGCGCGACAAGAGATCGGGCACTGTCACCACCAGCCAGTCGATAATCGCGGGTGTCATGGGGCCGCTGGCGCGCAGGCAGAGCACGTCGTCTTCCACCCACAGCCGATAGTTGTCGATACACGTCTCGCCGCCACTCACGACAGAAAAACTCTATGTCGTTTGGCGGAACGCGAACATAGATATTTCAACTCGCAGAGGAAATCGTTAGCTGCGGCGGGGTCGCGGGGGTTTCTTGCGCAGGATTAGAAACAGCTCTGCGGGGCGGCTGGTGCGGGCTGCGGCAAGCTGCGCAGAAGGTCCGCTGCCGACGAACAGATCGACGCGCCCGCGGCCGCGGATGGCAGCCCCCGTGTCTTGCGCCAAGGTCAGGCGACCGATGGGCGTAAACAGCGTCTGTTCGCTGCCGTCGAGACTGCGCAGACCGGTCGCCACTTCGCTGCGCAGCCACAGCGCGACGCCCAGCGGCACAAGGCTGCTGTCGACGGCGATCGAGCGTCCCGAGACCAACTGACCGAAGCGTCCACTGCCGCGCAGAGGCGTCTCTTTGAAGAACACGAAGTGCGCGTTCTTGGCCCAATAGCTGCGCAGGATCTCGGGATGCGCAAGGAAGAAGCTCTGCGTCCGGCTTTGCCCTGGCACAGGCGGTGGATCGCTGGGCGTCGGTGGTGGAACGACGCGATCAGTGCGCGCCAGCTTCAAGGGGTTGATATACGGATGTCCGTTGTGGCCATCGGGTGTGATGTTGATCTCGCCGCCTTCGATCAGCTGGATGGTCGCAGAGCCCTCGATGTGGATGTTGAGCGCGGTGTACGGGCTGTCGACATAGATCAGCTCAAGCCCTTGCCCATCGAGCTTGCCGGCCAAGATGTCAGCGGTGGCAAGCTGGCTAAGCGGCTCGGCTGGGCGACGATACAGCGGGTGCTTGTATATGCCGCTCGGCGTTCGACTGCCCCGCACGACGGGGTGGTAGTACGCGGTGACGTGCCCTTGCGTCGCATCGGCCAAGCGCACGAAGCGAAACTGCTGCGGCAGCGCATGACACAGCGCACTTCGCCCGCGACGCGCCAAGGCCAAAAGCGGCTCTAGCGTGGTGCGGGCGTACTCGGCCAAGGTCTGCTGGCCCAAGACGGGAATACGGACACTTTCGATTTGCGAAGCGGGCGTCGCACCAGCGGCTGTCTCGTCAGGCGGGCGCAGCTTGGGTAGCTCGGTCTCGATGGCCTGCACCAAGGATGCGGGGTCGAGGTCATCGCAGCGCTTTTCGGCTAGCTCAGCGGGCAGAGACGACGCATGGCGCACGCTGGCGCGCGGTTCGGCTGGTCGGTGCGTCTTGGCCGAAGCCGGCGTCACCACACCTGTACCAAGCAGCGCGGGCAACAGTGCGCAGAGAAACCGCGACCCTGTGCGACGAGAAAAGAGCATACCAAGGTCATCATACCGCGAGCGCGGCACGCGTATTTGGATCGGGTTGCAGAGGTGCGAATGCGGGTTCAGCGATTACTTCAAGATCTGAAATAAATGACTGAAGTCGTCGGTAAAGCTGCGCAGGCCAGGGATCGCGGGGATGGGCGTGGAACGCTGCAGCAGTTCTTCATCGGCGAGCAGAGCGGCGTTCTTGCTGACGATCACCCAGTCGCTTTGGAACAGGTCGTCGTGGATGTCGTCTTCGGCATCATCGCTGATCAGAAACGCTGGATAGCCCGCATCGCTGGCGAGTTTTTGCAACACAGGGGCGACGTTCACGTAGCGATTGGTGACATTGAACGCCAGCACTCCGTCGGGCTTGATGTGCCGCAGATACAGGCGCAGCGCTTCCTGCGTAAGCAAGTGAATGGGAATGGAATCGCCCGAAAACGCATCGACGGCCAAGACATCGAACTGCTGCGGCGCTTCGCGTTCCAAGACCAGTCGCGCATCACCGAGCACGGTCTGGATCTGGGCTTTGCTTTCGGACAGAAAAAAGAAATAACGAGAAGCGACCTGCAAGACCTGCGGGTTGATCTCGTACATGCGAAACGTGTCTCCCGCGCGACCGTACGCGGCGATGGTACCGACGCCAAGGCCCAGCACTCCGATGCGGCGCGGACCGCTTGGGGCTCTGCGCAGCGCCAGGCCCAGCCCTGAGGTCTTGCCGAAATAGCTCATCAAGCTGCTGCGGCGCGCGGGATCCAGGTGCTGTTCGCCGTGGATGATGGCGCCGTGCAGCAAGCGACGGACGGCTTTCGGATCGCTGTCCGGGGCGCTCTGCACGACGCGCAGCACGCCATAGAAGTTGCGTGCCGCAAAGACATTGCGCTTCTGCACATCGCGCACAAATGCGCGCAGATAGTGGCCACAGAAAAGCGCTGTGGACAGCGCAAGAAGGGGGGCCAGCCAAGGCAGGGCGCGTCTTGTGAGCGCAACGCGCGATAACGGGATGGCTGGCCGTGTGGCGCCGCCCAAGATGCGATGGCGAGGCCAGGTCAGCCACAGCGCAAGCAGCGCGCAGAAGAGCAGCGCAAGCGGTAGCTCAAGATAGGCGACGAACAGCTTGGGCGCGAGCAGGCTGACGAGAAGTCCTCCGGCGGCTCCACCCAGCGACATCAGCAGATAAAAACGCGTCAGGTAGCGCGAGGCCGGCTTCGTCGCCGCAAGCTCACCGTGACAGAACGTGCAGCTTGCGAGCAGGCCCAGGCTGTACAGCGGAATGGCGAGCGAAAGCTTGAGCAAGCCACTTCGCTCGACCAAGCCCCAGGCCATGAGCGCAAGCAGGATCAGCGTCGGTGCGATCCACGCCGCGCGCAGGTAATAGCCGCGTCCGCCACGCCCTTCGAACACCAGCACAAACGACAGCAGATACAGCGCAAGGGGCAACACCCACAAGAAGGGGATCGAGGCCACGTTCTGTGTGAGGTGATTCGACACCGACAAAAGCAGCACGGAAGAAAGGCACGAAAGCACGAACCAGCGCAGGAAGTCACGGGCGCGCGGCGGCAGATCCGGGGCGGTGGCCTGGGGTGTCGCGGCTGGTTCTGATTCTGTTGCTGCAGCGATTTTTTCGGCGGCGACGCTCGTTGCAGCACTGCGTCTCGCTCGCAGGGCGCAGGCGATGGCGAGCAGCGTGTACAGAGCGTACGCCAGGCTCCAGACGATGGCCTGGGTTCGCGTGGCGACTCGCGGCTCGATGACAAAGGGATACGAAAGCAGACCCAAAAGTGAGCCGACGTTCGACAGTGCAAAGAAGCGATACACGCGCTGCGCGGTCGCTGCATCCACATGCTCGCGGGCGATCCATGACTGCAAAAGCGGGCTTGTGGTCGACAGCAGAAAGTACGGCAGGCCGATGGTCGCAGCCAACAGACACACGATGCGGACTTGCGGATCTTCGTCGCCGTGAGGCTTCCAGCTAGCATCGACCAAGATCGGCAGCGAAGCCAGGCTCAGCAGCAAGAGCGCGATGTGCAGGCTGCTTTGGGTCGCTGCACGCAGGCGGCTCGATCGATCGGAATAGGCATACCCGGCGAGCAGCGCGAGCTGAAAGAACACCAGGCAGGTGCTCCACACCGCTGCGGTTCCACCGAACCACGGCACGATCTGCTTTCCCACGATCGGCTGCACCAAGAACAGCAGAAAGCTAGACAGCAAGAGGGTCGCAGAATAGAGCATCATGTGGTGTTGTCTCGACGGAAAATACGCCACAGAGCGAGCGGCGATAGTCAATTAGCGCGGCGGCTGTTTGATGGGCGGAAGCCACGGTGCATGGCGGCGCGCGGCATCGATCACGGCCTGCGGCAGCAGCGCAGCGGTATGTGCCAGCAGGCGGTTCATGCGACCGGGGATGCACTCGGCCCGCCGCTCGAACAGCGCACGCAGTCCAGCGGCTGCGACGTCTTCAGCATCCATCATCACGCCCAAGCGCGTCGCGAGATCCACCGGCACCACGGTCGGATCGTACAGCGCGGTGGCGGTGGCTCCGGGGGTTAAGCAGGTGACGTTTACGCCATAGACGCCAAGCTCGCTGCGCAGGCTGGCTGCAAAGCCACGCAGGTACTTCTTGCTGCTGCCGTAATAGCTGATGCTGGGAACGTCGCGGAAGGCCGAGATGCTCGACACCAAGAGAATGTGTCCACGGCCCCGCGCCCGCATCGGGCGACCAAACAGCGTACACAAAAGCGACGGCGTCACCACGTGAAGCTGCAGCATGGCGTTGGCCTGCGGCAGTGCAGCATCGACGGCCTCGCCAAAGAAAAAGAACCCGGCGTTGCTGACCAAGATGTCGACGGCAAGACCGCGCGCACTCACGGCTGTAAACAGTTCTTCGGCGGCCTGCGGTCGGGCGAGATCGCAGACCACGTCATGCGCAGACACTCTATGACGGGCTGTGATCGCGGCAGCCGTCTGCGCTAACTCAGCGGGGCGCTGGCTGACCAGGATCAGATCATGCCCGCGCGCCGCAAGCTGGTCTGCGAGTGCGCGGCCGATGCCTGAACAAGCGCCCGTGACCAAGGCAACACCTAGCGCAGGGTCGGGCGTGCTTGGCACTGCATTCGTTTTGCGAGCCTGAGCCATACCGCTTTGTACAGCCGATCGCGTGCAGCAGGCGCGGAAATGACGGGCTCGCGCCGCGGCTCTACGCGGTACGCTGTGTGTCATGTGGCAGTTGCCGTGCCGCGTGATATCGCCGGTTCCCGAGGATGCAACCGAGTGCGTCACCGTCGAAGTGACGGACGCAGTCGGGCAGCAATATACGTTCCACGACAAGCTTGCGATCGTTCGCGGCGAGGACGGCGCAGACGGCATTCGCTGTCGACTGCAGCGTGTCGATCGCATCGCGGGCCGCTTTGCGTATTGGGTCAGTACTGCGCAGCCGGATCACGTGGCGGCCGATGCGAACGAACAGACCGAGTTTGTCGTGTGGCACTGCGTCTTTCGGGCGCAGCCGGAAGCGTATCGCCATCGCTATGTCGATATCCCGCGCGAAGCGCCCGGTGTGCCGATCGATATCGATCGGCTGCAGCACCGCATCGCCCTCGCGCTCGACATCCTGCCGTCGGGAACATCGCTCGACAGCGTGAAGTGGATGTATTGGATCACTCCATCCGACGTCGGCGACTTCACGCTGGCCGTCCTCTCAGATCTGTGCCAGATGGGCGTGCTGGCCAGGGACGCTGCCGATCCCAGCGTCCTTTTTTTCAGCGACTCGTGACGCGGTGCTGCGAGCGCAGGCTGCGCGGTGAAGCGCGTCGGCGAAATCGGCTGGCTCAGAGTGCTTTGTCTGTTTCAGCGATGCAGGCGCGCAGCATGGGAGCGGTCGGGCGATCGCCGCGGACAAAGACCGCGGGCTGGCCTAGCGGGGCCGCGATGCGATGGTGGCCTCGCCCCAGAGCCTGACCGCTTCGCGCATCGATCCATGTCGCATCGGGCAGAACCACATCGACCTGCGTGCGCCCGGCATCCAGAACCGGCGCGAACAGAAGATCGGATCCCAAAAGGATCTGGCTGTGATCGAGATCACGAAAGGCTGGCTCGTCGGGATAGTGCAGCCAGGGATGCCGCACCAGTGGCCAGCCTTTTTCGCTGGCTTCGCGCATGAGCGCCTGCCGATACGGACCCAAGCAGGCGTACAGGCGAGCCATGCGCGCGAAGTGCAAGAGCGTCTGCCGATCGCTGTTGTACTGCCAGTTCTCGTGCGGTCGGTTGCCTTGGTGCGTGCGAAACACCGCGGTAAACGCAGATAGCTCGGCCCAGCGCATGTGCAGCTCTTTGCTGCGGTGATAGTTGGCGATGGGACTATTAATCGTCGTATACCCACCGATGTCCGAGTGGTTGAAGGAAAAGCCGGACAGGCCCGAGCTAAGCAGCCCAGTGACCGCGGTCTTGATGCCGTCGTGTGCATCCCAGGTCACCAGCTGATCGCCCAGCCAGAACAGCGTGCTGTACCGCGGTGACTGGGTATACCCCGAGCGACTGAAGAACGTGGCCTCGTCGCCCAGGCCGGCTTCTTCGATGGCCTCGCGGTTCAGCTTCGCCCACAGCTCGGGATAGGCGTTGTGGTGGGCCACTGCATCGACCGCTTGGTGCGTGACGGCATCAAACGGGAACGCTTCGCCAAAGTCCGCCATCCAGCCGAGTGCGCCGGCTGCGATCACCTCGCTGCGCAGCACCTGTTTCATCCACGCGTATGCCGAAGGATTGGTCAGATCCAAGAGCCCTGCCGAAAAGCTGGTGTTGAGGATTAGATAGGGCGAGCCATCCTGCCGCTTCACCAGATAGCCGCGCTCGCGTGCCTCGGCAAACAGGTTGCGGTACGCGGCGCCTTGCTCGGTCTTGCGCTCTTCGACATCGACCAGAAATGGGTTCACATACGTCATCACGCGGATGCCTTGAGCGCGCAGGTCGGCGACGAGCTTCTGCCACTCGGGGTAGCGCTTTTGATCGAGCGTCCAGTTCCACCAAAGCTGCTTGCCAAAGCTGGTGGTGCGCTGCCCGACCCAGTCTTGCAGCCACAGCGCACTCACCGGAACCCGCTCGGCCTGAAGCTGGGCCACGGCTTCGCGCACGACCTGCGTGCCGCCTTGTAGGCCGATGATGGCGCCTTTGCCGATCCAGTCTGGCAGTCGGCGCATGCGTCCTGTTAGCGCGGTCGTCGTCGTGATCAGATCGAGCGGACTTTCGCCAGTCAGAAACCAGCCGTGCATGGCCGGCTCACCTTGTGGCGATGCGCGCAGCTCGATCACCGTGGCTTCGTCGCGACGCATGTCAAAGACGGCATAGTCATGCGTGCTCAAGAGCAGGCCACGCAGCGCCGAGGTCACGAAGTGCGGCACGCCAGCATAGGACGTATGCCAGCTTCCTCCGGCGCCGCCTGCGGTCACGTCGGCCCCGAGAGTGATCGGCTGCAGGCCGCGCCCCACGCCTTGTTCCGATGCGACAATCGGCAGGCGTCGACCTTTCTGGTTAAAGTACGTGAACTGCTCGCCAAAGCCATAGTGGCCTTCGTCGGCGCTTGAGGCCGCGACCAGCGCCACCGTGCGCACGTCGACCAGAGCCGAGCCGGTCGCTGGCAACAGGCGCAGCGCAAAGGCCACGGCCTTTTCGGCCCCCGGCTCGCGTGCCGCTTCGAACTGCATACGCCAGGGCAGAGTGCCCTTGGAACAGCTCAGCTCGCCTTCGAGCACGACGCGATGTTCTTCGCGGATCAGCCGCTTTAGCGTCTGCTTCGTGCAGCGCAGACGGGTCGTGCTGCGGACCCGAACCATGCCCCGCGACTCAGAAAAAACATCATCGTTGTGGGCTGCCACGACAAAGGCGCGCCCCGGCAGGCTCGCGAAGACCTCGCGTCCGCTTGCGTGTCGCAGCACCACGCGCGGTCGGTCGCTGCCACCGCTCACCAGAAGCTCAAAGTCGCCAAGCTGCGTGCTGGCTGGGACGTCGGCGCTCAGCGTCAGCGCACCATAGGGCGTCGGCTGTAGCCATACCGCATCGCGCAGTACAAAAGCCGCGAGCGCTGCGCACAGTCCCAGGGCAAGACCCAGCATCCATCGTCGGAAATTTCGCCGCATTCGCCGGGCTTGCCTAGATCAGTCCTGGCCCTCGCGAGGCTGTCACCCAGTACGGCACTTGCCGCACATGGTCCGAAAGCAGGATGGCGTTGGCTGCCTCGCGACCTGTGACCACGGCGCGCTCCATCAGCGCCGTTGGATACTGCGGCGTGCCGACCCAGTCGCCGCACAGCGAGAGGTTCTCGACGCCGTTTTCGCTGGCATAGCGGCTCGTCGGGCGCGCCGTGCCTTGGCCGACCTCGAACGATGTGAAGTTGCTGTACGAACCGACGGTGCGCGCCAAGAGCTTGGCGCTCGCTAGCTCGGGCATGAGCTCCAGCGCGACGACGCGGACCAGCGGCCACAGGGCATCATCGGGCACCACGGACAGAAGCGGGTTCGCGTACAGGTGAAACTCCAGTACCGATCCGCCGGTTCGCTGCGCGAAGTCGCGCGACTCGTCTTCCAGCAGGTGGTACTGCGCAAGCAGGTTGATCGGACGGTGCTGCGGCGTCTCAAGCACATCGGGCACTTCGGCGCGCGGCTGCTTGTCGAGCCACACGCGCAGGATCTTGTACGGCGGCGCCACGCGCATCGCGCCCACCTTGGCCTTGAGGTCGGCCAGCGACTCAGCGGCTGGGCTGTCGAGCGCCACCGATCCTGCGAGCACACTCTGCGTGCCTTTCACATCGGTGGCCAGCACCACGGCATCAAAGGTCTCACTGCTGCCGACTTCGCCAAGCGCGCGATCGAGCTGAATGCGCAGGCCCTTGACCGGACGCGATAGCTCGATGCGCACGCCCAGATAGCGCAGCCGCGCTTCCCATGGGCCAATCACCGCGGTGTGGTGATCGACCGTCGTGATCTGGCGGTTCATCGCCTTGGGCTGGCCGACGAAGTAAAGGTGCATGAGCTCCAGCATCTCGGCGGCGCTGATCTTTTCAGGATCGTTCAGCGTCACCGATGCAGCTGGCTGCAGGATGACGTCATAGAACTTGTTGTTTACCCCGCGCGAGCGCGCCCAAGCCCGCAGCGTCTGCCCGTCGAAGCGCGCCGTATTGGTGGCGTGGTCATAAAACATCGAGTCGGCCAGCGTCTTTAAGTTGGCCAGGGCATCGAGCAGGTTCAGGTTCGGCGAGCGCTCGATGAGCTTGAGCATGTTTTCGGGATAGCGCGGCGGGTTCGATTCGAGGACTTCCGGCTTGTACGTGCGGTACTGGAAGTGAACTTGGTTGTACGGTCGGAAGTACTTGTTGACGCCCAGGCGCGCGTGGATTTCCTTGCACACGTGATAGTTGTCAAACCACATGTGCAGGCCGTGCTCGACGGAAAACTCGCCCACTGGCAGCTTGATGCGGCGCGTGGCCAGCCGGCCCCCCAGCACGGACGAGGCCTCGCGCAGCGTGACTTGATAGCCGCGCTCGGCCAGCTCAAGCGCGGCGGACAGGCCAGCAAGTCCGCCGCCGATGATCAGCACGGACTTCTTTTTTCCCGATGGCAGGCGCAGCGGGTCGCGCGGGTTTTCCGGCAGGATCAGGCGCGGCGGCAGCGGGATGGCCTGCGCCGATCGTGACCACAGCGAGCTCGCCAGGCCCGATCCAAGGGCCAAGCCACCGAGAGATGCAGACTGCAAGAACGCGCGTCGACGGATCATTCGGATCTCCTGTAAGGCACTTCGGGGGCTATTCAGACAACGGGAAGGCCGCAGCCAACGGCGTCCTCTGGCTGCAGCGCTGCTTAGATGTCGGCAGGCTTGCGGGTGCGACAACGGGAGAGCGACGAATTAATATTAATTGATAAATAAATTTATTAAGAAATATAAAACATCGAACAAATAGTATCGAATTCACGCGGCCCGCCGCTGCCTAGTAGCTATCGAAGGGGACGACCTCGATCTCGGCGTTTTTGAGGGCGGCGATCTTGGCAAGCTGCGGCAGGACGTTTTTCGCGGTGGCCACCAGCGTCACAACGAGCTCGTCGGGGTGCAGACAGGCATCCATCGCCTGCCGAATGGCTTTTTCATCGACGGCAGCGATGCGCTCGGGGAAGTCGGTGACATAGCCCTGCGGCATATCGCAAAGCAGCAGGCGCGTGCGCAGCGCCAAGCGATCGTCGGCGGTCTGGATGGTAAAGGCGTGACTCTTTTGCAGATAGCCTTTGCTGAACGCAACCTCGTCGGGACGCAGGCCGCCTTCGGCCCACTCGCGATACAGGCGCAGGATCAGCTCTAGCGTCTCGCCGGTCTGCTCGGCCGACGGCATGACGTGGACCACCAGGCCGCGCACCCCGCGTCCTTGGCCCAAGCGCGCCGACGCGCCATACGAAAGGCCGCGCTTGACGCGCACTTCGTCCATCAAGCGAGCGGTGAAGGTTCCGCCAAATGCCGTCGTGGAAACCAGAAGCGGCAGATAGTGAGCATCGCGCCAGTGCGGCGCTAGCTGACCCATATAGATCTGCGACTGCGTACGGTTGGGCTTGTCGACGACGACGACGCGCAGCCTGCGGCGGGCTTTTTTCGCCACGGGGGGCGGGCTTAGATCCACGTCGCGGATGGGGCCGGCGGGCAGGGCCTGGGCAGCGCCCGTGAAGTGCCGCGCCAAAAGCGCCTGCGCTTCGTCTTCGCCCAGCGCGCCCGACACGCCATAGACGACGTTTCCCGCGACTAGATGATGGGCAAACCAGGTGCGCGCCAGCTCGACGCGATAGCGCGCGATGCTGTCGTGCGTGCCGCCGACGGGCAGGGCATACGGGTGACTGCCGTATAGAGCGCGGGCAAAAAAGCGCCCGGCCAGCGATCCATCGTCGTCGCGCAGATCGTCTAGGTTGGCGTCTAGCTCGCGCCGCAGCTTGTCGCTTTCGCTTTGGGAAAAGTCGGGATGCGCCAGCACATCGGCAAGGATGGCGCAGGCCGCATCGATGTGTTCTTTGAGCGCCATCGCCTCGAACAGCACCGAGTCATGCCAGCACAGAACCTGCACCGACGCGCCCAAGGCATCGATGGCATCGTCGAGCTGAGCCCGCGTCTTGCCCCCAGCCCCGCGTCGCTGAAGCTCGGTCACATAGTTGCACAGGCCGGCCATGGCGCCGTCGGGCAGCTTGCCCAAGCCCAGCTCGGGTCCGGGCTTGGCGTCGCTGGCGGCACCTGTGCGCAGCGTCACTTGCACCCGGCACAAGGGCAGGCTGTGGTTCTGTTCCAAGATCAGCTTCGCCTGCGTTGAGCTGGGTTGGTTTTTTTGCGACGTGGCCGCCATTAGGCACGCTCCGCTTGCTGCGCCGCTTTGCCGCGGGCGGGGGTCTCGGGCCGCACGATCAGCAGCGTGCGCCGCTCAGGAACCAGATACGTGCGGGCCACCGCTTGCAGCTGATCAGCGGTCACCGCGCGTAGCTGCGCCGGCACATCGAACAGCGTGCGATAGTCGCCTGCCACCGTGTCGAATTCACCAAGCTGCGCCGCCTTGCCATGGGCGGTGCGCATGCCGGTATAAAACTCGGTCAAAAGGCGGGCTCGCGTTCGTTCGACATCGTCGCTGCGCACGCCTTCTTTTTTCACGCGCTCGACGTGGGCATCGAACAGGGACAGCAGCTCTTCCGCGGTGTGCCCGCGCTTGAGCGAGGCCGAGATCTCCCACAGGCCGCGATCACGGAACGGGGTGACGCTGCCGCCGATCGATGTGGCGATCTCGCGCTCGACCACCAGATCGCGATGGATCGGCGACGAGTGCGAGCCCATCAAAAGCTCGCTCAAAAAGTCGAGCCAGACATGCTCGTCCGACGAAAACGCAGGCGCTTGATAGCCCATGAGCAGCTTGTCGCTTTGCACCGGCTTTTTGAACAGCGCACGACGCTCGGCGGCTTGCGGCTTGCGCTCGGCAAGCGGCTGATAGTGCCCCTTGGGCAGCGCCTGTGCCGGGATCGGCCCATAGTGTTTTTCAATCAATGAAAGCGTCTGCTTTTCATCGATATCACCGACGACAACCAAGAGCGCGTTGTTCGGCGCATAGAACGTTCGATAAAAGGCCATGGCATCGCGCAAGGACAGGCGCTTGATGTCGCGCATCCAGCCGATGGTCGGCCAGTGGTACGGGTGTCCCTTGTCGAAGGCCAGGCGAAACAGCTCTTCTGACATGAAGCCGTCGACATCGTCATCGACGCGCAGGCGGCGCTCGCTGATCACGACCCCGCGCTCAGACTCGACCTGATGGCGCTGGATGACCAGGTGCTGCATGCGCTCGGCTTCTAGGCGCACGGCAAGCTCTAGCTCGCTTTTGGGCAGGTCGTCTTGGTAGTACGTCCAGTCGACCCAGGTAGCGGCGTTGGTGCTGCCGCCTTGGCGCTCGATCTGACGGTCGAACTCGCCGGCTGGCAGGTGCTCGGTCTCATTGAACATCAGGTGTTCAAACAGGTGGGCCAGGCCGGTCTTGCCATCCTGTTCGTGGCGCGAGCCGACGCGGAACCACGTCTGATAAGCCAAGACCGGAGCCGAGGGATCAGCCAGCAAGAGCACGCGCAGCCCGTTCCCCAGCTTGTACATGCGCAGCATCAGCCCGTCGGCAGAGCTGCCTTTGCCCTGCTTCTTGCCCGCCTTAGCTGCGATGGGCTCTGTCGACGTCATGGCAAAAGGAAACTCAGACAGCAGCTCAGCGCTCATGGTGCGGACCTCGCCGATGGTTCATTCAAACGGTCTTACCGGGAGAGCCCTTTCCCTGTCAACGCGCGACGACGCTGACTGGTGGTGGACGCCCAAGATGGCGCGTCCTAAAGCGGCGTGCGGCCCGGACCGTGCTGGAGTAACGGGCAATAAAGAATGAAACAGAAAACAAACGGTCTACAAAAATAGAAAACAATGCCTCAAATCGTAATAAAAATATATTTATTACTTATTTTTGAAGCATTGGCCGGTTACTCCGGCGCTTTGCTAGGCTTTTTCGGGGGTGGGCGTCGGCAGAAGGCCAGGGGATAGCAGGCCGGACGAGACGCCGGGCGAGTCTGAGTTGGCGTCGCTGCGGTTGCTCAGCGGGCGCGCCGGTCGCTGCGGCAGCGTGCCGCCCTTGATCACGACGTCGATGTCATCGCCGGACAGCGTCTCGTTGGTCAGCAGCGCCTCGGCCAGCACCTTGAGCTGATCAAGATGGGTCTCAAGCAGGGTGCGCGCGTGGCCGTACTGGTAAAGGACGATGCGCTTTACTTCCGAGTCGATGATCTGCGCCGTCTCTTCCGAGTAGTTCTGGCTTTGCGCCAGCTCGCGACCCAAAAAGACGTGCTCTTCGCGACGGCCAAAGGTCAGCGGGCCGAGCTTTTCGCTCATGCCCCAGTTGCAGACCATCTTGCGCGCCAGATCTGTGGCGCGATCGATGTCGTTGCCGGCGCCCGTGGTCAGGTGGCCAAAGATCAGCTCTTCCGCGACGCGGCCGCCCATGAGCACGCAGATCGTGCCCTCGGCCCATTCCTTGGTGGCGTTCAAGCGATCTTCGACGGGAAGCTGCTGCGTCACACCCAGCGTCGGACCGCGCGGAATGATCGTGACGCGATGCACCGGATCGGCATTGGGAATCAGGCGCGCGACGAGCGTGTGTCCGGCCTCGTGATACGCGGTGATGCGCTTCTCTTTTTCCGAGATCACCATCGACTTGCGCTCGGGGCCCATAAGGACCTTGTCCTTGGCCTCTTCGAAGTCGCGCATCTCGACCATGTTCTTGTCGCGACGGGCCGCCAGCAGCGCGGCTTCGTTCACCAGCGATTCCAGATCGGCGCCGGAAAAGCCCGGTGTGCCGCGCGAGACGACAGCCAGATCGACATCCGGCCCGATCGGGACGCGGCGCGCATGCACGCGCAGGATGCCTTCGCGGCCTTTGACATCGGGGCGCGGCACGACGATGCGACGGTCAAAGCGGCCGGGCCGCAAGAGCGCTGGATCCAAGACATCAGGCCGGTTGGTCGCGGCGATCATGATGACGCCATCGTTCGACTCAAAGCCGTCCATCTCGACGAGAAGCTGGTTCAGCGTCTGCTCGCGCTCATCGTGACCACCGCCCAGACCGGCCCCGCGGTGACGGCCCACCGCATCGATCTCGTCGATAAAGATGATGCAGGGAGCGTGGCGCTTGCCTTGCTCAAACAGGTCGCGCACACGGCTGGCACCGACGCCCACGAACATCTCGACGAAGTCGCTGCCCGAGATGCTGAAGAACGGCACACCGGCTTCCCCGGCGATGGCGCGGGCCAGAAGCGTCTTGCCAGTTCCCGGCGGGCCCATCATCAGCACGCCCTTGGGAATGCGACCGCCGAGGCGCGTGAACTTCTTGGGGTCCTTCAAGAACGCGACGATCTCTTCCAGCTCGTCTTTGGCTTCTTCGACGCCGGCCACGTCCGCGAAGGTGACCTTGTTCTGACTGTCGGACAAGAGCTTGGCCTTGGCCTTGCCAAAGCTCATCGCCTTGCCGCCCCCGGCCTGAATCTGCCGCATGATGACGTAGAACAAAAAGACGATGACGACCATGGGCAGCAAGCTGCCCAAAAGCAGCGTCAGCCAGCCGCTGTCGTCGCGCTTTTCGATCTCGTAATGAATGCCGGCCTTGTCGAGCGCCGCCAGCACATGGCCCTGCGACAGCTCAGACGGGCCGACCAGCTTCACTTTGTCGTCAGGGGGCTGCTTCTTATAGGTGACGACGTATTCCTGACCATCGATGCGCACGTTTTCGATCTGCGCCGGAGTCTTCTCGATGGCCTGCATGAAATCGCTGAAGCTGGGACGCTTCTCGCTCTGGCTGCGAGCCCCCAAAATCAGCTCGTAGGCGACGACGAAAGCCAACGCCATCATCACCCAGACCAGGACTGTCTTCTGCGTCTGACGCAACACACACCTCTTGAAACTAAAAGGGAGAGACTTCGCAGCTCACCGTCGGGGAGGACCTTCTTTTTGAGCTCGCCGTGTGCCGACCCAAACTCACTGCCCACGACTGCGCCGTATCACTAGCCCGGCGCGAAGTCTTGCCATTATTGCACACGAACACTGCCAGTCAACCTAAGCATCGGCTTCCCATCCGTCGAGCGCAGGGGGATCCTGGGCATGTGTCTGGGCCCCCAGATAATCAGGCGTAGCGCTGGCTTGCATGGTCCGCGCGGCAGGCGACAGACGTGGCAAAAGCAGCCAGCCGCGGCTGCGTTCGATTCGTCCGCAGCCCGGAAGATCCAGCCACTTGCGCCCCGCTGTACTGGCACAAAGCGAGAGCAGCGCCGTCACGTGCCGAGCACCAAGCTGCGACCCCAGCAGGCGACGGAAGATGCGTGCGGTCAGGGCGCCTGGCAGCGCTGCCAGCTCACGGACAGGCAGGGCCAGTCGATCGTCACGCGATGGTGCAGGCGATCGGGCGCTGGCTGGCGGTCGCAAAAGAGTCTGCAGCGCCTGGGCCGCTAGCTCGTCGAGCAGCGCGGCATCGCGGGCCAGTTGTTGCGAAAGATCCAAGAGATGCGCGTCGAGGTGCGGAGCCAGGCGTCGCAGGATCGGCAGCGCCTCGCTTCGCAGGCGCGAGCGCAGATAGCGCGGATCCGCGTTGCTGGGATCGTCGATGGGAAGGGGCGCAATGATCGGAGTCGCTTGGCGTAGGAATCCTTGGATCTGCGCCCGCGACACGGCAAGCAACGGTCGCACAAGCCGCACGAAAGAAGGCCACGCGCACGGCGGCTGGGCAACCTCGGACATCCCGGCGAGTCCTTTCGGTCCGGCGCCAGCCAGCCAGCGCATCAGCATGGTCTCGGCTTGATCGTCGCGGGTGTGACCGAGAAGAATCCACGGCGCATCGAGCTGCTCGGCGAGCAATACCAGGGCCTGATAGCGAGCGTTGCGCGCTTGCGCTTGTCGGGACGGCCCTGCTGCGACCTCGACGGGAAGGATCTGCGCTGACAGGCCCAAGCGCTGCGCGACCGCGACGACCTGCTGCGCTTCCTGCGCGGCAGCCGGGCGCAATTGATGATCGATGCAGACGACGTGCGGCACCAGGCTCTGCGACTCGCGCAGCAAGGCAATCGACAGCATCAAGGCGGTTGAGTCGGGCCCTCCCGAGCAGGCCACAAGCACGCGCTGCCGGCCTGGCCATGTCGCGGGCAGCGCTCGACGCACCAGCCGCACGACCTGCGTACGGCGCAGGCGCGAAAAAAGCAGCGACGCGTCTAGGTCCGTCGACGCATCCGCGGGCAAGGAGCGCTGAGCTGGCACGCGACAGACGCTAGCCTGTCACCGCGGACACGACAATGGCCTTAGCGCGATGGGGGTGACATCTGACACAGGGCAGCGCTGGCTTTGCGCGAGTGCGGCTAGGATTGTCTCGGCGAGGCCGTTCTTGCTCGCGCCGGGCGCTTCGTGGCAAGGTCGCATGCAAGAGGAACACTCGTATGGATCTGCAACTTACGGACGAGCAACAGATGGCGCAGAAGGTGGCCGCCGAGTTCGCTAAGAACGAAGTGCTGCCGAAGGCCGCCGAGATCGATCACAACCACCGCCACCCGCGCGAGCTCGTCGCGCGCATGGGCGAGCTGGGCTTTATGGGCATCGCCATTCCCGAACAGTACGGCGGCGCCGGTCTGGACACGGTCTCGTACGTGCTGGTGCTGGAAGAGATCTCGCGCGCCTGCGCCTCAACGGGCGTGATCCTGAGCGTCAACAACTCGCTCGTCTGCGACCCGATTTACAAGTTCGGCAACGAAGAACAGAAGCAGAAGTGGTTGACGCCGCTCGCCCAGGGCCGCTTGCTCGGCTGCTTTGCGCTCAGCGAACCTGAGGCAGGATCCGACGCCGCGGCGCAGAAGACGATCGCTCGCCCGGCCAAAGGCCCAAGCGGCGAAGACGGCTTTGTCATAAACGGCGTGAAGAACTGGATCACCAACGGTCCCGTCGCGGATGTCTGCGTGCTGTTCTGCATGGCGGACCCACCGGGCCGCGACTCGGGGCACAAAGCGATCACGTCGTTCATCCTGCCGATGAACACGCCGGGCGTGCGCACTGGACCGCCGGACAAGAAGCTGGGCATTCGCGGCTCGCAGTCGTGTCAGATCTTCCTCGACGATGTCTTTCTGCCCAAGAGCCAGCTTCTGGGCGAGGTCGGCCAGGGCTTCAAGGTCGCGATGGCCACGCTCGACGGAGGACGCATCGGTATCGCGGCGCAAGCGCTGGGCATTGGCCGCGCGGCATACGAAGACGCTGGGCGCTATGCGCTTGAGCGCAAGACGTTTGGTCAGCCCATCGCCAACCACCAGTCGATCCAGTGGAAGCTGGCGGACATGGCCACCGAGATCGACGCGGCTCGCTTGCTGACGCTGCGCGCGGCGACGCTAAAAGATCGCGGCGTGCGCCACAGCAAGGAATCAGCCATGGCCAAGCTGTTTGCGTCGGAAGTGGCCAACCGCGCGGCCAAGGAAGGCGTGCAGATCTTCGGTGGCAACGGCTTTGTCGAAGATTTTCCCGCCGAGCGCCACTACCGCGATGCGAAGATCACTGAGATCTATGAAGGCACCAGCGAGATTCAGCGCCTGGTCATCGCAAGTGCCATCCTGAAAGAGTAAGAACCCCCGGCCCACGGGCGAAGGAGCCTCTCATGCGCAGGACCTACGATCTCCTCTGCCGATTGCCCGCTTCGATCGCGCTTGCGACGGTCTGTTTGGCCAGCGGCTGTTCAGAGCCACCCAAGGTGGCAAAGCCGACGCCCAGGCCCTATGTCAAGCCCGAGGCGCCGGCTTATGAGACGCCCACCGTCGAGAACACCGAGGAACGGGCCGCGGAAGTGCGCAAGGTCTGCACGCGCAAGGCGCAGACCAGCCCCGATATTTCGCGCTGCTGGATGCAAGAGTCCGAGCGCAACGGCGGCAAGAAGTTCGAGGCAGAGATCCGCATCTCGATGCTGGTCAGCCCCGATGGACGGGCGCAAGAAGCCAACGTTCTAAACAGCGGTGAACGCAAAGAGCTAGAAGCCTGCATCTTGGAGGCGGTCAAGGGCTGGTCGTATCCGACGGGACAGACGCTGACTCCAGTGCAGTGCAACTTTTACCTGCGCCCCATCATGTAGCGTCGCGAGGAAACCGCCCAGATGAAGTACCTGATGTCAGCTGGCTGGATCGGGCTCTTGCTGTGTGCAGGGCTCGTCGAGCCGGCTTATAGCAAGAAGAAACCCAAGGTCGAAGCGCCGCCGCCTGTCGCAGCCGACATGCAGGTCGAGGGTATCGTCGGTGAGCTAGAAGACGGCGCGGTGCAGCGGGTGCTGCAGGCCAACCACGCGGCCATGCGTCGCTGCTACGACGAGCAAGCGGGGCGTCTGCACTATGTTGGAGGGCACCTTGAGCTCAAGGTGCGCGTGCTGCCCAGCGGGCGTCCCAAGTGGGTGGCGATCGTTGATTCCAGCCTCGGCAGTACCGAGATCGAGCAGTGCGTGGTGGCGACGCTCGAAAAGACGCAGTTTCCGACGCCCAAAGGCGGCGAGGGCGAGCTGACCTGTCCCATCGACTTTGCTGCGCGCACACCGACGGGAACCTGGCAAAAAGAGCGCATCGCGAGCGTGCTCGCCAAGAAGAAAGCAGCCCTGGCCGCATGCAAAGGCCGGGCGGGCACTGCGGCGGTGAAGGCGCTGCGCATGACGCTGTACGTCGGTCCGGGTGGCAGCGCGACCTCGGCGGGCTTCGCTGCAGACGAGCCGCAGGATGCCAAGCTGGCCAAGTGCGTCGCTGACCGCGTGCTCGCGCTTTCGTTTGATGATCCCCTGGGCCAGATGGTCAAGGTGAGCTTCCCGATGGGCGACTTGTTCGGCAGCGAAAAATGAACTTTGAGCCTACCGAAGAACAGCAGCTAATCGTCAAGACCGCACGCGAGTTCGCGACGGGTACGCTGGCGCCGC
Organism: uncultured Myxococcales bacterium; assembly: GCA_964554495.1. Classification (GTDB taxonomy): domain Bacteria; phylum Myxococcota_A; class Polyangia; order Palsa-1104; family JAEUJZ01; genus JAEUJZ01. Next base: position 50,867 of record CAZKOY010000014.1, read on the forward strand.
GGGCGGCTGAGCGCGATCTGCAGGGCTTGTTTCCTGCGTCAGAGCTTCGTCAGCTTGGCCACTTGGGACTTTTGGGCGTCAACGTACCCGACGAGCTTGGCGGGGCACAGGCTGGGGCAGTTGCCTATTCGCTGGCGCTGACCGAGATCGCTGCCGCCGATGCCTCTGTCGCCGTTGCCATGGCCGTCACCAACATGGTGGCCGAGCTTATCGTGGCCTTTGGCAGCGACGAACAGAGGCAAACGTACGTGCCCATGCTGTGCTCGGGCGAGGCCGTGTGCGGAGCCTTCGCCCTGTCCGAGCCACAGTCTGGATCCGACGCAGCCGGCATGCGCACCATCGCCACAGAGACCCAAGACGGCTATCGCATCGACGGCAGCAAGCTGTGGATCACATCGGGCGATCGGGCCCGCGTGTTGATCGTCTGGGCGCGCACCGATGGAGGCGCTGGCCTGCGGGCGGGCGGCAAGGCGGCTTCTGGGATCAGCGCGTTTATCGTTCCGGGCGACACGCCGGGCCTTTCCGCCGGCAAACCCGAGCACAAGCTGGGTCTGCACGGCTCGACAACGGTGCCGCTGACGTTCGACGGCTGTGTGGTGCCCGCTTCGGCGCTGCTCGGTCGAGTCGGCGACGGCTTTAAGCTGGCGATGGCAGCGCTGGACGGAGGCCGCATCGGCATCGCGTCGCAGGCCGTGGGCGTGGCGCGGGCTGCGCTGGCAGCCGCGACGACGTATGCCAAAGAGCGCAAGCAGTTCGGCCAGGCGCTCGCCAACTTTCAGGCCATCCAGAACATGCTGGCCGATGCCGCAACGCAGCTTGATGCCGCGCGTTTGCTGACGCTGCGGGCTGCATGCCTCAAGCAAGAAGGCCAGCCGTATTCCGCCAAAGCGGCGATGGCCAAGCTGTATGCGTCCGAGATGGCAGGCCGCGTCTGCGACATGGCGCTGCAAGTCCACGGCGGCTATGGCTATACCCATGAGTTTCCCGTCGAGCGATACCTGCGCGACGCCCGAGTGCAGCGCATCTATGAAGGCACGAGCGAGATTCAGCGCATCGTCATCGCGCGCTCGCTGCTAAAGGAGTTCGTTGACCATGTCTGAGAACCAGGGAGGCAAAAGCCGAGCGCCTGCGGGCGCGGCCAAGCTCCGCATCTTGATCGCCAAGCCGGGGCTGGATGGCCATGATCGCGGCGCCAAAGTCGTTGCCCGCGCGCTGTCGGATGCCGGATACGAAGTGATCTATACCGGCCTGCATCAGACGCCCGAGATGATCGCTGCCACCGCGGTGCAAGAGGCTGTCGACGCCGTTGGACTTTCGATCATGTCGGGCGCGCACATGACGCTGTTCCCTGCGGTGATGGGCGAGCTAAGCAAGCGCGGTGCGGGCGACGTGATCGTGTTCGGCGGCGGCATCATTCCCGAAGAGGATGAAAAAGATCTGCGCGAGCGCGGCGTGCGGGCGCTGTTTAAGCCCGGTGCCTCGACGCATGAGATCGTCGACTTCATCGAGTCTGTGGTTCGCCCCCACGCTGAGGCCAGCCGACTTTCCTAGCCTGACTTCCCCACATGCCTGCGCAGCGACGGAATGGGTCACCATCGAGGTGCGCTTGCGCCAGATAGACAAAGGTCCATCATGCTTGACTTTGAACTGCCCGAAGATCTGCGCGTCCTGCAAAAGACCGTGCGCGAATTCGCCGCGGCGGAAGTGGCTCCCTTTTGCCACGCGTGGAACGAAGAAGAGCGCTTTCCGCATGAGCTAGTTCCCAAGCTGGGCGCGCTGGGGCTCTTGGGCATGGCGATTCCCGAGCGCTACGGCGGTGCCGAGATGTCGCTGCAGGCCATCGCCTTGGTCGTCGAAGAGCTTGCCGCCGTCGACGGCAGCGTTGCCATCACCGTCGCGTCGCACAACGGCCTCGCCTCAGGCCATATTCTGCTCGCCGGCACCGAAGAGCAAAAGATGAAGTACCTGCCCGATCTGGCCAGCGGCAAGAAGCTGGGCGCCTGGGGCTTGACCGAGCCGGGTTCGGGATCTGATGCGGCCGGTGCCCGCACCCGCGCCACCCGCCTTGCCGACGGAAGCTGGAGCCTGAGCGGCACCAAGACCTTTATCACGCAGGGGTCAGTGGGCGGCACGTACGTCGTGCTCGCGGTCAGCACACCGGAAAAAAAGCAGCACGGCATCACCGCTTTTATCGTCGAGCGCGGCACTCCGGGTTTCCGCGCTGGCAAGGTGCTGGAAAAGATGGGCCTGCATGCCTCGGACACCGCCGAGCTAATCCTCGACGATGTTCGACTGGCCGACAGCCAGCGCTTGGGTCAGGTCGATCACGGCTTTATCGACACGCTCAAGATCCTCGACAAGGGACGCGTCACCATCGCGGCGATGGCGCTGGGCCTGGGCTATGGCGCGCACGAAGCGGCCCGTCGCTATGCCCGCGAGCGCAAGCAGTTCGGCAAGTCGCTGGCTGAGTTCCAGGCGATCCAGAACATGCTCGCTGACAACGCGACCGAACTGGACGCTGCGCGCCTGTTGATTCGACGCGCCGCTTGGATGTACGACCAAGGCCAGCGCATCACGCTGGCCGCATCGATGGCCAAGCTGTACGCAGCGCAGGCGGCGATGCGGGCATGCAACCGCGCCGTGCAGATCCACGGCGGCTATGGCTATACCCGCGAGTACCCCGTCGAGCGCCACATGCGCGACGCCAAGCTGTGCGAGATCGGCGAGGGCACCAACGAAGTGCAGCGCATGGTCATCTGCCGTCAGCTTCTCTCGCGCGGCGAGCTACACGTACCGCACGTCTTGGCGTAGGCTGCGCCCTACCAAAAAAGAGTGCCTCGCGACGCGCGGGTCACGGCGTATTTCCACATCAGCTGCAGTCGGCTGAAGGATGTGTTGATGCGATGCGCGTCAATGGGGTTTCGCGGACTTTAGTGATAGAGCGATAGCACAATGCAATACGATGAACTTGAATTGAAGCAGCCAAAGCAGAGTATCGATTATGAGGACTGCTCGGCCTTTGTGATCGCTGCGATTGATGCGATTATGAATAATGCCATTCAGGCGAAGCGCAACAAGATCATTATCAATACGAATCTGAAGCTTGGTCTCCCCATGGAGAATATAAATAAAATAGCCGGCCCTTTTGTCGAGGCCTGGGCTGTTGAAGTGTTTCAAGATGTGGTTGAAGACAAGAACAACAAGTATGCACTCATTAATGTAGAAGCAAAAGAACGCCTTTATATGGCTGATGTAATTCTTCAGTTCAAGAAGGAGCGCAAGACTGAATCTGGTGTGACGGCTGAAGTGGATGTAAAGGCAACAGCCGAAGATATCGAATCAAGTGGTAAGTCTCCCAATATTACATCGTTTCAGAGAATTAGGACAGCATACATAGATGATCCTGATTACATTTTTGTTATTTTATCTCTGAAGCACCGTGTGTATTCAACCAAAAATGCACAAACGGGACTTGTGGATAGTATCATGGAAGTTGTAGCGCATCATTCATATGATCTGAAATATCTTTCAGACTCCGACATTAGCTATAATCCTGCCCTCGGCAGTGGTCAGTTACAAGTCCGAGATATTCACTATGTTAAACTGACAAAACGCTCGACCTGGGACTTCTGCCAGCTTCTTGATCGAAAGGTGATCAACTCGAAGAAGGGTTTCCTTGGATGGCTTGAAATGGCCAAGAAGAACGAATGGATTAAGACAGATGAATAGTGTCGAAATTATTGCTGGCGACGCTCTGACCGAGCTTGAAAAGTTGCCGGCAGGCTCAATAGATCTCATCGTCGCCGATCCGCCATATAATCTTGGAAAGAACTTTGGCAACAATCACGACATTCAAGACTTCGATGAATATCTTTCATTTTCTCGTTGTTGGCTCCGTGAGGCGCATAGGCTTCTAAAGCCAAATGGAACCTTATATGTTTTTATGGGATTTCGTTTTATTTCATATTTATATGGCATACTTGACAGAGAATTTCACATGTTTTTCAATAGTTGGATTGTCTGGCATTACACTCAGGGTATGGGCAGAACAAAAGGCTTTTCACCGCGCCATGACGATATTTTGATGTTTGCGAAATCGGAAAAGCCCAAATTTAATCTTGATGCTGTTCGTGTTCCGCAGAAGTATTATCGGCACAGAAACAATATGCGGGGAGCGAATCCTGGAGATGTTTGGGAATTTTCTCACGTACATTACTGCAACGAAAATCGCCAGAATCACCCAACCCAGAAGCCAGAAGGACTTATCGAGCGAATGGTGCTTGCTTCTTCGGATGCAGGAGATCTTGTCCTAGATCCTTTTGCCGGAAGTGGCACTACCCTCCGCGTGTGCCAGCAGCTTAACCGAAAGGTGATTGGCATTGAACTCAATCCCGACTATGTGGCCATGATCAGAAGCCGTCTATCTGCGCCGTTCACTGGATTCGATAGCGTGGACCCTCGTATGGAGAGAGTCCCATTGGACTTGAGGCATCCGGGCATTCGCAATGTATATCTCGAAAATCATAAGAAGTGGTTCCTATGCCATCACGAGAATGCGCTCAATCAGTTCGAGAAGTCTGTGGCATCGCTCTATGGCAAATTGGATAATAAACCCGGAAGACAGACGACATTGTTTGAGCAATCCGCGGAAGATGAAACCCAAGGATCGCATTCAGTAGACTTCGAGCAGCCCTCCGCAGATCCGTGACGATTGCCCGCTGAAGCGCGGCAAACGGCTTGGGCGCACTCAACAAGTCGCGGACCCAGATGGATGTGGATAGACAACGCGGCGGGCCGGCCGGCTTGGGAGGGGCGGGGAAACATCCCCCAGCTGAAGCGGGCCAAAGTGCCTGGGGTGGGGGGACGATCCCCCAGGTTGCGCGCGGTTCTCGACGGAGAGCCCGTGGCACGTCTTTGGCGATAGCAGAGAGGCGAAAGGGAGGTCGAGATGTCCGCCGTATCGCCTATCACTCCGCTGCCTGTGGTCCCTGCCGTCGCTGTGCGTACTCCGTCGCGTCCGGCACCGATTCGCGTGCAGAGCTTCGCCGCCACCAGCGTGGGCCGCCGCGAGAGCAACGAAGATGGGCTCTTGCACGTGTCGTCGCATGGCCTGTTTGTCGTCGCCGACGGCATGGGTGGATACGAAGGCGGCGAGGTGGCCAGCCAGATCGTCATCGAGACGATGCAGCAGGTCTATGAGCGCCTGCGCGCCGACGCCGATGCCACGTTTCCGTGGCGCCTGGATCGCGACAAGACGTTTGAAGAAAACCTCTTGGTTGCCGCGATTCGCTTGGCCAACCGCAACATCATCGCCCGTCGCACGGGGCCACTGCGTGACATGGGATCGACGGTGGTGGCGCTTTCGGTCAGCGGTCGCAGCATCACGCTGGCCCACGTTGGAGACAGCCGCATCTATCGCTTGCGCGGCACCGAGCTTTCGCAGATGACGCGCGATCACTCGCTGTATGAAGAGGCGCGAGCCGCGGGCCTTGCCGACAGCCTGCGCAGCAAGCGCGAGTGCTCGTTCGCCAATGTCATCACACGCGCCCTGGGCCTTGCCGACCGCGCCGAGCCCGACGTTCGCACCGTCGAGGCCGAGCCGGGCGACATCTTTCTTTTGTGCTCCGATGGCTTGAGCGATCCGCTGCCCGATTCCGCGCTGGCCGATCTGCTGGGGCAGGCGCACGGCGATCAACCCAAGGCGGTGCAGAACGCGACCGAGGCGCTGATCCAAGCCGCGTTCGACGCGGGCAGCCGCGACAACATCTCGGCCATCGTCGTGCGCGTATTGTGACGCGTCACCCCGCTATTCTTCGCTCTCGTCTTCGTCGCTGGGTGCGCTGCCTGCGTTGGCTGCGGCGTCCTGCGCGGCGACCAGGCCATGCTTACGCAGCAGCAAGCGCAGGTGCTTGCGATCCAAGCCCGAGGCCCGCGCCGCAGCCGAGATGTTGCCTTGATGCCGCTGGTGCAGGTCGCGCAAATAGCGCAGCTCGAAGCTGTGCAAGAGCGCCGCTTTGGCTTCGGCATAGGGCAGATCGCTGCGCACCGCGACGCCTTCTTCCATGGGCTGGGGCGTGATCTGCAAGCGCAGATCGGCGAAGGTGGCGGCTCCTGGTGACAAGGCCAGCGCGCGGTCGATGATGTTGCGAAGCTCGCGCAGGTTGCCGGGGAACGAGTGCGCCATCAGCCGATCCAAGTTCGGGCCAAAGACCCGCCCCGCGGCCAGACCTCGTCGTCGCAGAAGCTCGGTCACCAGCGTCGGGATGTCTTCGCGACGAGCGCGCAGCGGCGGCAGCACCACGCGCACGACGGACAGGCGATAGAACAGGTCGGCGCGAAAGGCGCCCTCGGCCACGCGCGTATTCAGATCGCTGGGCGAGGCGGCCAGCACACGCACGTCGACGCGCTTTTCGTGATCGGCGCCCACCGGCCGCACGGTGCGCTCTTCCAGCACGCGCAGCAGGCGGGCCTGCATCGCCAGCGGAACGGTGCCCAGCTCGTCGAGAAATATGGTGCCACCGTGGGCGCGGGCGAAGGCGCCAGCCCGGCTCTGCGCGGCCCCGGTGAATGCGCCTTTGACGTGGCCGAATAGCTCGCTTTCAAGCAGCGTCTCGGGCAAAGCGCCGCAGTCGATGGCGACGAAGGGGCCGGTGCGACGGGCGCTCTTTTCGTGGATGGCGCGGGCCGCGAGCTCTTTGCCGGTGCCGGTCTCGCCTTCGAGCAGCACGGTGACGTCCGAGCCGGCTGCAAGCTCTAGCACCGCGAAGATCTCGCGCATGCTGAGGCTCTCGGCCACCATGTCGCCGAAGCGGCGCGACTGACTGGGCGCAACCTCCAGCGGCTGCGGTCGCGGCTGGATGCGAACGAAGCTGCGTCCGAGCTTGAATGTGGCTCCGGCACTGACGCTGACCTCGCTGATCAGCGAGCCTTCGTACAGCGTGCCGTTCTTGCTGCCCAGGTCGCGAACGACGAAGCGCCCGGCTAGCTCGCGCACGGCCAGGTGTCGACGCGAGACGCGCTCGTCGCGCAGCACCAAGTCGCAGTCCGACGCGCCGCCGACCAGGGTCTCGCTGCCATCGGGGCGCAGGCTTGCCGCGCGTCCGCTATCTGGGCCTTCGACGACGACAAGCTGACAGCCGCGGGCGGCTCCGCTTGTGCCCGGCAGCGCCTCGCTGTGAACCGTCGCTACGGTGCTTCCATCGCGCATCAGCCACTAGCATAAACGACGATCAGGCCGACGCGCGCAGGGGGGAAAAGGCATCCCAGGGCAGCGCGGCTAGCTCGACGGGAAGTGGCCGGCGAACGATGCGGGTAAGCAGAGCTTCGACCGAGGCCGGTGCCAACAAGATGCCGTTGCGATAGTGGCCGCTGCAGACAAACACGCGGGCGCTGTCGGGGTCCTCGAAAGGACGCGGCACGGGGCCGACCAGCGGCAGGCCATCGCGGCTGCCGGGACGCAGCCCGGACCATGTGCGGCGGACGACGGCATGACCCAACGCTGGCACAAGCGTCTCGGCCAGGGTCAGAAGATCCAGCAGGCCAGCGACGGTGACTTCCTTGACGAAGCCGACACGCTCAGTCGTCGAGCCGATGACGATGCGGCCATCGCCTCGCGGCACCAAGTAGCCATGCCCGGCCTCTTTCTGACTGCCGGAAGACGGAAGCTGCGCCCGCTGCGTCGCGATATGCGAGGGCACATGGCCAAAGCAGACATGACGCAAGATCGACGGTGCGGCCAGAAGCTCTACCATCTGGCCACGTACGGGCTCGATGCTTGGTGGCGGCAGGGGCACGCCTGCGATCAGCGACGACCAGCTACCGGCGGAAATCACGAGCTGCTCGGCCGAGAGCAGCCACGACGGCTCTCCGTCGCTGCGCTGCAGAAAGACACGATGTGGGTCGCTGTGTGTAGAGCCGAGCTCGATGCGCTGCACCGTCGCGGATACGAACTGCACACCATGGCGTCGTGCCGCGGCCTGTAGGGCTGTCAGCAGACGCGGCGGCTCGACCTGACCATCCTCGGGAAACAGCAGGGCCCCAGGCGCTGTGGAAAGCGCTGGCTCGACGCTGCGGAGCTGCTCGGCCGAGAGAGCCTCAACGGGAAGACCACGGCTGCGCTGCTCGGCAAAAAGGCTCGCTTGCGCCTGCAGGTCGGCCTCGCGCAGGGTCGGCTCGCTGGCCGCCAGCATCAGCACACCACAGCGACGCAGACCGATGTCCATATCGACTTCGTCCTTTAGCGCCTGCGCCCAGCGCGGATACAGGACCCGACTGGCCAAAGCCAGATCGAGCAAAGCCGGGCTGCCCTGCGCTTCGATCTGAGCGGCCAAGATGCCAGCCGCCGCGGTCGATGCCTCGCTGCCTGGCTCGGCGCGATCGACGACGACGACGTGGCGTCCAAGCTGCCCCAGGCGCCAGGCTAGGCCGCAGCCCATGATGCCGGCGCCCACGATCACGACCTCGGCTCCCCGAGGGAACGAGCTATCCGCTGCGCTGTTCATGTGAGGCCTCGCTAGCTAGTTGCCGCGCGCTCAAGCCAGCGCTTCACTTCGCGCTCGATCGCGCGCTGCGCCACGTCCTGAAACGGACGCAGCACAAAAGGAACATCGACGTCCAAGACACAGCGGCTGATCTGAAGCTCGATGCGGGCCCGAAGCTTCAGGCCGCGCGCCAAACCACAGAGCTCGGCCTGCGTGTCCGACGTCCACTCAAGCTGCAGCTTTGCCGATGGATACCGCTCGGCGTAATGGGCAAACGCCTGCCCAATCAGGACACGCGCCCCGGCGTTGTCGAGCGGGTGAGAGAACACATGCCGGGCCATGGCGAAAGCCA
>CAZKOY010000015.1:0-44334 GCA_964554495.1 uncultured Myxococcales bacterium
GAGGCGATCGAGCGCGCAGCCGCCGCGTCTTTCCAAGCAGGTCGAAAATCCTAGTCGTTGTCTCGGGCGGGCTGCTTCATATAATCCGCCGCATGCGCTGCTCGACGTTCCATCGCGGTCTGGTTCTTCCGCTTTTGTGCATCACGCTCAGCTTCCTGCACTGTCGCCCGCAAGACCCGCTGCTTGCGGACGACATCGGCGATGCCGGAAGTGGCGAAGATCAGCAGCCCGCCACGACCGAGGTGCGCTGCAGCGGCAAGCCGACGATGGCCCCAGGAACTACGACGCGGATGATCATGTCGCGCGGGCAGAAGCGCACCTATCACCTGCATGTCCCGACGAAGTATGACCCCAGCCGTGGCACGTCTCTGGTCTTGGCCTTCCATGGTCTTTCTGACAAAGCCGCGTCGTTTATGAAGTACATCGACATCGAGCGCGAAGCCGATGCGCAGAACGTGGTGGTCATTCTGCCGCAGGGGCTGGGTGTCGTGCCTGGCTGGAACGCCGGGAACTGCTGCGGTGAACCGCAGCTCTTCGGAATCGATGATGTCGGCTTTGCCCGCGACTTGATCCAGCAAGCGCAGAGCGAGCTGTGCATCGATGATCGACGCATCTTCGCCATGGGCTTTTCGAATGGCGCCATGTTCACGCACCGGCTGGGCTGTGAGCTGTCGACGATCATCGCGGCCATCGGTCCCGTATCCGGCCCGACGATGGTCAAAGAGTGTCGGCCCGAAAAGCCCGTTGCTGTGCTGTCCTTCCATGGCACTGCAGACTCGATCGTCGGCTATGAAGGGGGCGGCACCGGCACCTTCCCCAAGATCCGCGAAGTCTTTGCCGAGTGGGCCGCGCGCAACCGCTGTACCGACGCACCACAGACGACCTTCAAGCAGGGCGACGTCACCTGCCTGAGCCATCAGAAGTGCGCCGAGGGAACTGAAGACTCGCTGTGTACGATCGATAAGGGGCAGCACACGTGGCCCGGATCGTCCGACGGCACCAAAGACGTGCAGGCTACGGCAGAGCTTCTGCGCTTCTTCGCTCGCCACTCGCGCTAAGCCACGCCTTTCTTCCCATCGAGGTCTTCATGTCGACGGCTGCAGCTTCGGAATTCTCATCCCCTTCGCGCATCGAGCAGCTACTGGCCATGACCGCCCGCCGCAGTCCAAGTGCCACCGCGCTGATCGTGCAGCAGACCCAATTGAGCTATGCCGAGCTTATGCAGCGCGTCGAAGTGCTGGCCGCGCGCTTGGCCGGAATGGGCATTCGCCGTGGCGATCGCGTGGCGCTGATGCTGCCGAACACGCCGACGTATGTCATCTCGTTCTACGCGCTGATGCGGCTTTCAGCCATCGCCGTCAACGTCAGCCCAGCCAACCAAGGGCGCGAGCTTTCGCACGTGCTGCGTGAATCGGGCGCGCTCGTGGTGATCAGCTTGGATGTGTTTCTGCCGGCGCTGTACAAAGTGCTGCCCGGTACCGCCGTGCAGCATGTGATTGTGACCTCGCTGCAGGGCTTGGAACAAAAGCTGCCGCGCCCTCCCGAGGTGCCAGAGCCTCAGCGCTTCGAAGATCTGCTGCGGCCTAGCGCTGACTTCGCCCCCGTCCCGGCCCAGAGCGCGGCGGATGACATCGCGCTCTTGCAGTACACAAGCGGCTCGACCGGCGTACCCAAGGGCGTCATGCTGTCGCACCGCAGCCTGCTCGCCAGCGTGATGGGGATCTGCAGTTGGATGCAGCACGACGAAACCCCCAATGCCGGCGTGCTGTGCATCATTCCGTTCTTTCACATCTTCGGACTGGTGATTGGGCTTCATGTCAGCGTGGCCAAGGGCTATCGCATGCTGCTGGTGCCTCGCTTCGACCCGCTGGATCTGATGCCCCTGTTCGCGCTGCTCGAAGCGCAGCGCCCCATGTCGATTCCCGCGGTACCGACGCTGTGGGCGGCGCTGCTTTCACATCCCAAAGCCAACGCTGCGCTGTTTGACAGCGTGCTGGTGGCATCCAGTGGCGGCGCCGCGCTGCCGGGCTGGGTGCAGGCGCGATATCACGCGCTCACGGGCCGGCGCATCTATGAAGCGTACGGTCTTTCTGAAGCGGCAGGGGCCACCCACTGCACGCCATATCCGCAAGGAGGACCGGAAGGATCCATCGGCAAACCGCTGCCCGGTCTTGCCGCGCGTGTCGTCGCACTGGCCGATGGCGAGGGTCCAGATCGTGAGGTCCCCGTCGGCGAAGTCGGTGAGCTTGTGCTGCAGGGCGATGCCGTGATGAGCGGATATTTTCAGCAGCCCGAGCGCTCGGCCAAGGTTCTGCGCGAAGGCTGGCTGCACACCGGGGATCTCGTGCGCTGCGATCGCGATGGGTTCTTTTATGTGGTCGATCGCACCGATGATCTGATCATCACTAGCGCCCACAACGTGTATCCCAGCGAGGTCGAAGCGGTGCTGAGCAGCCATCCGGCCGTGGCCGAAGTTGCGGTGGTGGGCAAGCCAGATCGCCTGCGCGGCAGCGCGGTCTGCGCCTATGTTGTGCGCCGCGCCGATGCGCCGGTCAGCGTCGACGATCTGCTCGCGTTCTGTCGCGAAAACTTGGTCGATTACAAAGTGCCGCGCCAGATCACGTTCGTGGACAGCATCCCGCACAACCCCGCGGGCAAGATCCTGCGGCGCGCCCTGCGCAGCGAACCGAGCCCCGCGCAGTAGACCGCAGCGACATCATTGGCTAGGCAGGAGCGCTGCTTGGATCCGCAGGTGTGCCGGCCGCAGCGCGGGCTTTTTGATAGCGCTCGATGAGGGCTTTCTGTTTGGCGATGCGACCGATCGGTGGCGCCAGCGACTCGACGACGATGCTGCACTCGTTGATGAACGAATAAAACGGGATCGACAAGCGCAGGACTTCGTCTTCCGCGGGATCACCCGGCTCTAGGCTGCCCATACGCACGGCGTACAGGCGCTGGATAAGCCGCATCTTGTCGCCATACTCAGGACCCGAAAGATGCGTGCGCACCCACGACAGGATCTCTTCGTCCGTCGCTCGCATGCGCGCCTCGATCTCGTCTTCGCGCATCGGGAAAAGCTGCCCGGTGCGCTGGAAGTAGTTCAAGTTGTGCGCATACAAGTGGCCGTATCCGCAGTAGGTGCAGCCATTCCACATCGATGAATAGAACGCCACCATGTGCGCGTTCTCGACGCCAAACTGCTTTTCGATGCGGGCCCAGTGCTTGGCCATGATGGCGCAGGCTTTCAGAAATCCGCGCACGCCCCATGAGCGAATCATCTCTTCATCAAACGCTGCGAAGTAGCCTTCCGATGCCTCGGTCAGAGCCCGGATGGTCTTCATCACCATGCGCTCGATGAGCGTCAGATCTCGGCGAGTGCTGGTCATCACAGCGCCCTCCGAATCTCGGCCTCACGGCCGCTGGATGTCCCCCACCAGGCCTTGACCTGATCGTGGCTGGCGACGGCCTTAGCGTTCTGATCGCCAGACAGGTGCGCCACCCACAGCGCCATGCCGCGGATGTTGGGGCGGTTCGCGACATAGGCCGTGCGCTTGGCGAATTCCGCGAACGACTTTTGCACCCGCACCAAGACGTCGCGCGCCGACGTCGAGTAGTTGGTCATCCCCATCATGTCCATCAGCACGTTGTATCGGCCGACGGGCATGACTGAGATCATGCGCTGTAGCTCGCGCTCAAGCTCAGCGGCATCGCTGTCGCTGAATGAGCCGTCGAACTCTACGCGCAGTTCGTTGTAGATGGGCTTTATGCGGTAGGCGGCACTCATGAGGTAGCGTGCTTAGGCTCTCATAGCTTCTGCAAAAAGCGCAACCAGTTTGAGTGTCTAAGCTCCCGCTGTGGGCGGGCCGCTGCCTGTCTTTGCGACGGAAAGGAAGGACGCTGCCGCGAGCGCAAGTGCCGCTCGGGCGCTCGCGTGGGGTGTGGCTACAGCGTGTTGAGGAACGCGACCAGCTGGTTCTTTTCCTCGGCAGTCAAGGCCGCGAAGCGGCTGCGCGCGTTCGTTGCTTCGCCGCCGTGCTCCAAGATCGCGGTGGCGATGTCGGCGGTACGACCGTCGTGCAGAAGCGCCTTCTTGAAGCGAATGCCCCAAAGCGGCGTCGTGCGCCAGTGGCGACCATCGGCGCGGCCCATGACCCGGCCCATCGTCGAGCCGCTTGGATCATCGGCCAAGTTGGCCCCCATGTCGTGAAGCAGCAGATCGGAATAGGCGTTCACCACACGGTTCTCAAGCTGCCGCACGCGCGTCGTCGTGCCACTCGCCAGAAGCAGGTTGTAGCGCTCGCCCGTGCGAAGCTCAGCAGCGTGGCAGTTCTCGCAGCCGATCTTGTGGAACGTCTTTTCGCCCAGCTTGGCCGCGTCGTTCTTGGGCAAAGCCGGCGGCGGCGCCAAGAGCGCCTGGAAGTGATACAGCGCCACCGACATCGAGTTGTCGAAGTCGTTCACGGCATGATCCGCGACGTTACAGGTGGCTGGTAGCTGCGCCGCGAAGCGCATGCCCTGCGGCGTAAACTCTTGCGGGAAGAACGGCGAGCTTACGCCCAGCTCGATGTTGAACGGCTCGGCCGAGAACTGGAACAGCGTTGCGGTCTGCGACTTCCAGCCGAAGCGCCCGACGCGGCTTGGGCCGTACGCCGGCAGCGGAATACCCGGCACGGGCTCGACCTCAACCGCCTGCAGTTCCATGCCCCAGTTGGCAAAGCCGTTTACGCCATCGATGTTCATCGTCTGGCGCTTCAAGATCTCGCTGTCTGGGATGGCGTCGAGCAAGCCGAAGCCAAAGACCGGGGGCGAGTTGCGGGTCGAAACGACGTTGGCCACCGACGGAACCTGCTCACCCGCGAACGTGCAGTTGGGGTGGCTGGTATCGCGGATCGACTTCTTCTGAATCACCAAGCCGCCCAGATCGCGGATCGGATCGAAGAAGCCCTGGTTGTCGAACGCGAAGTGCGTCACGTTGAACGATGTTGCGCCGGGGGGCAAGGGATCGCCGCCACCGGGAGCCGCAGCGCCGTGACAGGTCACGCACGAGACTTCGTTGTAGATCGGGCCCAGCCCCTCGGCCACGGTGAAGTTCTTGTTGAACACCGCTTGGCCGTTCATGAAAAGCTGCACAAGCTGCGGCGACAGACCCGGCAGGGCGCTACCGATTTGGTACGTGGCGGCCGCGGCCGATTCGTCGCCGGCATGGGCCGTGTTGCCACGACCTGTGATCTGGCCCGCCATGACGCCGCCCAGGACAGCGAGGGCGCCGGTAACGAGCACCTTAGACAGACTCAGCGTCGAGCGACTCATTGGCCACCTCCACACAGGTTGCGGCGCGAGGGCGGGTACATCGGCACTTGGAAGTTACCGGCCACTGCTGGCTTGATCTTGCCGGTGGCCGAGCGGTTGTCGCCCATGAAGCCCTTGGGCATCTCCATTGGATAGACGCCGGTCCAGCCGATAAAGGTGTTGTCACGGAAGGCAAGCTCCGGCGGCTTGGGATCCGGCTCGGCGCTCATGGCGACCGCGATGTTCTCGCCGTTCCAGATCGACTGCAGGAACGTGTCCCAGGTCATGAACTTCTCATTCGGCAGCCGGCTGTTCGTCCAGTACGGATCGATGTGATCGGGCGTGCAGCCGTTAAACGCCGTCAGCAGGTAAATGACGCCGGGGCTGCCCATCGCGTCTTCCATGCGGTCATAGCGGAAGCGGAACTTGACCTCGCCTTCGCCGTTCGGCTTGCCCTCGAACATCGGCGTGCAGATCATCTGCAGAACCGGCGCCGGCACCGCAAAGTAGCTGCCGGGGGTCAGGGCCGGCTTCGGCCCAAGCGGAGCGTAGTCGTAGCGCGTGCCGATGTACTGCAGCGTCGTCGCGCTGTAATAAAGCTGCTCGTGCTGGCGGCCAAACAGCGTGCCCATCAGCCAGAACTGCCACTTGGCGTTCTTGACCTCTTGGAAGTGCTTGTTGAACTGTGAGCTCTCGTCGAAGTCCTTGCGATAGCTGGGGCGATAGGGCAGGCCCTTGAACTTCGCCGTCATCTCGACCAGGTTCTTCTTCTTCGAGTACTTGAAGGTCACCTTGGCTTCGCCGTTGATCATCGACGGCTCGATGATGGCGTACTCGCCGACGCCGGCTCCGCCGACGTTCAGGTTGATGCTGAATTCGCCTTCATCCGGCGGCGCATAGACATAGCGGCCTTCAATCGCCGAGCGACCGCTGGCCAAAGGCGGCGGATTGCTGAGATTGAGAGCCCATCCACCCGTCGATGCGGTGTCGTCCATGTCGGGCTGGTTGTTCTGCAGGCATGCGCTCATGGCACACGCGGCGCCCAGACCCACTACTGCGCGTCTGAGCCGGAATAGCGACTTGGCACTCATGCGGACCTCCCAAGAACCGGGTTGGCAGCAAGTCCAAGGAGAGAGGGGCTCAGGCCGCTTCTAGTCCGGGGTGGCGCTGTACACGGCTTTCCTAAGTCCGCGCCAACGCGACCCCGACTAAAACCTGGCTCCCCCCGCCTGCGGCTTCAGTCAGCGCATCGACAAGTGATCGATTTCGCTGCTAAGAATCCAACCATAGCATTGGTCGGAGCGTCAGGCAACCAATATGTTTAACAATTTTATATCCACTAGAAAACCCTAAATAAAGCCGGATTACTGGCCAAAATAACGGTCGGAATTTCACCTTTAGATTGGGATCTAAACGTAACGCAGCCCGCTTGGAAAATCTGCAAATTCTGCTGCCCCAAGCGGGCGCTCGCGCAGCGTCCACGGCGCCTTTTTCCGTCGGAAAATCAGCAACTTGTCGACCCACCAGCAGCGATCGGGGGAGCGATCGAGCACCCCTTTAGACCCGCATGCTGGCGACCCTGGGCAGCGATTAATTCAGTATCCGAATTGCCTACTTTATCCCGACATAAACAGCCAGATGATAGAAGCTGAAGACATCAGACACTGGGCCCCCTAAGGGTATGGCTAGGATTCCACCATACGACACGGCAGCCATACCGTGATACAGCGGCCCCCATGGTGGGTGACATCGGCAAGTGCCCTAGCTTGTCTCCCCGGTCCTGGGCGCTCGATCGCCGCAAGAAGAGCGGTCGCGACGGTTGACAGCCGCGGCATCGCTGCGCTGCCATCGCGGCATGCATCGACCGCATTCCTTGTTCCGCTGGGCGTTCTTGGCGACCGCGCTGTCCTGCGGCAGCCCCGATGTTCTGCCGGTTGCCAGCGACGAAGACCCAGGTAGAGCCGCGCCCAGCCCGGCCCTTTGGCCCGCCTTCGATCGCGCGCTGCGCGCAACATGCCCGTCGGACATGGCCGCGGTCGGCAGCTTCTGCATGGATCGCTATGAGGCGCCGAATCAAGCTGGCCTGCCGCCTCTTGCCATGCAGACCGAAAAGGACGCCGCCAACTTCTGCGCCGCGCGCGGCAAGCGCCTGTGTACCGAAGCCGAGTGGGTGCGCGCCTGCCAAGGCCCCGCCAAAAACCCCTTCCCCTATGGCACGACGTATCAGCGCAGCCGCTGCAACGACGACAAGGTGTGGAAAGTGCCAAGCTGGTCGACCCTGGCCACGTGGCCCAGCGCCGCCGCCCAAGCGGAAGCCAAGCGACTGTATCAGGCCGATCGCAGCGGATCTCGATCGGGCTGCGTGTCTGCTGAAGGCGTCTACGACTTAACCGGCAATGTCGCCGAGTGGGTCTTGCGCTCGTTCCCCAACGCCAAGAACTATGACCATGTGATGAAGGGCTGTTACTGGTCCGGGTGCTACGGCGGCGCCCCGCCAAGCTGCAGCTTCGTCAACCCCGCGCACCCCGGCAGCTTTCGCACATACGAAGCCGGCTTCCGCTGCTGCCTGACCCCGCGCTAAGTCCGCGAACCTAGGCTGTCTAACGAGCGAGGATCTGCACCGGGACGATGGCTGTGTTGTTGTCGGTCGTCACTTCTTCCAGGGACCGCTGCGGGTTCAAGGTCACGCGCAGCTGATAGTCGCCGGGGAGTACATCGGTGATGTCAAGCCACTGACAGTCGAGAGAGTTGCCATACAAGTCACCCCAGCCCGGCTGGATGCCCTGCTCGCTGCAGCTATAGCGCTTGTTGCACGGTACGTTGGGTCCCTCGGCAACCCGGCGCGTGTCTTCCATGCAGTACGCCTGCTTGCGGCCTAGCGCGATCTCGCGGCCCGCCATATCAAGCAGCGCGTAGGTGGCAAAGCCATCGTAGTGGTAGTGGCCATGACAGGCAGAGCTGTGAAACTGATCCGGACGTAGATCCGGGGCATCCATGTGCAGCGCCCCCTGCCCCTGATTGATGGCCTCGACAGAGAATCGCAAGAGCCGCCGCTTGCCTAGACCGCCGACGCACTGCTCGACCACCGAGCACGAGTTTCGATCGACGGTAATCTCGTCGAACAACAGCTCGCTGCGCAGACGCTCGGCGTTGACAATGAGATCCGGCAGCGGCGCGTCGATCTTGTGACAGGCACAGTCGCTACCGCAGAACCAGCCGCTGCCGCAGCCGGGGCTGCAGCTTGGCTTCTGATGATCACAGCGGGGAAAAGCCGCGCAGCGTCCAGTCTTTGGAACGCATAGCTCACCAACGGCACAGCTGCCGCAGCTACCCAGGCACCCATCGTCGCCACAGAGCCGCGACGAGCCATCGCCGTTCTGACACATCGGCACGCAGGGACTGGGACGGCAGCGCAGATCGGCCCCACAGCTCTGGCCGGCTGGGCAGCGACCACAGGTGCCCCCGCAGCCATCGCTGCCATTGCAAAACTGACCGTCGCAGTTAGGCACGCAACCGGCCACGAACTTCACCGTGAGCGTGTACGGGCCATAGTTGCTGTCGTCAAACCCATCGACGAGCAGGTAATAGCTGCCCGGTGGCAAAAGCGCCGTCACGCGTGAGCCGTAGTCCCCCGGTGGAGCCGTATCGTCGCTGCAGGCGACTGTAGACTTGGGGTTGTCGTCTAGGCAGCCGCTGCCTGGCATCCCTGGATCCTCGCGCCGCAGCGACAGCACCGTGTCATAGCCTTTCACAATCGCCTCAATTCCCGTCGGTGCCGTGATCGAAAAGCGATAGACATCCTCGACGGCTAGGCTGGTGCGATTGCAGGTCGGCACGGTCTGGTGAATCGCTGCGCTGGTATCGCCCTCGATCGTCTGCACTTGATCCGAGCCCACCTTCACGGCGAGCGCCCGCGGATTCTGACAGGTGCCGATGCGAGTGGCATTCGCGCAGGTACCCGATGGATTGCAGCCACGCCCAGCCCCACAGCTGCCGCACGACCCACCACAACCGTCGCTGCCGCAGACTTTGCCGCGACAGCTGGGCTGGCAGTCACTCTGCTGACACGCGGCGCAGGCTCCCATCGCCGTGTGACTGCAGGTCCGCGTCGCCTCATCGCAGACATCCAGCGTGCAGTCGGCCCCATCATCGCAGGGCGCCGCTGGAACCTTCACACACTGCCCCGGCACGCCGTCTACACCGGGGATCCAGCGCTCGATGCCGTTGCAGAAAATGCCATCGTCCTGACAGTCCGCCGCTGGGTCGCGCGTACAGCTCAGGATCATCAGCGCCAGCAAAAACATGCCGCGCACGTACCCAACCCCAAAAGGCCAGCTCCGCATGCGGCGTAGTAAACCGCGCGGGCCTGCGCTGCCGTCAACAAAAAGCTGCTAAGAGCCTGGTCTAGTAAGAGACCCCGATCGCCGGATCGCGGCACAGGGTCTGCGCCAAAGCACAGCTCGCCTTTTTGTTCGGTTCTTCCCAGCTGTCCCCTGCGGCGGATGGCCCCTGCCCACTTTTCATGCGTGGCTCCTCGGTGCTTCTTTCGACGCGCCTCAGGTACACGCATGCGCGTCAGTCAAGCGACACCGCCACCCCAGCGAGGCGACAGTTGTCACGGTGATGCTCGTGCATGTCGGGGTTGTCGCGCTCGCGCGGCAGCGCAATCGCACGAGCCGCTGCAACGGAAGGCGTCTTGGCCGCGGCCACTTCGCAGAGCGCGTCCAGATACGAAAGATCCGCCTGCGCAATCTTGCGCGCCTCATCGACGGCAAGCGGTGGGCCATGGCCGGGCAGCACGCAGCGCAGCGAATCCAGCAGCGAAAGCAGGCGCCGCAGCGTCGCGCGATAGGCGTCCAGATCGGCCACAAACGGGATCTCGCAAGGCGACAGGTAATCGCCGACCCACAGCAGACCTTCCTCGCGCGCCCACAGCCCCAGGCCATCGTCGCTGTGCCCAGGCAACTGCAGAACGTCTAGCTGCGTCTCGCCCAGCGGCAGCACATCGCCCTCGCGCAGGCTGCGCAGCCGATCTGCGGGGGGCCACGCGGGCGGCCCGCCGCGATCGATGTACCAGCGCCGATCGAACGCCGCGGCCTCGCGCAGGTTGGTTCGCGCCGACTCGCGGTCCTGGGCAATCGCCTGCGAAAGCGGCTCGCTCACCCAGACCGGAGCCGCCGGCAGCTGCCGCCAGCCATTTACGTGATCCCAGTGTCCGTGCGTAAACACCAGCCCGGCAAGCTGCCCGCGCGCCTGCGCAAGCTGCGCAAGCTCGGCCAGCTCACGCGGGAAATAGCCGGGATCGATCAGCACGACCTGGCCCTGGTGACAGAGCACGGTGCTGGTCATTTGCCAGATACCACTTGTGCGGATTTCAAACGAAAGCGGGCGGGCCATCCGCGGCTCATAGCGCATCGCCCGCCGCGCGGACAACCCCAAGCACGCCGCGCGGCACAGACGGCGTCGCGCCGCGCTCAGCCAATCACGGTGAAGCAGCCAATGCTCACCTTGACTTCGGTACTGGCGCTGGCCTGGACGTCGGTGCAGGCCTTGCCAATGAGCTGAATCTGGCCCAGCGCGTTGTAATCCCAACAGCCATCACTTACGCAGGTATTATTCTGGTCTTTACGTCGATATAAATCGACCTTTGGACCATTGCCACTTAAGCTGACATTGATCTGACTTTTGTCTGGGGTCATGCCGGATCCCAGCGTCGGCAGATCGTACGTGCAGCTCGCGACTTTTTGCCGCGCTGTGGCAATCGCATTCGCGACGCTAGCCGCACTCAAGGCACCAATGGTCAGGTCAAAGTGGCAGGGAATCGTCGGGTCGGCTCCGGCTTTGGTGAAAGCGCGGCCATTGCAGTTGCTGGGCACGTTGCCCGGTGAGCCGGCAAACGCCATCGCCGACAGCGCCAGTCGCATGTGATACGGCGGATAGCTCGCACCCGACGGGTCATAGGTGTCCGAGCCCGGCACGCCGATGATAAAGGTCTCGATCGGCTGATTGGGATCCTGCTGCGCCTGCGACAGCAGGGACACGATGTTCTGGGGATTTTCCCAGTCGATGGTGCAGCCGTTGGCGTCGGGATAGCCCGAGCGCGGCGGGTTCGATAGCTGATTGCAGCTAATCGATCCGTCGGTGATGACCATCATGATGCGCTTGCCGTTTTGGTTCCAGCCGCGCAGCGAGTCCATCGCCGTCTGAATCGAGACATAAAGCGGCGAAGGATCGCCCAGACCGGTATCCGGGCCGTTGCTGCTCAGCCAGTCTTTGATCTGTCGTCGTACCCCCGTCTGCGCCGTCGATTTAAGGCCATTGGTCGCGGCCAGATCGATCTGTGGAAAGGCCGGCGCCCCGCACGAGACCTGCGAAATGCCAAACCGCGAAAGGCACATCGGCGCTGCCGTCGGCCCGTTGGGCGCCGCGTAAAGCCCCAGCCACATGCTGTCGAAGATGCCCTGATCCGTCGACTGCACAATGGCCTGGGCCGCCGCCTGCCACTTGTTCCCCTGCGCCATGCTTGAGCTTTTGTCGAGCACCACCATCATCGCCGCCGGAGACGACACCGCCGTCGTCGTCTGCACCACCTGGCAGCCATTGGGCAGCGTGCCCGTCGCCATGTCCTCTCCGTCGGACAGCATGACGCCCAACAGGGGATCGTAGCCCGGATTGGACCCCGCACAGGTGCCCGCCGCCAGGCCCAACATTCCCGCAGCGACCCAATAGGCAATCGACCGATCGATCTTCATATGGGACCTCCCCCTTTGTTCTGAATGCGCCAACCGTTCATATCGTCATAATCCTCACATTAAGTCAATCAACATACATTTATTCATAATTTTCGCACCCTTAGCTCCACCGGCCGCGTCCGTCGCCAAAGGCGAGTCTAGGCCCTCAGCCCGACGCCCCAGCAGGCCAGCCCACCGCGGCCTCTGCCGGATCGCGACATCTTTTATTATTCTCACACAGATTCGTTTTATTTATCTAAAAATTGTCCTGTTATCAAAATTAATTAAATATCTATCGCGGCTTTTGCGAAAAATGCTGTGGCAGTGCCCAGACGGGCCGATACAGCCGACCGCCGCGCCGCCGAGATCGCTGGGAAGCGAGGTACGATAGGCTCGGCCCTTTGGGCTCAGCCACAACACATGCCCGGCAGCCTGCGGTCCCATGGCTCCCATCGGTGCCAGGCAAGCAGAGCGGGGACGGAGGGATGTATGGGTGAACGCCTTCGCGCCTTTCTTCGCAGCCTGGTACCGGCCGTTCCGGCCTCGTACTTCAGCGAACGGACGGCGTCTCATGCGCAGCGAGCCTGGGTGATGCTGCTGTACGTCGTGTTTGTCTATGGCGCGTTCTATGGCCTAGACGTCGTCGTCTATCCCCAGCACGCACTCGCCTTTGGCGTACTGCGCATGGTCGGCGTGGCCGCAGCGCTCGCTGGACTGCTGCTCGGCCGACGCAGCGCGCGGGCACGCTCGATCTTGGCCGTTGCCAGCTATGCCTGGGCGACGTTTTCGGTGTCGACGATGACCGTCCTGACCGAGGGCTTTGGCTCGAACTATCTGGTCGGCGTCGTCCTGTGCTTCGCTGCGGGATCGACCATTGAGCTTCTTTCTCCGCTTGGCTTCTTCACGCTCGGGCTGAGCGTTGTCGTCTATCACCTTTCGGCGAACGCGATCTTCGATCAGCACATCGCGCGCGGCGAGATCGCGTGGGCGTCGTTCATGCTGAGTGGAGCCCTGCTCTTGTGCAGCGTGGCAGCCGTGCTGATCGACGAGCAGCGACGGCGCTTGTTTCTGGCAAAGTTCGATCTAGACGCCAAGAACCGCGAGCTAGAAAGCAAACATCGCGAGCTACGCGACTCGTATCGCCAAGCCGACCGCATCTTCGCGGCGCTCGCGGAAGCCCTGCAGGGGACGACTCTCGACGACAAGTATCGACTCGATGAGCAAATTGGGCAGGGCGGATTTGGCGCCGTCTATCGCTCGACCGACCTAGCAAGCGGAGCGTCGGTCGCCGTCAAAGTGTTCCGTCCGCAGGTAGGAAACGAGTCACTGCTGGCCCTCAAGCGCTTCCAGCAGGAAGGAGCATCGGCCAAGCGCGTCAACCACCACAACGCCATCAACGTCTTCAGCTCGGGTGTCTCATCAGATGGCATCGCCTACATCGTCATGGAGCTTCTCGAAGGCCACTCACTTTCCGTCGAGCTGCGAGAAAAAGGTCGCCTGCCGGTGTCGCGAAGCTGTCACATCGCACGCTCGATCGCGCTGGCCCTGGCCGCTGCCCACCGCGCCGGCATCGTGCATCGCGATGTCAAACCCGAGAACATCTTTTTGCATCGAGCCGGCGAAGATGAAGTCGTCAAGGTGCTCGACTTCGGCGCGGCCAAGCGACACGAGGGCGAAGAAGCGCCGACTGCGACCATGACGGGGATGATCGGCACGCCCATCTACATGGCCCCCGAGCGCTTCGAAAGTGGCGAGTGCGACGGCCGCGCGGATGTCTACAGCGTGGGCATCCTGTTCTATCAAATGCTGACGGGGCGCCTGCCGTTTACGGCCAAAGAAGGCGAGATCTGGTCGCTCGTCTCGAAGCACCGACATGCCCCGCCACCGCCGTTGAACGTGGAAGGGGAAGCGGTGCCGCCTCGCATCGCAGCCCTGTGCCTGCGGGCTCTGGCCAAGCAGCCGCGGGATCGTCCCAGCGCCGAAGAGCTTGCGCGCGAGATCACAGCGCTGGAGGAGAGTCCTGCAGGAACGTAAACACCTCGCGATGAAAGCGCGGCGCGTCTTCTAGCATCGGCATGTGACCGCAGTCATCAAAGACGACCAAGCGACCCTGCGCCAGCATCGGTGCGGCGCGCTGGCCGTGCGCGACCGGAATCACTCGATCCAAGCGACCCCACAGAAGCTGCACCGGCATGCGAAGCTGAGCGAGCAGCCCGCGCTGGTCGATGTCACGCTGGCCCCGCGTCAGCGCGTGCGCCTTGCGAACGATGCTCAGCGTGGTGGCGCGATGCCATGGCGAGCGCGCCTTGTGCAGCGCCGTTTGCAAGAACTCGGCCGAGACCTGCTGCGAGCGCGCGGTATACAGCCAGCGATACAAGATCCGCATCGTAAGTGGGTTTGGATGCAGTAGAAGTTCTCCCAAGCCAGGGACTTCGAGCAGTCGCATCAGCCAATGAACCTCGGACCCCAGGCTCGCAGGAGCCACCAAGATCAGCTTGCCGAACCGCTCTGCTCTTCGGGCTGCTGCAGCCATGCTGACTGCGCCGCCCAGCGACCAGCCAAGGATCGACGTACGGCTCAGGGACAGTGCATCAAGGAACGCAAGAACGAACGTAGCCAGCGAGTCCACGTCGTGCGCAGGACACGGCAAAGGCGGCGTCTGACCCCAGCCAGGCAGATCCGGCACGACCACGCGAAAGCGCGAGGCCAGCGTGGCAAGGTTGGCCGAAAATGCTGCGCTCGTTTCGCCAAGTCCATGGACAAGCAGCAGCGGCGGACCCTCACCGCCCACCAGATAGTGCGCAGGGGTTCCAGCCACCGAGACGACGCGTGCATCCAAAACAGACCGCATGATGCGTCTAGCGATAGCACGGTCTGCGCCCAGCCCTGCGCGCTCGCTGTCACGGCCCCACCGATCGCGGGGTCGGCATCCGCGGCGCGCGGCGGCTTCGGGCGCGAAATCCAGTGCGTGTCCCAGGTCTTGACGAAGTCCGGCGATTTGACAAAGGTGCGGGGCAGAGAGGATCCGCGTGGCTCGTCGGCATGTCCTAAGACCCGGAGACTGGGAATCGGTCGCGCTGCGGCTCGATGAAATCATCAGCGCGCACACGGGCGAGGACCCGTTCGACGAGGCCTTTAAGCTGCTGCTGGCCTGCCTGGCTTACGAAGTCGATCCCAGCGGCGCCGAGCCGTTTCTTACGCGCCACCCCGGCGAGTCGGCCATTGCCGAGGTCAACCGGCTGCTCAGGCTGGCTGTCGAGCGCTGGCCGGGGATCCTTTCGCCCAGCGCCACCACGCACCTAAGCGCCCCAGAGCTTTTGCGCTGCGCGACGGTGCTGGCCGGGGTTCGCTTGCTGGACAAAGACCTGGTCGGGCTGGATGCCATCTTTGAATTCATCGTCAACCAGGCCGCCAAGGGACAAAAAGGGCAGTTCTTCACGCCGCGGCATGTCATCGCGGCCATCGTCGATATGGTCCGCCCGCAAGCCGGCGAGTGCGTCGCTGATCCGGCCTGTGGCTCGGGGGGGTTTTTGCATCATGCCCTGCGTTACCAGCCACGCTGCTCGGTCTGGGGTTTCGACCAGGACAGCCGAGCCAGCCGGGTGGCGCGCGTCATGCTGGCCGCCAGCGGCGAGGACGCGTCGCGAATTACGCGACTCGACAGCCTGCGCCGCCCCAGCAGCGACGCTTCCCCAGATACTTATTCATGTATCGAACACCGTATGTTGTGTCACGATTCCCAATTCAAAGGCTTCGATTTGATTATAACAAATCCCCCCTTTGCCGGAGATGTCGGTGAAGAATATTCCAAATCATATCAACTTGCACAAAGCCGACACGTAGAGCGTGATGTATTATTTATTGAGCGCTGTGTCGATTTATTGAAACCCCAAGGTCGCTTGGCCATGGTTCTGCCCTATAATAAACTGGGCGGGCAGCACTGGGGGTATATGCGAAAGTGGCTTATGGCGCGAATGTCGCTGGTGGCTGTCTTGGCCCTGGGTCGCCATACCTTTCAACCACATACCAGCCAAAAGGCCTGCGTGCTGATTGGTATAAAGCGAACCATGCCCGTATCGCGATTTGATGACGACGAGATTCTTTTCTTTATCAGTGATCGCGAGGGCAAAGATGCGCGCGGACGCCTGCTGCTGGGCCCAGATGGCTGCTCGGTCGCACACGATCTGCCCGAGGCCACACCGCTTGTTCAAGCCCGCTTCGATCGACTGCAGGCGCTTGTGTAGCCATGGGCCGTCATGTCTTGCGACGAGCGGGTGAGCTAGCCGGGGCGTGGATCTTGGCCCCCGAGCGCTATGACCCGCGTCGGCTGGTGGCCATCGGCTCGGCGCGGCGCCTGGCTGAGCTTGTCGACATCGTGACAGACAGCGTGCATGCGCAGTCGCTGCCGCCCGAGCGCCCGCTGCTTGTGCTGGATACCAGCCATGCTTATGACGGGTTTGTGGTGCTGCGCCATGCCCCTGGCAAGCCCGCTGATCTGGGCAGCGCCAAGCGCAAGCTGCAGGCCGGCGATGTCCTGGTTTCGCGCTTGCGGCCGTATTTGCGTCAGATTGCCTATGTCGATGAAGATCTGTTCTGGCGTGATCCGGCAGGAAACGACGTGTGCGGCAGCAGCGAGTTTTTTGTATTGCGCGGCAAAGCCGGCTTTGACGCAGCCGCCTTGGTGCCTTTCCTGCTTTCGCCAGCCGTGCAAGCGGCGCTATCAGCCGGGCAAGAAGGGGGTCATCATCCGCGGTTTTCCAAGGAACTGCTGGCGGCAATGCCCGTGCCCGACTGCGTTGTGCAAGACGCAGCCGCGACAGCACAGCGCGTCCGCGAGCTAGCCCGCAGCCTTCGCCACGCCATGAACGGCCTTTGCGCGCTGGTTACATCGATACAAGATCATATAAATGACCGATCGACATAACCCAGCACTCTGCACGGAATTCGGCAGGTTATGTATGAATTTTCTTAGACAACCGATTCAAGCGTAGGCAGAACTAAGCGAGACTTGGCGAGCATCATACCGATGTTCGCACTCTTGCGGGCAACGAAGACAACGACATGCTCATTGTTTTTCTTGCCACGCACGAAGACGTGCAGCAAGTTGTCGCTAAAGATGATCATCTCTTGGAAATAGTGATGACCATCATCCTTCAGGCCGCGCGACTTCTTGAACATGCGCTCGATGGCCACGACGTTCGAGCCCTGGAACAGGTCTGCCGTCGCTGCTGACACCAGGTCAAGGACCTCGCGCGGGTGCGAGTCCACGGTCTTTACCGCCAGCAACATACCGGTAGACATATCGACATAACCGCCAGCAACACATTCAGGGATATCGCGAAGCGCTTTACCTAGAGCGTTCTCAAGTGGGGTCATTGGACTTCTCCTTCTTTTCGGGCAATTGGGCACCCTGACTGTTTATGGGGTGCGCATCGGGTACGGTCTTGCGTTTCTTTCGCTGGCCCCCTTCCATGGGCCACATGTGTGAAAGCCATTCTTCAAATCGACTTAAAAATGCGACTTGTTTTTCCGACTGGATCCACCCCGGCTCGACGGCCCGCACGTCGCGCAGCGCCGCGCTGGCGGGCGTGCCTTCCCAGATTAGCTGACAGGCCAGCATGGTTCCGGTGCGCCCCAGCCCGGCTTTGCAGTGGAAGCCGACGGCCTGCCCGCCGGCCACAAGCTCAGCCACTCGCGCGCAGAGCAGGGCTGCGGCCTCCTCAGTCGGGACGTCCATGTCGACGATGGGGAACTGGATGTTGCGCAGATCGTGGCGGGCGACCTCGTCGGCCGGCAGCGGCTCGTGCGTCAAGGTCACCAGCCACGCCACCCCCGTGCTGCGAATCAAGTCCAGGTCATACGCCAGATCGTTGGTCATGCCGGGGGCAGGCATGCCCGCCAGCGCGCCGATTCGCAGCCACTGAAAGCCCCGCGGACCCCGACCGGAAAAGCGGCGGGAAAGCGGTGCATCCGCAGCGACCGGCTCAGCGACGGGCGGCGCGGCAGGAGCAGGCGGCGCAGGCTCTGGGACCGTCGGCGCGCTTTCGACGCTAGGCGCCACGGGGGCCGCTGGCTCTGTCGCTGGCGCAGGCGGTGGCGGGGCCTGCGTCCGGGTGTACCCGTCTAGAACCCAGCCGTGGGAAGCCTGCAGATCGCTGGCAATGGCGGCGCTCTGCGACAGGATCAGGACTGCGCGCTGCCCAGCCTGCTGCTTGAGCACGGCGATCACGCGCTCGCGCGGACCCGGCAGAAGACCCGCAAGTGGCTCGTCGAGAACCAGCACAGCCGGCGAGCCAGTGATGGCGCGCAGGATCTCAAGCACGCGCCGCTCGGCGTCTTCGATGCTGGTCATGTCGCGATCCAAGCGCTGCAAGAGCTCGGGAAAGCCCGCCTCGGTAATCAGGCGGGTCGTCTCGGCGCGCTGCTCGGGCCGCGACAGCGAGCGCTCGGCCAGGGCACTGCCCAAATAGCCAGCGACCGACATCATCAAAAGCTGCGCCCCGGCCTGCGGCGTCATCGGCGAGTTGTCGTCTGACAGCTCAGCCTGGCCATAGCGGGCCTGGCCTTCCATGTGGAAGTTGCGGGGCCGCGGGCCGCACAGCGCTCGCACCAGCATGCGCTTGGCCATGCCGTCGGGGATGCCGAGCACAAACAGCCCGCGCTCGGGCAGATCCAGGTTGAGATCGTGCAGCACCATGCGCGTCCCAACGCGCAGACCAAAGTGGCGCAGCGACAGCGCAAGCGGCTTGCCGCTGGCTTCGTCGATCCACAGGGCCTCGGCGTCCTGCGCGGGCTCGGCGCGCACGACCGGCGGAGGCGCAGCCGCGGGCGCCACGACCTCTGGCACGGGCTCAGGCGCTGCGACCGGCGGCAAGACCGGACCCGCCTGAAACTCTTCGGACAGGTGCTCGCTCGACGAGTCGGGCGACGGGACATAGCAGCCGCCCGTGCGCACATAGTCTTGCCCGGCGCGGCTCTTCGGTCCGCTGAAGAACACCTCGGTCGTCTCGCTCTCTTGCAGGCGTCCGCCGGCCAGCAGCATCATGCGGTGACTGATCACGCGGGCATGCTGCTGATTGTGCGTGACGAAAAGAATCGTTCGCCGCAGGCCCTCGGCCTTCAGGACATCGATGATCAGCGCGGCTTCCGCATCGCTCAGTCCAGCCGTCGGCTCGTCGATGCACAGAAGCGGCGGGTTGCGCAGGATCGCGCGAGCCATCACCAGCCGCCACCACTCGCCATCGCCCAGCGCGGGCTGCAAGCGGCCAGCTTCGGTGTGCAAGCTGTCACACAGCCGCGACAGGCGAACGCGCTGCAGCACCGCCTGTAGCTGCGCCTCGCTCACCGGCTCGACCGCGTCCGAGCGCAGAAAGTCACCGATCGTAAGCGTCGTGCGATGCAGCGTCTGCGGAATAGTCACGGGCCGCAGTCCCGCGCCCAGGGGCTGGCCTTCGTACAGGCAGCTACCGCTAAATGTCCAGCCGCCGCTCTGTCGGTTGTGCCCCCCCAAGATGCCCAGCAGCGACGACTTGCCGCTGCCGCCAGGACCCATGATCGCGCAGACCCCACGCCGTTCCACGCTGAACGTCAGGTCTTTGAGCACGGTGCGATCGTCGACGCGAGCCGTGAAGTGATCGAGCACCAGAAGCGGTGTCTGCGAATCCCAGTCCGCTACCGGACCGCTGGAAATGACGGGCACACGGGGCGAGGCGTCGACAGCAGAGCCGGGCAGGCCCTGTTCATGCGCTGCCGCTTGCGGGCCGTCCGCGTCGACAGCCACAGCGCTGACCAGGCTTAAAGACGCAGCCTCAGACTGCGTGGCCTGGTCGGCGCTGGTCGGCGCGGCCTCGTGCAGCTCGATGCCGTCAGAAGCCGGCGACACGTCCGCGGCCGGTGCTTCCTGTACGGCAGGCGACGCCAGCGGCTCTGCACTCACCCAAGAGGCCGTCGCGGCCCCGCCTGTCTGGACGCCCTCGTCACGCGTGCGATCCAGCGCAGCGGGGTCGGCCGACTTCGCAAGCTCCGCCTCACCTGCCTGGTGTCCAGCCGTCTCGCGCTCGCGCTGTGCGTACATAAGCTGCGCATCCAGCAGTCGATCGAGCTCTTCGGCCGCGCTCTCGGCTGGCCGAGCGGCCTGCAAAGCGGACTCGCCCTCTTCCATAGCAGAGACCCACGGCGCACGAGCCCTCTCGCTCGTCGGGCCATCCCCCACCGGCTCGCCGTCTGCGTTCTGCATGGTCTCGGTACGCAGCAGCACAGCGTCCAGGAAGTCGCTGCGCCGTGTTTCTTTGACTGTTTCACGCTCTGTTTCACGTGCGGCTTCTGGCGCTGTGCTCAGCTCGATGTCTGGCAGCACGTCTGGCAGCACATCTGGCATCATCTCGGGCGGGACGTCGCGACGAAGCAGCGGACGGATCGGGCTCCACTCTTCCAGACGGAAGTTCAGCTCATCAGCGTCGACATCGGCAGCCGATTGCTGGGCGCTTGCCTTGGGGCCGACCGCGGCCCGCGATTCCAAGACAGGCTCTGCATCGGCCTCCGTTTGCGCGTCCGCGCGAGGCTCCGTGCGTGTCTCGGTTTGCGTTTCAGTACGTGTTTCAGTGCATGTTTCAGCAAGCGCCGTGGGCTGGTCGTCCTTCGCGGTCAGAAGCAGCACATCCGACACCAGCGCGGCGCTGCCATTGTCAGGCTGCGCGGCAAAGGACTCAGCCAAGCTGGGTACCGCAGTGGCCCCCGCGGTCCGCTCGGTTTCAAGCACCGGCAGCGCGGCCAAGAGCGCCAGATCGGGGAAGCCCAGCTGCACAACCCCAGCCACCGTCGGATCGTTGGCGAGCGCCGTGGCCTCGGAAGCCGGCAGCCCAGCTTGGCTAAGCAAGGCGGGCAGCGGTGCGTCTATGGCTGGCGGCGTCACCGTCGACGATACGGCAGCGGGTGGCGTCAGCGCCGACGGACCGGCAGCAAGCCCCTGTGGTGTCGACGCCTCGGGGACGACCCATACCGTCGGGGAAAGCGGCGGCACAGGCGGAGCCGGCGTGGATGCCGAAGCAGCGCCCGCCACAGCCGCCATCGCCACAACTGCCGTGGCTGCAGATCCGCTCGGACGTGAATCTTCAGCCACGGGCAGCCCAGCGCCCGGCACCACCGTCACCAAAGAGGCGACGGAGGCGACGGGGGGCTCTGGTACCGCCTCGGGCGTTACGGCAGACGGTGGCAGCGTGGCTCGTGCCGGGCTCACCCATTCACGGGGCGCGCCGAAGACCGTGGCGGGTTCGTCTTTTTCGCCGACCCGCGGCAACGCGGTGGGGACAGGCCCGGCGGGCGGGTGACTGGCCGGAGGCGTCATCACACTGGCGGCGGTGGCCGCGGGCTCGACGACGGGGCTGGTTGTGCTCAGTCGCGGCGCGGGCAAAGGCAGGCCTTCCCCCAGCTCCAGCGTGGCGGCCAAGAGAGCCGTGGTCAGAAGCTCGCCCGGCGGCTCGGTGGCGGGCGGCCTGGGGATCGCCAGGCTTTCAGACGGCGGCGGGACCGGAGTCGCCGTGGGTTTTGCAGGCGGCACAGTCACCGCAGGCGGGCTGCCGGTGCTCGGCCATGGACTGCTCGCGCTGGGTCCAGCAGTCGGGGCATGCCAGGTCGTTGAGTCGATCAGCTCGGTGGCAGCCATCACCCAGTCGTCGCCGCCGCCTTCCTTGGTCGCTGTTCCAGACTTGGACGCGCCGGCCGCCGCCGCAGGCAGGACGCTCCGCGGGCTTGGCGGGGTTGCGTCGCTGGTGCGTGAGCTGGCCGGGCTCGGGCTGGCTGTGGTCAGGGCCAAGATCGCCGATGCACTCGACGAGCTCACGGTCACAGAGCTTGGGGCCGGCGGACTGGGCAGGCCGAGCGCCCAGCCCGCTTCCGCCGCAGGAGGTGTCTCGGCCGATGCCGCAGGCGGAGCCGGGCCGCCCACGCTGACCGGTGTCTCGGCCGATGCGCTACGCGCTGGCAGGCTGTCGAGCACGGGCCCCATCGATCCCGGCAGCAGACCGGCAGCCACCACGACGCTTGCGGTCACGCTGGGCGGCGCAGGCGGCTTGCCGGCCGCTGGAACTGGCGCAGCCAAAGGTCGCGGCGCGGCGCTGCCCGCGGCTCCCGCAGGCTGTACCGGCGCACGAGGAGCCAGCGAGGCGCGGCGCCCCCCTTCGCCACTGGGCTGCGCAGCGGGTGCTGCGACCGAAACCGAGCTGGAACTGGAAGCTGCAGGCGCACCTGGATAGGCAGGCGGCGCCAAGCGCAGACCCGACACCGTGGTCGCAGCATGCTGCCCGGCCGCCAGCGCCACCTTGCCGGCAAGCAGGACCGAGCCCCCACCATCCGGTCGTCGGGCGCTGTCGTTCTCAATGAACTCTTCGTACGCGGTCAGCAGGCGAGCGATGTGCGTGCGGTCATAAACCAGCAGCGTCATGTACCGCGAGCTGCTGGCGACAAAGCAGATGCCTTCGTCGAGCAACACCAGCAATGCGGTCGTTGCCGCGCGATCGCTGCGCAGCCTACGCGTCGAGCTGCTGGGCATAAGCAGGTGGCCCAGCGTGCCAAACAGACGCACGTCACTGACGCGGCGGACGCCAAGCTGATCGGTCAAGATGGGCCAGGCAAAGCCGGGGTCGTTGGGCTGCCACTCAAACAGCCAGCGCTCAGACGTGGCGACGGGCGGCGAAAAGTACAGCTGCACCGCTACATCCTCGTGGCGGATGTTGCCCCAAAGGCCCGCGGCCAAGGCCAGCTCAAGCGGCGAAAAGGCGACGTTCAAAAGACGCAGCTGCGGCAGCCCGGTGTCGGGCGGACGCAGCGCGGCTGCCGGCAAGATGCAGTCTGCCGCCACCTTGCGCAGTGCGCGGGCCGTCAGCTCACACAGCGATACGCGGCCAATCGCCGAGATATCCCACGTCAGATCGCGCTCGGTGCGAGCCAGCGAGTGACGGTCGAGGATCTTGCGCAGGATGACGCTCAAGCGCGGCTGCTCGCGCATGAACACCTCGTCCACCAGGACGCGGCCGCGGTGCTCGACCCCAAAGCGCACCTGACCTCCTTCTACGGTCAGTCGCCCGACGGGCTCACCGCCTACGCTGCGCAGGCTCAAGGACTCTGTGGTCTGCCGCGCGGCCAAAATCTCGACCAGCTCCATCAGTGCGATGAATTGCGTGAATTGCTTGCTGGCCGGCATGCGCTACACGGCTGATCATCGTGGCCAAGGC
This sequence comes from uncultured Myxococcales bacterium, assembly GCA_964554495.1. Classification (GTDB taxonomy): domain Bacteria; phylum Myxococcota_A; class Polyangia; order Palsa-1104; family JAEUJZ01; genus JAEUJZ01. Next base: position 23,249 of record CAZKOY010000015.1, read on the forward strand.
GGCTTATCACAATAGGTTATACAACGAGGATTATGAATATTATTTACATCAATTTTTTCGCATACTTAGCACCTGTGCGATAATGGAGGTTGCGGGACCGATATCGTCCTTCACGACCCCTTGCCACGGCACACCATCGAGCGATAAGTCCACAGAATTATTGATACAATTCATGCGACGACGCCCATGCGCTCGGCTGCTATATATACGTACACTGCCAAGACGCGAACCGGCCCCGCGGCACCCACGAGGCGATCGGCAACCGACACGCCGGGCCGGTGGCGATCGGCACAGCGAGCGCTCAGCCAATGATCCAGCGAGGATCGACACGCGCGGCGCGGGCCATGCCCTGCTCGACCTGCTCAGAACGACGAGCCGTGGAGCAGGCGGCCTGCGACTCGCGCGCCCCCGATGGTCCACCCATCGGCTGTCGCGCAACATCTGGCAGGCGCTGCGATTCCTACGTGAAAACAGGTTGATTGCCGCACTGGGAATCCAGACCCTCGGTCGGCCCCTATCGCATCTAGGGTGTACTTCGCAATAGGTATAGCGAGCTGGACCAAGACTGCCTTAAGCTCGCGAAATCACAGGGAAAATGCGAGGCTAACCATAGGTCAGATTTTCACAGTCGAAATGATAAATCAAATAGATCGGTATCTCCGATAAGCAGCCCGACGAACTTACTTTGCCGTTTTTAATGCGTAGTATGTCCCCAGTGAGTTCGGGGTCCGAGATATCGCCACAAGTGCCAGATATACCTGCGTCGATTTCGGCAGAAGCTCGCCCAACCAGCGCACGCGGTCCGCGGGAAGACGCGCGGGCCCACGCCAAGCTGGCAGCGCTTTTGTTTGCGCTGACCTATGTCGGACTCGCCGTCGGCCACACGTGCGGCAGCTTCGCCATCGCCTGGTTCGCAAACGCGACGGTCTTGGTGTGGCTGCACGACGCGCTGCGCAAGGCACAGCCGCGAGCCGTGCTGGTGCGCGTCAGCCTGGGTGCGAGCATGGCCGCGCTGGCTGCCGGACTGCTTAGCCGTCACCCCATCCCGTCGATCGGCTATGGGCTTGTCGTCGGGGCCGAGAGCCTGCTCGCCGCCTGGCTGCTGCAGCGCCTGCGTCCGGCGAGCGAGCGCAGCAAGGAGGAAGCAGACTGGTGGCAGCTTCCAGCGATCGGGCGCCTGCTGCTTGCCTGCGGCATCTTGGCACCGGCTGCCTCAGCGACGGCGGCAATGCTGATCTGGGCCCGGCCGCTGGTTCATGCCGGACTTGCGCTGTGGATGGCTTGGTACACCAGCGCCTCGGTTGGATATCTGCTGTCGCTGCCGTTTCACTGCAGCGCCACGCGGACCCAGCTTATGGCCATGTGGCGACGGCCCCGAGCCGAGCGGCTGCGCATCGGGCTGTGCCTTCTGGTGCTTGCGTGCGTGGGGCTGCTTGGCAACCTCAGCACCCCGCTTTCGCTGCTGGTGCTGCCCTGTACGCTGCTGATGATCTTTCGCTATGGCATCGGCGGCGCCGTGCTGTCGATGGCGATCTGCGCTGCGATGAGCCTTCTGCCACCGGTTCTGGGGCTTTCAACCTGGCACTACTTGGACCCCTACGGTCCGCGCGCCCACGTGATGACGCTGCAGTTGATGACGACGCTGCAGTGTACGACCGCGCTGCTCGCTGCTTCGCTATGGCGCAGTGTGCAGACCAGCGAAGAGCGCTATCGCGCCCTCTTCGAACTGTCGCCGCTGCCGACGGTGGTCATCCTGCAAGACACGCTGCGGATCGCAGCAGCCAACAGCGCCGCGCTGGACTGCTATGGCTATGCGCACGACGAGCTCTTGGCACTGCGAGCCAGCGATCTGCGCCCGCCAGAAGGGCTGACCGAGCTGCAGCAAGCCATCGCACAGAGCGCCCAGAGCGGCATCCTGATCGAGGCGCGACACCGCAGAAAAGACGGGTCGATCTTTGACGTGTTGGTGGCGGCTAGCCCCTTGGTCTTTGCCGGAAGCTCGGCGCGCTTGGTGGTGGTACACGACATCTCGGCGCGCAAAAAGATGGAGCGCGAGATGCAGGCGCTGCAGGCGTTCCAGCAGAAAGTCCTCGACGAGAGTCCGATCGGCATTGCCGCGTATGACGAAAGCGGGCGCAACCTGCTCAAAAACCAAGCGCTGAGCCGCCTTGTCGGACTGTCGCCGGAACAAGTCCGCCAGCAGAACTTCCGCGCGCTGCCGTCGTGGAAGAGCTCGGGAATGCTCGACATGGCGCTGCGCGTACTTTCGACTGGCGCATCCGAGCAGGGCGACTTCCATGTCATTGCGACCTCTGGCAAAGAGCTGTGGCTGTCCTGCACCTTCGGCATGTTCGAACAAGACGGCAAGCGCAACCTGCTGCTGGTGGCCAAAGACATGTCTGCCGATCAGCGCTCGCGACACGAGATCGAGCAGCTTCGCCGCGACTTAAGCCACGTCCTCGATAGCGCGCCGATCTTGATCACGTACTGGGATCGCGCGCTGCGCAACCGCTTTGCCAATCGCGCCTATCTGGCGGGCCTGGGCAAGCCCAGCATCGACGGCCTGACCCTGCGCGAGGTCATGGGCAGCACGATCTTCGAGCGCATTCGTCCCCACATCGAAGCCGTGCTGCGCGGCGAAGAGCAGTCGTTCGAGAGCGTCCTTGAGTCGCCCCAGGGCCGTCGCGATGTGCTGGTGCAGTACCACCCCGATCGCATCGGTGAAGAAGTCCGCGGCTTTCTGGTCACGGCGATCGACATCACGCCACTTAAGCGTGCCGAGCAGCGCGCCGAGAGCGCCAGCCGCGCCAAGTCTGAGTTTCTGGCCAATATGAGCCACGAGATCCGCACGCCGCTCAATGCCGTGCTGGGATACACGACGCTGCTTCTGGACACTGCGCTTTCGAAAGAACAAGCCGAGTACGTTCAGGCCGCGCGCACCGCAGCCGACGCTTTGCTGAGCCAGCTCAACACGATCTTGGACTTGGCCAAGATCGAGGCTGGCCAGATCGAGATCGTGCAGCAGCCCACCGCCCTGCGTGCGGCGCTGGAAGACGCCGTCGAGATCCTCGCGGACCGCGCCCGACAGAAGAAGCTGCAGCTTATCGCGCTCGCATCTGCAGACTGCCCGCCCTGGGTTCTGACCGATCCGGGACGCTTGCGCCAAGTTCTGATCAACCTCATCGGCAACGCCGTAAAGTTCACTGAGCAAGGGGAAGTCTGCGTCCGCGTGCGACGCATCGATCGCGATAGCGGATCGATCTTGCGCTTTACCGTCAGCGACACTGGCGTCGGCATTCCGCCCAGCGCGCGGCACAAGCTGTTCCGACCGTTTTCGCAAGTCGACGCCAGCTCGGCACGGCGGCACCAGGGCACGGGCTTGGGCCTGTCGCTGTCGCGTCGCTTGGTGCAGGCGCTCGGCGGCGAGATCGGCATCGACAGCCAGATGGGCTTGGGCACCACGCTGTGGTTCACGCTGCCGCTGCGCGAAGCCCGAGGCGAAAGCGAACAGCAGCTACCCTCGCGCTTGCACGGCTGCCGAGCGCTGGTCGTCGAGCACAACGCCCTCCTGCGCGAACAGCTTGGGCAGCTCTTAGTATCGCTGCAGCTAGAGCCGATTCTGTGCGCAGACACCGACGACGCGCGAGCCGTCCTAGGCACGCCGCATGCACGACCGCTGGTGATCGCGCTTATCGGCGACGACGAAACAAGCGACGCGGGTCTACGCTTCGCCCACGATCTGCATCAGCGCCCTGGCCTGGCAAACCTGCCGATCGTGCCTCTGCAGAACCAGATCGATGCCACCACGATGCGCTCATCAGACTTTGCCGGTCGTCTGCTCAAGCCCATCCGCCAGCGTCGGCTCGCGCAGCTCTTGCAAGAGCTCTTGGGAGCGCCCTCGGTGCGCAAACAACAGCCGGCGAAAGCGCGCGAGATCTCATCGCCGGGCGAGGGCTCGGCCTCGCCCCCGCGCATCTTGCTGGCTGAAGATGATCCGGCCAATCAGCGCTTGGCCATCTTGATGCTCAAGCGCTTGGGCTGCGAAGTGGATCCCGCGAGCAATGGCCAGCAAGCCCTGCACGCGGCGCGCAGCTATCCCTACGACCTGATCTTCCTCGACTTTCAAATGCCTGAGATGGACGGTTTGACCGCAGCCGCCGAGATTCGCAAGCTGCCACTGCCGCGGTCTCAGGTGCCGATTGTGGCGCTGACTGCCAACGTTTTTGAAGAAGATCGTCAACGCAGCTTGGCGGCCGGCATGAATGACTTTCTAATCAAGCCTGTGACACTCGATTCACTGCGCATGGCGCTGCGACGTTGGCTGCCTGCACACCAAGCAAAAATTCACGCATCGGACATGAACACGGCCCGTCCCTCAGATTCGTTGCCACCCGATCCCGATCTGAAGACCGATCTGACGGCGATCCGCAGTCGCATGGCTGAGATCACCGATCTCCTCGACGAAAACGCAGCAAAGGAGCTCACGGCGCTGTGCAAGCGCGACTGGCCGGGCTTGCTTTCAAGCGCACACACGCAGCTTGCAGGACTGCAGCTTGTCGCGCTGCGTGAGACCATTCATCGCTTGGCCGGCAGCGCGCTGCAGATCGGTGCCATCGATCTGGGGCAGAAGTGCCGCAACCTGGAAGCGCTCTTGCGCGCGATCAGCCTGCGACAGCAAGCGGACCCAGTTACCGCATCGCTTCCCGCGCCGCCGCTTACGCCAGAGCCCGTCGAGCTACAGCAAGTGACCGATCAGCTTACGCAGATCCAAAAACGGGTCGACGGCCTGCTGCTGCAAATCTAGCTGCTGTTCGCAGACAGCAGCCTGGGGCCATCGCTCCCACGCGGGACGCTGCACGCGGCGACTCAACGCGGCTCTCCTCGTCGCGATCGCGCGGCGTCGCAAGATTGGCACCTGCTTTGCTCAATCTTGCCGCCATGGCACACACGACTTCTCATCGTCTGGCTTCTTCCTCCGCATCCGCCCTGCTTGCCTTGGGCCTCTTTGCCACGATGGGAACCGCAGGCTGCGGTGGGGCGCAGATCACGTCGCCCGACGATCTGGATGAAAGCGAGTCCGCCGGCCTCAACATCGCCGACACCTTGACCATCGGCGGCAAGGCCGAGGTCTACAACACCGGAGGCGTCGGCGTGAACCTGCGCACCGGCCCTGGAACCGGCTACAGCGTGCTTCTGACGATCCCCGAAGGCGGCATCGTCGATGTCCTCGCTGGGCCCAGCGCGTCGTTCTACAAGATTCGCTATTCCGGCACGGAAGGCTGGTCCCATAGCAGCTACCTGCGTCCGGCGAGCAGCGGCGGTGGCGGCGGTTATCCCAGCGGCATCAAGTGGGACGCTGCCAACAGCGGCAACTTCATGGCGGGTCGCGATGGTTCCAGCATCAAGCGCGTCATCGTTCATGACATGGAGGGCTACTACGCAGGCGCGATCTCCTGGTTTAAGAACCCCGCCTCCAATGTCTCGGCGCACTACTGCATCCGATCCAGCGACGGCGATATCACCCAGATGGTGCGCGAGCAAGACACCGCCTATCACGCCGGCAACTGGACGTACAACAAAGAGTCGATTGGCATCGAGCACGAAGGCTTCAAGTCGGATCCGGGTCGCTGGTACACCGACGTTATGTACCGTCGCTCGGCTCAGCTAACTGCCGCGATCAGCAAGCGCTATGGCATCGCCGTCGATCGCCGGAACATCATCGCGCACTCCGAAGTACCGCCGCCCAACACGCACACCGATCCCGGCCCTGGCTGGGACTGGAACAAGTACATCGGCTACATCAAGGCCGCTCGCTAGCGAGCCGTCGCATCGCTGTATTCGTCCCGCCATGTCTTGTCTGCACGCGCCTCTGCGTGCCTAATGCCCAGCATGATGTTTCGATCGCAAATGCAGCGCGTGGCGTTTCGCCGAACGCAGACACTCGCTTGGCTCGTGCTGGGCTTGGCTCTTTTCCCTGGCTGCGGCTCGTCGACACAGGGGAGCATCGAGACCCCAGCAGCGCAGTGCCCCGTGCAGATCCAAAAGGTCGCCTACGAAGGCGCGCAGCACGTGCCGGTTGGCACGCCGCTTACCTTTGCATCCAACCCACCCGCCTCGGGATCGCACTACCCATACTGGGGTCGCTGGGCCGAGCACACCTCGCCCCTGCCCCGCGGTAACTATGTCCACAACCTCGAACACGGTGGCATCGCGCTGCTGTATCGCTGCAGTGGATCGTGTCCCGAGATCGTCGCGGGCCTGCGCGCCGTGATGAATGCGCAGCCGCAGGATGCAAGCTGCACGCCGCCAATCCGCAGCCGCATCCTTTTGACCCCCGATCCCGATCTCGACGTTCCGGTGGCTGCTGCCGCGTGGACGTACACCTATCGCGCCGACTGCGTCGATGCCCCTTCGCTTTCAGCCTTCATCCGCGATCACTACGACCAAGCCAGCGAGTCGCTGTGCGCGGATGGCAGCGTTCCATAGAGCGGGCGCAGAAGTGCTTGCCGGGACCCGGTCGGCTAACGCAGGCTAGGGTCCCATGTCAGCCAGTCCATCCAGTTCCCGCGAGCCCGGCCTGTCGTCTGATCGCCCATACGATCTCGTGTTGTTTGGCGCCACCGGCTTTACCGGCCGGCTGCTCGCCGAGCACCTGTCGCGAAGTGATGCGCCTGTGCGCTGGGCGCTCTCGGGCCGCTCGGAAGAAAAGCTGCGCGGCGTTCGGCAGGCTCTGGCGCAGCACAACCCGCGCTGCGCTGAGCTTCCCATTTTGACTGCCGACGCCAGCGATCCCGCATCGCTGCAGCGCGTCGCGCAGAAGACCCGCGTCATCTGCACCACCGTGGGTCCGTACATGCGCCATGGTCTGCCCATGGTGGCCGCCTGCGCCGAGCACGGCACCGATTACTGCGATCTCACGGGCGAGGTGCCGTTTATGCGCACCAGCATCGATCGCTATCACGCGCAGGCGCAGACAACCGGCGCCCGCATCGTTCATGCCTGCGGTTTTGATTCGATTCCATCGGACATCGGCGTGCTGCTGCTGCATGACTTTCTGCGTTCACGCGGCCACCGCATGCGCGAAGCCCGACTGTTCGTAAAGTCGATGAAAGGCAGCGCCAGCGGCGGCACCCTGGCCAGCATGATGAACCTGATGGAGCAAGCAGTGGCCGATCGCAGCCTGCGTCGCTTGCTTGCCAATCCATACGCGCTTCTGCCCGACCCCAGTGAGTCGCGTGAACGACAGGCGGAGCTACGCAGCGTGGCGTTCGATAGCGAGGCGCAGGAATGGACCGCTCCCTTTGTCATGGGCACGGTCAACACCCGCGTCGTGCACCGCAGCAATGCGCTGCTCGCCGACCTGTACGGCCGCGACTTCCGGTACAGCGAGTGCCTGGGGTTCGGCAGCAGCCTGCGCGGCGCCGCACGGGCCACCGCAGCCTTTGCCGGACTCGCGGGCTTTGCCACACTCTGCAGCAACGCGCTGACGCGAGGCGCGCTGGGACGCTTTCTGCCCAAGCCAGGCGAGGGCCCCAGCCCGGACGTCATGCAGCGGGGCCGCTGGCGCGTCCACATCCGCGGCTTCATCGACGGGCACGATCGCGCGCAAGCCATGCTGCAGCTCAGCGGAGAGGGCGATCCCGGCTATGCCTCGACGTCGCGCATGCTGCTGCAGGTGGCGCTGCTTTTGGTCGAGACCCATGGCTCGGCCCGCGTGGGCGGCGTGCAGACCCCTGCTTCGGCGCTGGGCCGAAAGCTCGCCGAGCGCCTGCCCATCGCCGGGCTGCGCGCCGAGCTTTCCGCGCTGCCATAGCCGCGCGCGGATCGCAGACTGCAGCGCGCCGCGCTAAAGCCCTGTCACCCTGCTTGGCGTCGGTCCGTTCAGAAGAATCGAAACCACGCCGCCGTACCCGCAGATCCACATCGAGTCCTGTTGCAGCGTCGGAACGCCATCGATCGTCGTGATCAAAGACGGCCGCTGCCAGGTTCCTGTTTCTATCGGAGTACACGGTGGGCCAGCCGCTAGCGCCACGCCCCCGGCAAGCGGATGGGTCGGCGAGAGGCAGCAGGCAAAGATCGGAATATTGCTCAGCGGCGCGCTGTCGAGCATGGTGGCCACGGGCATCCCATCGATCGTGATCGTCCGGTTGCTGGTCACCAGAAGCGGCATCGGGGCCGTCCCAAGACCACAGAACACCAGGGCCCCTTCCGTTACCTGCGCGATTCCTTCCGCCATGACCGTCCTCGCTTGTCTTCATTACAGCTCGTAGCTGCTCGCGAGGTTGGCTGCGCTCTCGCGAGAAAAAAGGAATGACTCAAGACTTCGCTGGTCCTGTCGATCCCGGCGGCGGGCCTATGGCTCGCGGTGGGACTTCGCCACTCCACAAGACGATGGTGCGCGAGACCTTGCTGCCGCGCGATGGGACGGACTGGGAGGAGCCCGGCGCGGCCCCGCTCAGTGCCTCATAGCCCAGGTACTGTCGGTTCTGCAGCACCATGAAGCTGTGCTGATCGCGGATCACCAGCAGCACCCGCAGAAACAGACCAGGGCTGGCCAAGGCCGTGAAGCACTCGCGGTGCAGACGCCGCTCGGCTTCGATCGCCCAGGGAGTACCCATTTGATCGCACGGCTCGCTGCAATACAGCGTGACCGCAACGGCCGACACCGGAATCGACGCCTGGCCGCCGCAGGACATACCATCCCCGATCGCCCAGTCTCCCAAGACCATGCCGCGGTTGCGCAGCGGTCGCGACAAGATCGTACGTCCCACGCAGGTCTCGGCTTCTGGAAAAGTCTGCGCGAACACCCAGTGTATCGTCGACAGCGAGCGAACCCCCAGCAGGCTGCGCAGCTGCGCACTTGTCTGCTCAAAAGCCGCAAAATAGGAAGGATTGCGGTCGGGAAAGCAGCCATCGATTCCGGCCCGCAAAAGCACGTGGTTGAAGAACGAAAGGAACGCGTCCGCCAAGTCACCGCGATCTTGATCGAGCACGCTGCGGAAATAGGCAGGAAGCGCGCTCTGCGGAGCCAGCCAGCCCAAGTTCACGACAACCTGTACGCGCCGCCTGGGCGCCTCTACGAAGTGGACGGCTTGCACCACGGCGCTCTGTTGCAGCGACGTATCGTGACTGCGCAGCTCGATCTCTTCGCGCTGATATCCCAGCCAGTGCAGCACACTCATCAGCGCTGCCAGATCAAAGCGCTTCGCTTGCTCAGCCACGCGCTTCTGCAGGGTCTTGTCAACTGCTGACTCAGGATGCCCCTCGTCACGCTGTTCAGCCACGCGCATGCGTCCCTCGTTCCTGCTTCTTCCAACTGTCTCGTTTGCTTCTCAAGACCGGACAAAACAAATCAGGAATCCTGACTTAGGAATCCCATTTCATTCCTAAAGAAAAGGAATCATCCCTTGGATGTCACAAACAGCTCTAGATCTGTCTGATACAGCTCGCGCAGCGCGTCAGACATAAAGCCTTTGTCTTCGCCCAAGTGCTTGGTCAGTTTGTCGGCGTGCGCCACCACGTGCCCGTAATAGTCGCCAAAAAGGCTTGGGAAGTACTGGCGCGGATCGAAGCTGCCGATGCTGGCTTGAATGTCTTTGTAGACGATGGCCGCGTGACGAAACTTTCCCAGGGCAACCAGGCGACTGAACGCATCTAGCTTGCGCAAGAGCCGCTGCATCGATGGCGACAACGGCACTACCAGGCTTGGGGAACCACCTGCTGCGCTCGGCGTGCTCGCGCGCGTCGCAGCCTCTGGTGATAGAACGGCGTCCTCGCCCTCGTTCGCAGCGGGCGTGTTCGCAGGCTCGGCGCGATCCGTACTGCCGACGCCTTCGATACCTGCCGCCGGCTTGGCTTCGCTCTTCGCTGGCAGGGTGCGCAGCCACGTCAGAAGCCCCAGCGAAACGGACTTGGCGCCCTCGCTACCCAGCACGTCGCCCAGCGTGCCGGCCGTGCGCTCAAGCAGGCTGAATAGCTCGGTCTGAGGCAACGCGGCCCACGCCGTCAGGATCGCTTGCCACGGCTCTTTCTGAGCGCGCTGCGCAAAGCGAAGCTGCGTTGTGATGGTCGTAAACAGCCAGCGCAGTGCGCCCTCGGCATAGCGCTCTTTGTTCTGATCCGGGCCCAGGCTCGGCCAGCTTGGTCCCAAAAGCGTACCGAGCGCTTGGCAGATCGCAGGCAGCGCCGAAAGTCCGCTCTGCAGAAATGCCCCGCACAAATAAAAGCCCAGGATGCGGACATCGTGAACTCCAGACTCCCACACGGTCTGTGCAAGCTCTGCTGATTCGCGAAGCTGATTGCGGTCCGCAAGCGTGACGATCTCATCCAGCCGCGGATCAGAAGCGGCCAGCGATGGCGAAGCCGCAGAAGCAAGAGGGGTACGAAGGGGTGCAAGATCAATCATGACGGGACTCCGAAGTGCTGGCCGCTGGCGGGGCGCTGACAACCGGTCCGCCCCACGAGCTGCGTAGCTCATCCAGCAAACGAAACAGGGGATGTTCCTCGCGCTCGCGCAGCATGTTTTCGTTGTATGCGCGCGTCAGCCAAAGTCGATCGACAGATCCGTTGCTGCGTCGGGGATACATCGCAAAGACTTGAATCAGCGTGGGTACAAAGGCAGGGCCCAGGCACTGCGCGATCTGCTCGCGCACGGCGCTGATCCGCGCCGCCTCAAGTTCCCGCGCGACGGCCAAAGGTTCAGGCCCCACAAAGACGAACAAGGCGGGCTCGCTGCGGTCCCCGACGGCCCCCAAGGCCACCGCAGCGTCGACGAAGGGGAGCTTGCCAACACAGGCTTCTACCTCGGGAAATGGATAGCGCTCGCCGCGATGCAACACTTCCACCGGCCCACCATAGGCAAAGGCAGCGTCCCACGCGATCAAGCGAATCCCCAGTGCTGCTGCGTCATCCTGTGGCACGCGCAGCACGCCGCTGCCCGAGCGGGCCGGAAGCGGCGGATCGCCCGCTGTCTGCAGTGCGTGCGCGATCCCCGGCGCCGGCCACACCGCACGCGATGGACGCCCTCGCTGCGGTGGCGAAAACAGCAGACAGCCCGCCGCCGCCGCATCCACCCACGCCGCCATGGCTGGAACATTCTGAATGCCCACGTGATCAGCAAAGTCCTGCCAGCGAGCATCAGCCGCCTCTGCCGGATGAACCACCCAAAGCTGCAGCCCCGGCAGGGCTCGTCGCGGTTGATCCAGCATGCGATCACGCAGCGCGCGGCGAACAAATAGCACCTGCGGACTCTGCGGAACAACACCGGAAGCAGGTGGTGGATTGGGCAGCGTATGCAGATACGTGCCACCACAAAGGAGTGTCGTCAAAAGCAAGGCAGGCTGCTGTTCCAGCAGGTTCTCATCTGGTACACACAGCGTACTGCCTGGACCGATTCGCCAGAGCAGCAGGCCATCGCGCACGGCTGCAACATAGGAATCTGCCGCGGAAAGCGACAGTGGCTCGGCCTGAGCAGCCCGCAAAGGAGAATAGAGCGCAAACACCGCCTGATCAGCCTCGTAGGTGTGCGAGCCCAGATTCTGCAGCGTGGAAGGTGGGCGTGACAAAAAGGAATCAGGCAGCAGCGCACCCACCCAGTCAGCAGCCGGAAGAATCCGTCGATAGTGACTGGCGGTCGCGACATAGTCTGGACGCACGCGCTGCAAGCGGACGCGCAGATAGTCAGGGCCATTTGCCGGCAGAATGCAGCTAAGCAGCCCCAGACGCAGCGCCGACAGCAGCGCCACGACCCAGTCCACGCTGAAGGCACCGACGATGCAGATCATCTGGCCGGCTTTCACCCCGCTTTCTTGCCAGGCCGTGCAGCGCTGGGTACAGGCCGCATGTAGCTCAGCAAAGGACACAGCGCGGATCTCGTCCCGCGTCGCGCCAGGCAGAATCACAGCCACCCGCGCGCTGTCCTTATGACGCACGATCAGATCGTGATAGAAGTCGAACCCTGATTCCTGACTGCTCTTGATCGGAGTCCGGCTTGCACCGGCAAACCAGCGCAGCAGCGCACGGCGAAACTCAGGGATGCGCTTCCAGCTCTCAAACAGGGATGGAATGGGGCGAGCCACTCCGTCGGTGTGCTGGCAAATGGCCGCCTCTAGATCGGCCACGGGAAAGTCGCGCGGCGTTACCACAGGCGCTCCAAAAGCTGCGCACTGCGACGCTGCATGCGCAGCATGGTGGTCAGCACATCATCCATGCGATCGATCAGGCGCGGCACACTGTCCTCGGCAGCCTTGCACAGCGGATGAAGCGCCGCGTTGACCCCCTGCTGCTGGACGCGCTCGACGGCACTGCGCAGCGGATGCAGCAGATATCCCAGCAGCAGATAGCGGCTGCCCAGGTGTGCCTTCAGCGCGGCATCGAGCCGCCGCAGAACCACTGCAGGAGCCTCCTTCTTGATCTGCGCGGCCTTAAGCTCGATCTGCTGCGCAAGCTCGGCCTGGATGTTCTCGCGAACCGTGCCACGCGCCGGTTCTGCATCGCTGACGATCGGCTGCACCACATGGCGACGCCAGATCGGACGCAAGCGCTCGGCCGCAAGCAAGTCAGAGAGTTTGTCCGCCACCGAGGATCCCCCGCCGATCTAAAGGTTTGACAGCGTCACGACGCTAAAGGTGATGAGGAACAACATGCCGAGAGTGACGGCGTAGTACCAAGCGACGCCACGTCGCCGCGCCGGCAGCGTCGCGGTACTGACCGCAGGCCCCACCGGGACTTCGGAAGAGAGCTTGGTGTCCCCCTTGCTGCGATCCTGCGGATCACGACGACGTCGCCGCTTGCGCTGCGCAACATAGGCACCGGGAATGCGCTCGCTGAGCAAGGCTTTGTAGCGCTGCACCTTGCCGGCGTCGGCCCCGAACTTGCCGACAAACCCCGCGGACAGACAATAGAACAGCACTTCAAAGACCAGCGTGGGCGTGTCGGGTTTGGCCAATCTCTCGTCGACAAACTCATAAAACACATCGCCGCCGTAGTTGATCTGGAACAGCTCAGACTGCAGCAGGAACCACAGGGTCTGCTGCTGTTTCGGCAGGCTGCTCATGACCATCTCATCGCAGAGCAGCACCAGCGGAAACATCGCCAGATAGACCTCGTTTTCGGATAGCTCGCGCGCCAAGCTGTCTTTGAGTGCGTCGAGCTTATTGCGCAGCTCATTGCGCAGCCGCGAAAGGATCTCCTCGTCGATCAAAGGCACCGTCATGCGGTCCTTAAGCTGTGTCGTACCAGATGACGACAGCGTTCGTTCCAGCAAGCTGGCGATGTCGCTGCGCAACGCAATGATGGTGTTCCACAGATCCAGCTTCATCGGGTGCGTCCCTGGTATGCAGACTTGGCTGGAAGAGCGCGCAGCGTATCGCTGCCTTGCTCAGCGCGCAGCTCAACTCGGGCCTCGAAGTCCCACGCATCAAGCAGCGTGCCAAGCAGGCGCAGGAAGCGCGCATGAAGTGCCTCTTCCTCGACGGACGGGGCACGCATAAGGACATGGTACAGGTGACGAATTCCCGCCCCCTGAAGCTGCCCGTCGGGCACGGTCTCGACCGTGACATCCAGCAGGCGCGCCGGCAGCTCGCGATACACCCCAGCGTCGATCGATCCGAACATCGACAGCACCGCGGTGATTTCATCAAGCGCCAGGATGGGCTTCATCTTTAGCGACAACAAGTGCAGCAGTCGGTCGGCGTTGTTGCGCAAGGGACTCTCAAGCGGAGCCCGCACCGAGCCCACCGTTTCCCATAAGAGCCCCGGAATCACACGATCCCACAAGCGCACTTCGATCGGACCGATGGCATGACTGGCGAACTCTGGCTGAAACCAGTTGGCGTCGACGACTAGCTGCTGCGGCTTGGCGATCGCCTCGGGCATCTGCAGCAGCAAGGCATAGGCACCGGGCACTCCCAGGTCGCTGCGCTCTTCGATGTCGAAGCTCGGCTTGATGCTGTTCAGCGTGGCGGCATGCAGCCGTTCAAGGCCCGCTTGCGTGACGCGATACGCACCAAACGACCGCTGCAAGACAAAGGAATAATCATCAAACGCATAGCGAATCGGATACGCATCCTGAGTGCCATCAACCTCGATGGGTCGCGATAGCGTACGCAGAGAGTTTCGCAGCGGAACAACCCACGGCACGAAGTTCTCGCGATACAGCGGCGGTGTCTTGGGAAAGTCACCGCTTAGATCGATCACGATGGCGGCGCGCAGCCAGCTGCGCTGGGCCGGCGGAACGCGAATGTTGATGAACAGATCAACTTCCGGGGCATGAAAGAAGTTCCGCACGCGCTCAAGCGGGTTTTGCTCATCACCTTCGTAGTGTTCTTCAAAATAGGAACCAAAGCTGACTTGGCAGGGAATGCCTTCGGTCTCGGGACGCACCGCGCTGTCATAGACCACTGAGGCACGCTGCACGTGCAGCTCTAGGTTCCGCTGCACGCGCAGCGCCGCCAGATAGTTGTCGAGGTAGTGAATATAGAAACGCAGCACCCCCAGGTCGTCACTGCGCGCGTACTGCGATTCCAAGTACAGGACCAGTCGATAGCCGTCGCGGCGAAGCAGCATCTCAAGCGCCGACAGATTAGCTGGAACGACGCGCAGCTCGCTGGCTGTGGTGAAGCTGCCAACGAAGCCATCCAGTGTGCGTAGCTTGAGGTGACTGCCACGCGGCAACACCACCGTCTCGCTGACACCCGCGCTCACCTTGGCCTGCGCCATGGCCACGGCCGGCAGCGGCTGCAGCATGAACTGAAAGTACGACGACACGAGTCGGCGCCACGTGGCCTGCAGGTTGCGCTGCGTCGTCAGCCGCGTGCGCACCAGCGAATACGCCATGGCTTCGATCATTCGACGCACGTCGGGATCTTCTGGCGAAAGCTGCGCCGCCGGATGGTTTAGCTGATAGCGAATACGCAGCTCATCCAGCTCGTGAAGCTCGGCTAGCAGACTCTGATCCAGTCGCTCGCCGTTCATGGTGGCCCCTTGATGGGAAGCGCAGCGACCAGGGTCGAGATCTGCGATGCAAGCTCGCTGATCTTGGCAGCAGGCACTGCCAGCGGCCCCGGCGCTGCAAGGCGAGCAGCCAGCCCCGGAAGATCGCCACCCTGCAGGCCGGTAATCGTCGACTGCGGACCCACCGGCACGGGCTTGGCCAGGCTCACCGATTCGCCCAGCACCTGCGCGGTCTGTCCGACGAGAGCGGCATTCATTCCGGTAGCAGAAACCTGGCTGCCAAATAGCTGCACACCGGTCCCATTGCCCAAGATCCCAACGCCATCCAGGCCCTGCATCGAGAGCGCGCCCAGCGCATCCACCGTGATCGAAAGCGCCTGCAGCGTGGCAGCCAGATCCGAGCTGAGATCCAAGGTCGCCAAGCTCTTAAGCAGCATCGAAAGCTTGCTCAAGATCGACACAGTTCCCAGGCTCTGCACCGTGGTCGACAGCGCAGAGTTCAGGCGAATATTCGCCGCGTTTACGACGAAGTCTTTGCACGTGATGGTGATCGTGTCGCCGGCCTGCTCGATCATGCTGGCCTTCGTGTCAACGAACGACATCAGCGTGTTCTTCTGTGCGTCCATCCGCAGCGTCTGCACGGCCTTGGCTGGCATCGGTGTGTACTGCAAGGTCACGCCCAGGTTTGAGTCCAAGTTCAGCGCCGCTGACATCGCCGAGCCAGCAGCACTAGCGAGCAAGCTGGCGACGCCCTCGGCGGTCGATCCAGCGACGGCGGCCAGGTACTCACCAGCGCCCCCGGCTGCTCCAGTTAAAGCGCCGCCCGCTTGCGCATAGCCATCGCCAGCCGCGGCCCCTGGAATCGCTGCCGAGCGCGGACGCGTAGTCTTTTTCTGCGGTACGGCCCGCGCCGATGGCTCGGGGATCAAGTGCCGCAGGTGCGGAAAGGCCTGCTGGAATGTCTGAGCCGTACCCTTTTCCGCAGGTCGCAGCGCATCGGACTGCAGGCCAGTGCGCGTGCTCTCGCTGCGGGCCGACGCGGGCCGATTCACGACGGACACGTCGCTGCTTCCAGCCATGCCGCGGCGGTCTGAACCGCTCTGCATGCGCAGGTCGCGGCGCGCACGCGGCTCGGCTTCGCCTGCGTGGGTCTTGCTCTGTGGCACAGCATCCAAGGCCACCGATCCGCGCATGCTGCCGCGGCGCGCTGGACTTTTCACAGCGGGTCGCGCCGCCTGACCACGCGCTGCGATCGTGGCTCGCTGCTGGCTCTTGGGACCGCCGGCCGGCAGCTTGCCACCGCCGGGGACTTTGCTTGCGACCATGGCGCCGATGTCCTTGGCTCCGCTTGCAAGCTCGACGGCAGCACCGGCAAGCTGCACGATCTTCTGCGCTTTTACATCGATGTTCGGCGGAAGCTGTCCGGTCCGCAGATCGATCCCAGACTGATACATCGTCATCGTCTGGTTGCTGCTGTAGCGCTGCCTTTGCACCAGGTATATCGGAATGTCCGCGGCATAAATCAGGCGCATCACGGCGCCGTTCATCATGTCCTTTCCCATGCGGATCTGATTGCCCTGGGTTGGCGTCGGCATCAGACCCCCAGGCCGCCAGTTCAGGAAGCGCTTGAACTCTGCGCGATCGTGAAACAGGCTGACCAGCACGCGCTCTGCGCGATAGGGGGGAAAGAAAAAGTGGCCGCTCTGGTAATAGGGTTCAAATGGGACCTTGACTAGCTGACTGGCAAACAACGGAATTGCGACGCGCAGACTGACCAGGCCCGTCTCGTCGAGAAAAGTCTGATATGGCTGCTCGCCAGGCAGGCCCGTATCGGTGTGAACCAGGCCTTCCAGATCGATGGGATAGCGCGGTGTGCGGAAGCGCGGCAAGCGCGGCGCCTTGTCTTTTCCTGACTGAAGCTGCGCCGCCACCGCGCAGCGGTACATGCCGCCGGAATACCCTTGAAAGCGCGGCAAGACATCGTGCTCTTGGCTCGCAAGATCGATGCGCAGGCGATACACCCGGCTCGCTTTTTTCGCGTCCTTGGGAATCAGTATGCGGTGGCTGGGAAAGTCGATGGGATCCAGGTGAAAGTCGACGCCCACGCCCGGCGGAAACGGCCGCGATGGGAAGCGCTTGAAGTGCAGGATGAAGTCTGGCGACGGCTGCTCAA
This sequence comes from uncultured Myxococcales bacterium, assembly GCA_964554495.1. Lineage (GTDB taxonomy): Bacteria > Myxococcota_A > Polyangia > Palsa-1104 > JAEUJZ01 > JAEUJZ01. The sequence continues at coordinate 40,374 of CAZKOY010000015.1, forward strand.
AGCTGCGCGTGCGATCGAGATACTCGCGCTCATAAAGCAGCGGGACTTGGCTGTGATGCAGTCGGTCTTGCCGCAGCGGCTGCAAGGTCTGCATGTTCAGGATCGGATCGCGTGACACGCTTGCCGTGTAGTCGTTCATCAGGGTCTCGCAGTAAAAGCGGCCCTCGACCTGGTGGGTCACGACTTCGGCGATATCAGCGGCAAACAGCGTGTGCGGCTCGCCTTTTTTGGGCTGCGGCACGATCTGATACAGGTTCTGGCTGTAATCGTACTGCCACTCATGCTGTAGCTCGCTGAGCCGCCACATCAGCCAGTCGTAATAGCAAGCGCGCTCGCGATCAGACTGATCGGCATCGCAGGCGACAAAGATCTGATCTTGCGGAGTCGACAGCATGGGCCCGCTGATCTTCACGTTGATCAGCGGATTGCAGTGCTGCTGAATGACGTCCTTGAGCGTTGTCTCGGTATAAAGAGCAATCGGAAAATGTCGCCGCCACAGCGCCTGCGCAGGATCCGAAAATGAAATGCAGTACTCGCGGAAGCTGACCAGAATTTCGTCGGTATTGAAGCTGCTGTGCTCGACGATGGTTCTTTCGGTAATCACCGCCGTGATGGTCAGCTCGATGGGAATCATCAAGGAGCGCGGCGAGATTCCGTTTTCATACAACGTTGGGGTTCCAACCAGCTCTGGAACTTCTTGATAAAGCGGCCGCAGAGACGGCGGCAGAGCACCGGGAACGGTGGGCTCCACTTCGCTCTGCGGCACAGGGGGTGGGGCTGGCGCAGGCGGCGGAGTCACCACGGGCGCAGTAGGCGGAGGTGGAACGACGGCAACCGGGGACACAGCGGGCGATACGGGCGGCGGTGGACTGACCGGCGGCGCAGGTGGCGCAGGCGGTGCGGTGGCAGGAAGTCCCGTGCTGGGAAGCCCGGTCTTCATAAGCTGCGCGGCCAGCGCTCCCGCATCGCCGATCAGCGGCAAAAGCTCGCCAAGGGGTCCGCTCGAAAGCGCCTGACTGGGCGAGGTCGCAAGCGCCGTAGCCAAAGCCGGCGGCAGGAGCCCGCTGTCGCTCGCAAGCTGGGCGAAGCTCGCCAATCCCGACGGCGGCGGGCTTGCGCTGGGTGCATTGCTGCCCAAGGTCGCAGGCGCGGTTCCGGGCGGCGATGTTGCAGCCGGCGCGCCCTGCGTGCTTTGTCCGGCGAGCATGCTCAGGGCCTGAAGCTGTGGACTCGACTGTGAGGCGAGCTGGCCGGCAGCGACGGCAAGTGGCGTCACTTCCGGTGGCAGCATGCCTGCCTCAGCCGCCATTCCCAGCGCTGCCATGCCCGCGGCAAGCTGTGGCTGCGCCGAAAGAAGCTGCTCGGCAGCCGCAGTCGCAGGGCCCGCAAGCGGTGGCGGAATCAGCCCGGCCTGCGCCGCCACACCCAAGGCAATAAACACCGGAACAAGCTGCGGATTGCTAGCCACAAGGGCCGTGACGCCCACTTGCGCGCCCGCCTCTAGCACGGCTTGCACCGCGGGCGAATTCGCCAGGCTTACCAGCGAGTCCAGCGTAGAGCCGGGCGGCACAGCAGGCTGCGGCAGCACGGGCAGCGTCGGGACCGTGATCGGCAAGCTCGGCGCTGGCAGCGGGACCGGCGGCGCTGGCGGAGCGCTTGGCAGCGGAGCCGCAGGGGCCGTCGGAGGCGGAATCACTGGCAGCGGCGGCACCGGAGGCACAGCAGGGGCAGGCGGCGGCGGCGGCGTTGGTGGCGCAACCGGAACCGGAACCGTCCCCACCACCTGCGGCACCAAGACCGGAGTCAACGCCAGCGGGAATTCTTGATCCCCATACCTCGGGCGAATCACCAGCTTCACCATCAGCAGGTCTTCGCCGCCAAACAGCTTGGCCACGCGATCTTTGTCGCTGACATCGCCCAGCAAGCGCGTCTCGGACACGCGGAAGCGCAGCGTGCCGGTAAAGCCATGCGTGCGCATGTCCAACGAAAGCTGCGTGATGTTGTGCCCTTCGATCTTGACCGGCGAGCCTTGACCGATGAAGTTCGGAAGAATTCCCTGGCCAGGCTTGATCGCGCCGGGCAGCGGCTTCTGCGGGCTCTCAGTTGCAAGCTGCCACTCGGTAGGCTCAGGAATGACGTCTCCGGGTGGCGTGACCAGCGGCGCCACGACCAGCGGCGTCACCGGAACGATCTCAAAGACGAACAGCAGCTTTTCGTCAAATGGCGGTGGCGACGTGACGAACGCATCGTCCAAGACCGACGTCGGGCTGCCGGGATCTCTACGCGCCACGGTCCACCTCGATATCGATCTGCCCGCTGATGGGATGAACAAAAAGGAAGATCTGGCAGCGCGCCGCAAAAAAGGAATCTGTGAGCTGGCCGGTCAGCTCAAACACGATGCGCAGCCGGTCATCACGTCCGAGCGCTCGCAGTCGCTCGATGCGCAGACGCGGTTCATAGAGCTGAATCGTCTCTTGCATCTCGCGCGCAAGGACGCGCAGGGCGTTGCGTCCGCCATGCTCAGCGAGATAGTCGCCCGTTCCGAAGTTGCACAGCAGCGATCCATAGCCGCGCTTGGAATTCAGCAGGACGCGCAGGTTGCGCACCACGCTTCCCAAGCGGGTGTCCTGTGGTTGGCCGAAAACAAAGCGATTTAGGAACGACATCGCAGACCCTTAGCGCCAAAATAGGAAGGCGTTCGCCTTCTCAAGCATGGGGTGGATATAGAAGGCCAGCGCCGCTTCGCGCAGCACGTAGTTCCATTCTTCGCCGAACTGCAGTTGATAAAAATCCACCTCGGGACCAAAGGTATGGGCAAAGGGTGGACGCTCGATGTGCTTGAACGGCACTCCACGCAGCACCAGGCGATGCACCAAGGCCAAGCGCGAAGTACACGCGACCTTGACCTCGGAAAGCTCGATGCGCTCGTGCAGGGTGGGACGCTGAATCAACAGATACACTTCCTGCGAGCTCTTCACTTCTTCGGGCAGTCCCGAAAGGGAAAACAGACCGTTGCTCTTCATGAAGCGTAAATGCGTCGATCGCGCATAGACCGGCCGCAGGTGGCGCTGAAGCTCACCCAAAAGAGACCCGAAGCAGCGCCCTAGCTCATCGTGTCGATAGGAATGCGCGCTCTGATCGGGCAGCACTTCATGGAACGTGCAGAGCTCAAAGAGCAGCTGCCGCAGCGTCGAAAACAGCGAGTGGGCATGCAGCGGCACGCGGAAGCGTAGATCCGCGAGCAAAGACAGCGTCCCATACAGCTCGGCCAAGCAGCGTCGAATCGCTTGCAAGCGCTCGGGACGCAAAAAGGTGTCTTGAAGCTGCGCCACAAGCTGCGGCTCTAGCGCGGTGATGCGCGCTTCCAGATCTTGCAGCGCGGTCTGCAGATACGGCGTGGTGCCAATCTGCAGAAGCGGTGGAATATGGTCCGGGGACAGGCGCCAGGTACCGTCCGCTCCTTTTTCAAACTCGCCCAGCTTCAGCATCCCACGGGAACGGTCGTGCTTGTCGTTGATGCTGAGGTGCGCGCGATACAGCACGCGCTCGACCGTGCGGGCATCGCTTTGATAAACGCGATTTCCTTGGCTGCCGACCGTCTCGTCCGAAAGGTGCAGGTACGCGGACAAGCGAGTGGCTGGGGTGGCACTCAGCGACAGCGATTCAAGGACCACGTTTTCGGGAACGGAGAGCACCTCGCCATCGGGCAAGACGGCGGTCAGGCTGCTGATCGAAAGGACGCCATCCGCGAGCAGCGGCTCGCTCCACGAAAGCTGCGCCACACCATAGTGTGGCAAGCCTCCCAGGCGAGCCCGCTGCTCGCACAGCGCATGCGCTGTGTCGTGCAAGGCCTGCAGATGTTCCGGGAGCACGGTCTGCCCCAGGAACCAGCGCACCGATGCGGTCTTGAGTGAACCCACGCTGTGCTCCGTTCGATCCGACTGATCCGACTGATCCGACT
>CAZKOY010000015.1:44434-58144 GCA_964554495.1 uncultured Myxococcales bacterium
TTGAGTGAACCCACGCTGTGCTCCGTTCGATCCGACTGATCCGACTGATCCGACTAGCCCAGGGTGGTCGTGCGGCCCCACTTCTTGTTGATCTTCGCACCCGACTTCGATGCCAGTGTGATGGTCTGTCCGACGCCAGACGGAACCACTTTCATCGAGAAGGCATAGAACGAGTTGTCCTGGATGTTCAGCTCTTCGTCATCGCCGATCTCGATGGCTAGCTCGCGATCGCCATCTTTCTGCAGCTTGCCCTGCAGGTTCACCGCATCGAAACAGCAGTAGTACTTTTTGGGATTGATCACCGGATCGTATTCAAAGACCCGGATCGAAAAATCCAAGCCGATGTCACTTAGGCCGGCGTACAGCAAGCCAACCAGAACTTGCTTGTTCGCCATCGTCATCATTCCTTCAAAGATGACGGGATCGGTGGCTCCCAAGTCCCAGCGCACCCGCGTCAACAGGGCCACCGTGGCGATGGCGCCCGACGTATCTTCGGCGACGGCCCCAGCGGCAACATCGGCGGCAGCGGTTGGATCCGTGCAGTAGACATCGGGCACCGTGATGCCGGTCGACGCCAGCGTGATCGTCGGCAAATACCCAAAGGCGGCCTTGTTCGCTGGCTTGAAGTTGATGGCCTGCTCAGGGCTCAGTCGCTTGTCAAAAACGAACATCGTGAGACTCCTTTTTTGTACGTGCGCGAATGAAAACGGACTATCCGAGCCGGGACTCCAAGCGCAGCTCGACATCCAATCCTTCAAACTGGATATGCGGCAGGATCTCGACCGTGCAGTCGTAGTACCCGATGCGTCCAGGCTTGGCCGAGACGGCCGCTTTGCTGGACTTAAACGGGAAGCGCCGCATCGTCAGATCGCCGGGCGAGACCTGCGAGGTCGTGTACTGCGCGAGCCAGTTGTTCAGCAGTTTCCCGACGGTGTCTTCGTTCGAGTTGTCCCCGATGTTGTCGCGCACCATGCTCTTTATGTAGTGCGCCACGCGCGACACAGAGAATGTGTACGAGAGGTTGGCGACAAGCTGCGAGTTCTCGCTGTCCTTGTGATCCTTGAATTCTTTGGGCAGCTTGATGGCGGTCGCGCTGAAGAACGCAGCGTCCCCCGTTCCCTTGCGATAGACCAACGACATGATGCCGTTGCGGCTGAACTCCAGCTCGCGGAAGTCCTGGATGCAGATCTCAACGGGCATACGAATCTCGTCTTCACCGCGCACGTTGAATGTGTCGACGGGCAGTCCCTGAATCAGACCGCCACCACGCGGACCGCGGATGTACTGGCACCAGCCAGACTGCTCAAAGGACCGCACCAAGTTGCGCGCCAAAAGCAGCGCCGATGATGCCCACAGATAGTTCTGACGATCGCCCAGCGTCTCTTCCGAAAAGCGCAGGCCAGGGCTGGGATTGCGCTCGGGATCCCAGGGCAGGCGTACGACATAGCGCGGGAAGGTCAGGCCGACATAGGACGCTTCCGCGGTATCGCGCAGCGCCATCCACTGCGACATCTTGGGCTGACTGAACACGCCATCCAGATCGCGAATGGCTTCGACTTCCTCGATCGTCTTGCAGCCAAAGAATTCAGGATTCACGGTGGCGATAAACGGCGCGTGCGTCGCTGCAGCCACCTTGGACATGTTGCGCAGCCAAAACAGATCGCGCGGGTTCGTCGAGAAGTCATACAGCCCAAGCAAGCAACCGTACGGCCGTCCGCCATACTGATCGTATTCCGTTTTGTAGACCTTGCTGAACAGCGCCCCGCTGAAGACATCCGTCGAGTTGCTATCGAAGTCCTGATACAGCTCGTCCTTGCTGACATCCAGAAGATCGATCGTGATGTTGGAGGCAAAGTTGGTGTTTTCGATCAGGCCTGAGATGCCGCGCCACTGGCCCTCCATCGTTTGAAACGTGGGGTGATGAAATACGGCATTGAGCTGCGCATTGACCATGCGGTCGATCTGCGCCACGACATCCAGCACCTGGCCTTTTTCATAGCGACCGCTCTTGGTGTCGATGTTGTGCAGAACCGCTGCCAATCCCGACACGAAGCGAGCCGCGGGGTCGACGCTCTCTTCGCTCTCGGTAAAGCCTTTGCGGATCATCAGCGCGGCATCGGGCGCCTTCTTTTCAAACTGTGCCGCCTCTAGCAGCCTGCTCAGCAGGCTGGGGCTTGCAACACTGGTTGGTTCAGCCATGGAAGTCACCTTTCTCCTTGCGCCTTACTGCGCCGACGCGGCGGCCGGCAGGGTCTTTTGGGGCAGCTTGTAGCTGGCGTACGCCTCTAGCTCGCTCGACAACTGAGCGAGCTGATCGGGGCTGCTGAAGATCTGATAGATGAGGTTGCGAATCTCTTTGCGGTTGTCGACCTGCGCTTGCAGCTCAAGCAGCAGCCTTCGCAAGAGCAGCAGCGCGCGAAGCTGCGGGATGTTGTTCGCGACTTCGCCTGGCAGAAACGATGCGCGGTTCTTGATCGGCAGCGTGACGTCCAAGGTGTCGTTGCTGTTGTCGATGCAGTTCTTTGGACGAAACGAGATCGACATCCGCATGTTGTCCATGACGGCGTCTAGGTTCCGACCATCGAGGGTGCGCAGCCGGCGCGATTCCAGGTCGACTTCGCGGTCGGTGGAAGAACCAAGCGAGAGATCCCCCAAGATGATCAGTCGAAACGGCAGCTCGACCTCCTTGGGTTCACCTTCGATCATCGTTCGGTAGCGCAGGTTGATTCGTGATCGCGGGATCTGGTCTTGAATGGAGGGCACGTTCATTCTCCTCGCCAGAGTTGGCGTATTGAGGGGCTGCTGTCTAAAGCAGTCGACGTGCCAACGATCACGCGGCGCGCAGACCGCAGATTCCGATTTCTGCACGACCTCTTGCGAATGCTGAGCCCAGTGTGAGGCGCTCAAGTCCGTCGGCGCAGCCATGGCAGGGTCGATGGGGCGCCTTCGCGCTTTGCTCGCGCCGTGCTCGCGCTTTGCTCGCGCAAAATCGGAATGTGAATGGGCTTATAGATCGCGAAGAAAGCGACACTCGCGAACGTCATCGACTGCCACGCCTCGCCGTCCGAGCGGAATGCGCACGCTCCATGGCAGTGGCGGTTGCAGGATCATCTTCCAGCTACCGGTCTGCGACGTGTACAGGAAGTAAATGGCCAGCGGCGTATTGCTCGGCACGGAAAGCCAGATCCTGCGCGTGAAGTGCTCGCGCGGGTCCAGCGCAAATGTGCGGATCACGGTCGTGTCCGGCTGCAGCGACAGCTGTGAAACCGTTGCGTACGACTCGGCGCGATACTGCGAAAGCGACAGCGAGCGCACCAGCACCACAAGCGGGCGGCCCGAGTTGGTTTCGGCATCGCCGCGCAGCGTGATCTGCAGGCGCCATGTCGCGCAGCCGCTCGCAGCGACACAGGACAGCAGCAGCAGCGCTCGCAGGATGCACAGCCAGCCAGACATTCGCACTCCCTAGGGCACGCGAATTCGGAAGGGCGCCCATGGATCGGGCGACAGCACAAAGCGGATCAGGGTCTCGTCCTGTGTTGAGTCACCGAGGATGCGCCACGTGCTGACGCCTTCGGAATCCAGCGTCGTTTTTTGCAGCAGCCGAAATAGACTCCACGCCGAATCCGCGACCTCTAGCGTCTCGGTATGTTTGCGACCCGAGCGCGCTGCGGTTCGCTCGCTACCGACCAGTGCGATGCCTTGGTTCCACCATTCCACGCTGATCGCTTCGGCCGTTACGCGCTGGTTAAAGCCATAGACCGATGTCTTGCCGATCTGCAGAAACGCCGCCGACGCTTGCGTGTTCTTTTCTGGACTTGTGATCCCACCGGGCACGCTGCGCACCGTAAAGCGCAGCGGCTGACGCTTGCCGGCGCGATCAAACAGTGTGCGCGACAGCTTCGCTAGCTGATTCAGCGTCGGGATCATGTCCTTGGGCAGCGCGATGCCATGGCCGCTTTCACTGCGCGGGCGAAACGTTCCTGACTGCTCGCCTAGGACCGGCGCATAGAACGTGGTCACGTCCTGCCAGAACGCGCCGCCCGATTCGTTCAGGATGTCAAGCTCACTTGGCGCCACCTCGCGCTCGGCTCCTTGGTTGAACGGAAAACGCGACAGGATCTGGCTGATCGGGGACAGCGTCTCGGTCTGCCAGTGCCGAGCTACGGCGCGCTCGATGTCATGTACTCCCCGTCGGTACGCGACATCAAACGGCGCCAAGAATGGCCGGCGCAACGAGCCAATGATTCCTGCTTTGTCCAAGAACGCTTCGGCCTGCTTATACGGGGCCTTGTCGTTTCCTGACAGCACTTGCAGCGCGCTTCGCCCAAGCGCCCCCAGCTGATCTTCCAAGTTGGGCGCATCGCCTGATCCTTGGTTGGTCTTGGTGGCCGCCTGCGGCTTGCTGCCCTCATGTCCACCCACTCGATCCAGCTCTTCGGCTTGCTTGGCGACGATGTCCAGGTATTTCTCTAGCTCCTGCGGCTTGCTCGCTGTGGCACTCTTGCTGCCGCTCTTTCCTTCCTTTTTCTCATCGCTCTTGGCTTCGCCTTTGCCATCCGCTTCGGTCGTGCTGAGGGGCGCACCGGACTCGCCGTACATCACGCGCACGATCGGCTGAAACTCGGCCAAGCACTGCGAAAGCGGAGCCAAGTACGGGTCATCCATGCCGCGCAGCGATGCGTTTTCGGCCACGGCATATAGATGCGAAACAAAGCGCGATCCCGGACGCGTCAGATCGAGCAGCGCCGTGTGCAAGTCTGCCGCAGAGCCATCGCCGGCATGAAAGTGGAAGCTCAAATGAAACTGTTCAAGCGCCGCGCAGTACCTGCGGGCATAGCTTGCGATCTCGCCGCGGACCAGCTTGGCGAGCCGTAGCTTTTCGTCGGGCACCAGGACCTTGCTGTCAGCCAGCGCTCGCTTTAGCTCACGCACCAGCGGCAGCACGTCATTGTCGAACAGCGCGCGGTTGTATTGATCGTCCACTCGCTCGCTCGGCGCGCGATCGCTGGTGGCCAACGACGCCAGGCGTGGCTGCAGCTCTGCGTCGGAAAACGGCGGCATCTCGGGCCGCGCAGGGGCGCTGTTTCGCCGCAGCACGCGCTGGGCGCTGCACAGCTCTTGCCGTTGACTGCGGCTGAGCTTCTGGCCATCGCTGCATGGGCGGCAGTGGTGACGATGCGAGCCGCGCCGACACTCGCAGCAGCGCTGCACTGTGCCGCTGCCGGCCTGCGCCGCTGCCACGCGATACGACAACAAGAAGCGCTTGCGGCTGCGCATCAATAACTCAAGCCATGCGCGCTCGCTGATGCTAGCCAGCTTGTTGCCGGGAAATGCCAGCTCGATCAGATCGTTTTCTTTGCTGGAATCCCCTGTGATGCCGTCGGTGCGACCCGACAGCGAGTTGATCCACTTGAGCAGCGCGTACAGGCTCATACGACCGCTGCGATGGATCTGCAGCGAGCCATCGCGCACCAGTCGCAAGAGCCTCTCGATGGTCTCTTGGTTATCGTGCAGCCAAGGATCCGGCGCCAAGACGCCCGCGTTGCCGCCAAAGAGTTTGTTCATATCCAGCGGCGACTCTTCGCTGAGCACTTGGTACATGCGCCGCAGCGCGCTGGCTTGCCGCACCTTGCGCGTGGTCTCGCGCAGACGATCCGCTTCTTTGCGCAAGCGCTCAAGCTCAAGGCCGGTGATGTACGGCTCTTTGCTAACGCGCTCGACGGTGGTTACGAAGTCGCGCCACGGTCGCAGGTCGGCGATCGGATAGCGCGCGGCATCCGAAGGCAGCGGCGGCAAGAGCAAGAGCACGCGCTCGGTCCACGGCACTTCGCTTTCGCGCACGTAGTCATCAAAGAGATCGGCAGGCAGGCCGAGCGTGCTGGCAAAGTCCTGCGGCGCGCTGCGCACGATGGCCCCCAGCGTGTTGTCGCGGGTCGCATACAGCGCGGCGAGTCCATAAAGAATCTTGTCGCGCAGTCGCTGCCGCACGCCTGCCTCAAGCGCTGGGCGCAGATAGCCCTGGCGAATCGCAGCCACGTACTGCTGTCGAATGCCCGCTTGTTCCTTGCGCAGAAGCCAGCGCAGCGGACGGAACTTGGCCTCGGCATCTTCGACGATCTTCAGCGACTCGGTGGCTCGCCGCTCGGCTCGCCGCACTACGTCGGACTCGCTGGGGCTGCTCAAGGACTCTTGCGCGCGACGGACGGCTTGCTCTAGCGCGGCCACTGCAGCCCCGGCCTGTGCTACCCGCTCGGCGTGCCGGCGCTGGGTCAGCCACAGCGGAAACAGACCCCCAAACAGAATCAGCAGGCTCAGCGTGGCATGCAGAGGCGAGATGCCCAGCGCTGCCAGCCAACGAGTCAGGCGCGAGACCGTGGTCGCGGTCTGCGGCTTGGCTAGCCCCGTCGTATCGAAGGGATTACCGACATCCTCATCGGCGGCCAGCGAAAAGAAATAGACCTGCTTTACATCGGGTCGCGCCGAGGCCACTGAGCCTTCGACCAGCGCCGCGATGAAAGCGCGAACGGGACCCAGCACGGTCTCGGCTGAGCTAAGCAGGCCCACGCTGGCCTCAAAGCGCGCCACAGGCAACGACGTTAGTGCGCGCGGCACATGCTTTTCGTACCCCTTAAGAGCCGCGATCATGCCGCCTTCGGCGTCGCCGCTGACATCCAGCACCAAGGGAACGCGCTCGCGATGCAGGAAGCGCGCAAACTCGACGTAGCCGCGCACCCGTTCCATGTGCGTCAGGCAGATGCGCGTGCGAATCGGCACGCCATACAGATCAGAAAGCAGGTTGAGCTTGCCGCGGATTAGCTGGGCCTGCTGACGAATGACATCGGGTGAAGCCGTGCTCAACACCGCAGCCTTCAGCACCACGACCACCAGCGGCGGCACCCCCGAAGGCAGCGAGGCCCGCCACATGCGGCGAAACGCTTCGTGGACATCGCGCGTCGTGAACTGAAGTAGCGTCGCCGAGATCTCTTGCACGACGATCCGGCTGCCCAGATAGACTTGCATCAGCGGATCCGGCGTGTAGCTCGGCAAGAACTGACTCGCTTGCCCTTGCCAGTCGACGCGGCGCGTAACCAGCGCGCTCTTGCCGACGCCTGGGTCGCCGAGCACGATGAAGTGATCGTAGTCCGGCAGCGCCACTCGCACCGACGGAGGCAGCGGAGCGAGGAACTGCTGCCAAATCGACAGCAGGCGCTTGGGCGTGATGATGCTCTGCGCGATCTGCCGCGTTAGCTCACGCTGACTGCGTCCGCGCAGCAGCGCTCGCACGATCAGCACAAACACGCCGAGCAGCGCCAAGCTGAACAGCCCGACGGCAATCAGCAGAGCCAGGCGCTGGTTCGACAGCGCCACGCCCAGGTTGCTCGCACTCGCGTGCATCATCCTCCCTGCGTCGTGTGGTGGGGATTCGCGCGGCTAAGACTACCTCTTCCGCGACCTATGTCCGCGTTCCTTTTTCGTTCCCTTTTCTTTCTTTTTTTCCTTGCTCTTCTTCTTGCTTGTCTTGCTGATGACCGACGCGCTCTCGTCTGAATCGGTCGCCCCGTTGGCTGCTGTGGCGGCTTGTTTGGGGTCACCGGCTGCGCCTGCTTGCTTGCCAGCGTGACCGCCGGGAATCGCCACCAGGACCGCGCTTGCCTCGCCATCGCGACTGCAGTCGATGGGCAGCCGCTGTTCGGCAAAGCCGTCCTTGCGGATCGACAGCACTTCGATCTGCGAGCCGCGCGGATGCGAATACGCAAAGGGGGTCTTGCCCAGCACCTGCCCCGTTGCGTCGACAACCTCGGCGTCGGCTGGCTCGCTGCGAATCTGCCAGCGCGCCGGCTGGTTGACATCCATGCCGCCGTCTAAGAGCAGACGAACCACCACCACGATGCCGACGATGGCCAGCAGCAGGGCCGCTCCCGCGCCGACATACAGGCCGCGGCCCGCCAAAAGCTGCGACAGCGGCGAGCCACCGGCCGTAGTCCCAGGCACCTGCGAGATGGATGTCACCGATGGAGCCGGCGCAGGCACCTGCCCCGGCAGGACGATCTGCGCAAGCAGTCCGGTCGTCGATCCAGACAGCCGACCCAAGATCGCCGCCACCTCGCCCGCACTCGGCCGCGCTTCGGGCTGCTTGGCCAGCATGCGTCGCACCAAGGCCACCAGATCGGCGGGGCAGCCGGGCGCTTTGCTATCCAGGCCGGGCGGCTCTTGGGTGATGTGCGAGGCCATCATCGCTGCGTCGCTGCGCGCCTCGGCGAACGGGTGCTCGCCGCTTAGGGCTTCAAACAGGATCAGACCCAGCGAATAGACATCGCTGCGGTCCGAGACATCCCGCGCGCTCCTGCACTGCTCGGGCGACATATAAGCCGGCGTGCCCAGCGAGACACCGACGCGGGTCAGCGCCTTTGCCGCCGGATCGGCCGCCAGCTTGGCGATGCCAAAGTCGAGGATCTTGGCGCGCTCGCTGTCCGATCCTTCGGCCTCGGGCGAAAGCACGATGTTCACCGGCTTGAGGTCGCGATGAATCACCTGCTTGCCATGCGCAGCAGCCAGGCCCAGCGCGACCTGCTTGCCGATGCGCATCGCCACTTCCGGCGATAGCTTGCCGCTGCGCGCCAGACGCTGGCGCAGCGAGTCACCCTCCAGATACTCCATCACGATATAGGGCGAGCCGGCGGCGGAAGTTCCGAAGTCCGAGATCGCGACGACGTTGGGGTGGTTGATGATGTTTACCGCGCGGGCCTCATTGAAGAAGCGCTGCACGAACTCTGCATCTTGCTGGAAGTCTTTGTGCAGCACCTTGATGGCGACACGCCGCTGGATCTGCGAGTGGACCGCCTCGTAGACCGAGCCCATGCCCCCCGTGCCGATGAGCCGCACGATGTTGTACGGGCCGATCTGCTTTTCCATCTCCCCCTCCTCGTTCATTCACAAATTGCATGGCGTATGCCAGGCGCTGCGCCGTCAGACAACAGACACTTTCTGGGTTTTCATCTAACTACGCACGATACTTGGCGAATCATTATTCACATATAAATCACCAACTATCGCAGTATCACTTCAGAATTTCACTCATGCAAATCTGAAATTCTCGCATAGCAATTTACACTAATCGCAGCTCTCGGGTCGTCTCAGCTTGCAAGCTCTTGTCCCTTTTTCGCTTGTTTATTGAGATTGGCGAAACGAGAGCCGCGGCAATAACTTCCGTGTGCAGATCGGTTGTTCTTCTTATTGCTTCCGCGCTGAGCAGTCATTCGCGCGCTGATTTTATTTCGCATCACTATTCAGTATCGATATTCTGTTATAATTTATATCAGAGATAAACAATTGATTGCCAATTCGTATAAGGCTATGCGGGCTGCTCAGGCGCTCGATTGGCGTCAGGTTGGGGTTGTTGGGCAGGGCCGAAACGAAGTCAGGCTGGCCCAGTACACGGTCGGCTGGCTGGCCGTTCTGCGTCGGAATCTGCGCCCAATACAAGACGCGCGACTGCGTTGTGCTGGCGACATACAAGTGACCTTGATCGACCAGCAGGCCGAACGGACTTTCCAGAAGAGTGCGGTCGGCGCGCGTGTACGAGTTGCCAAAGTCGGCCTGCCCCACGACCCGATTGGCGGGCTGACCGTCCGCGGTGGGCAGCGAATTCCAGATCAGCACGCGGTGGTTGCCCGTGTCCGCCACCAGCACGCGGCTGCCATCGACAAACACACCGCGCGGCGTGTTGCAGCTACTGGCCGACTGACCGCCGCTGTTGGCGCCACCGCCGGTCATGTTGGGCTGACCCAGCACACGCGTGGCGCTGGCTCCCTGAGCAAGCGGCGCGGCAAACATCAGGACGCGGTGGTTATTGGTGTCGACGACATACAGGTTGCCCTGCGCAAAGTGCAGCCCGTATGGGTTGCGCAGGGTACTGGCCGACGTGCCCACGGCTGCGCTCGTGCAGTTCACCTGACCCAGACAGACGTCGGCTGGCTGGTTGTTCTGCGTCGGGATGCGATTCCAGATCAGCACGCGACTGTTGGCAGCATCGGACACCGCGAGGACTCCGTTTTCGACGGCAATCCCAAACGGCGTGTTGAACCCAGTGGCCGAGATGGGACCCCCGCCATTCACGGCACTGCTCTGGAAGTCGGACTGCCCCAACACGACATCGGGTGGCGCGCTGCCCGTGCGTGGAGCCTGATTCCAGATCAGCACGCGATGGTTGCCGCTGTCGACGAGGAACAGGCGCGTACCGTCAGTGACCATGCCGCGCGGAGCGATAAACTGCAGCGGGCCGCGGCGCGGCGGCATGTTGACCCCGTTGGTATTCGCTGCAGGCTGCCCCAGCACGACGTCGGCAGGCTGGCCGTTTACAGTCGGCAGCGCGTTCCACAGCAGCACGCGGTTGTTGCCATAATCAGTGACTGCGAGATGCACGCCATCGGTGTCGATGCCCGTCGGCAGCAACACGGTGTTGGCGTCTGGGGCGGCACCTCGGTTGCCGGCTGCACCCGCGAAGTCGGCCTGGCCCAACACCAGATCGGCGGCGGCTCCGATTCCCTGCGGCGCGCTGTAGCGCAGCACGCGGTGGTTCGCGCCATCGACCACCCACAAGACCCGCGGTGATCTGCTGCACGCAACGCTGTGAGGCGTGTTCAGCCCAGTCATTCCGACAGACGGAGTGGCGGTCGTCAGGCTGGCCTGACCTAAGACGGCGGTGGCGCTTTGCCCGCTTGTGGCGATCGGCCACGGAAAGCCGATCACGCGATGGTTGCCGGTATCTGTCACCCACAAGAACGAACCGTCGACGGTCATATCGCGTGGCGAGCGCAGCCCGCTGGCTGTCGTCGCTGGCGTGACCGTCGTTCCATTGGGCTGGCCGATGAAGAAGGTCGGCAACACGCCTGCGCCGCCGGGAAATGTGGGGAAGAACAGCACGCGATTGTTTTGCGCATCGGCCACATACACTTCGGTGCTGGGCGCGCGATCCAAAAGCACGCGTGTGCTGCGAACGCCCAGCGGCGATGGATCGCTGTTGCCTCCGTCGGCTGAGCTAGTGAGGAAGCTGCTCTGCCCCCAGACTCGGTTGGCGGGAATTGGGCCGCGCTGCGCCGGCTGTGTGGGGATCGCGTTCCAGTACAGTACGCGGTTCAGCAGGAAGTCGCCGACGACCACTCGCGTGCCATCGCTGGACAGCCCCCAGCTATACGCAATGCCGCTTTCGTTGACGCCGCCATAGGCTCCCACTTGCGCAAACGTGTGAACATCGGGCGTGCCTAGGACCGCGTCCGCCGGCCGATTGCTCGTCGGCAGCGTGTTCCAGATCAGCACGCGGCGATTGAGCGAGTCCGCAACCAAAAGCTTGGCCTTGCTGCTATCGAGAGGATCGGGCAGCAGCCGCACCATCTCGGGCCGGTTCATGCCATAGGCCAGGTTTGCGTTGCTGAGCTCGTCGGGTTGACCCAGGACAAAGGTCACGGTCTCGCACACCCGGCGCGTCGGGTTGCAGCGCTGATCGCTGTCGCATAACGCAGCGTCCATGGTGCAGTCTTTTGCGGTGCAGCGCTGTGTCTCGGGACTGCAGTACTCGCTGGCCAGGCACAGCGTCGTGTTGATGGTGCAGTCTCGCGTCTGACAGGTCTTGCTGATCGGGTCGCAGATCTCGGCGCTGCTGCAGCTATTCGGGCTGCGCTCGCAGTTGCGCGGATTGTCCATTAGCAGGCTGTCACACGAAAGAAGGCACACGATGGCGATGCCTAGCTGACGCTTCATTGGATGCTCCAAGGTGCGATGCGGCGCGGCACCGCGATCATCAAATGCAAGTGACTTGCATTACTTGCTGCGGACGGGTGTGCCATCTGGATTCCAGCCTGCAGGGGGCGGCTCGATCTGTTTGGGTGTACCGTCGCTGTTCCAGCCCGCGGGGGGCGGCTCGGCATCAGCCCCGGCTGTCATGTTTTGGAAGGACGGCAGATCGTCTTCGACGCGCGGGGTCGGCTTCTGTGGCTTGCGCAAAGACAGCGAAAACGTCACCACACCCAGCAACAGCACGCCCGCACCGGCTGCGGTAAAGGCGATGCCAGGCGTCTGTGTGTTGTACACCTGATCGCAGGCCAAAACCGGAGCCATCGGCTGGCTCGCGCACTGACCGTGTAGCCCGAGAAACGTACCACCAGCAGCCAGCAGACCCAGGCCGACGAGGCCGCTGGTGATGCCCAGCGGACGCAGCCAGCGCGGCACTGGTTTTTCCGTCTGCACAACCAGCGTGCGTGTCTTTTCGATGACCTGCGGTTTCTTCTCCGCGAGCTCTTTTTCTTTCACATCGACAAGCACTCGGTCGAGCGGAGACAAGACCTCAGGCGCCGGGTTGATGAGCAGCATGCGGTACATCTCGAAGTACACGCGCGCCGAGCTCCACTGCTCTAGGCGGCGGTATGCCTGCGCAATGTTGAACAGAAGCTGCGGCACCGGCTGAATGGCGTACGCCGCATGCAGCGCTGGAATCGCGGCGGTGTAGTCCTTGGCCGCGTACAGACGGCCAGCGCGCTCATACGTCTCGCGAAAACTGGCTGCAGCGGCTGCTTCGGTCGGCGCTGCCCTAGCCACACCACGTGCCACCACGAACACGCAGCAGAACAGCAGCGCCGCTACGGCATAGCCACGCATCTGCGATGCTGCGCGCCGTGCCGCGTTAGTTCCAAAGATCGACCTTGGCATCTGCGTCCTTGCTGCCTTTGCGGCTGCCTTTGCGGGTTCCGCGATCTTTGTGCGAGCGCGTCGGGACAGCGCTCTTGTCTGGCGTGCTCGACGCTGCAGCTGGTAGCGTCGGCACGCTGGGCGCAGCCATGCTCGGCGGCGTCTGAGGAGCCGGGCTTCCCATGTCGATGACCGCGGGCGCCACATGCGCCGGTTGAACATCGCCACGCGGCCGCATCGCCACGAGCCACAGCGCGCCCATAACGACGAGCGTGATGCCGGCAATGCCCGCGATGAGCACCGAACGCGATGGCTTCGGCGGGACCACATGCTCGCCGCGGTGACTTTGGCTGGTGTGCGTGCCCAAGGTCTGCCGCAGTTCGTTCGACATCGCGGCAGCGCGAGCGTCCGCTCCTCCTTTGCGCTGCGCTGCCGGACTCTGCGATACCTCGCCATCGCTTAGCCGCGTGCTCGACAGCGCTTCAAGCTGTCGCAGAACCTCGGACATGCTCGGGCGATCGTTGGTCTTTTTTTCAAGCAGGCTCTGCACCAGGGCCGCGAGCTTCGGCTCTAGCGCCGGCACACGCTCGGCAATCGACGGCGGCGTGCCAAACATCTGCAGCGCAAACAGCTCACCTGCCGAGTCCGATACGAACGGCGGTTCGCCATCTAGCAGCTCATAAAAGATCACGCCCAGCGCATAGACATCGGTCTTGTCATCAGGTGGGCCCGAGGCTCGGCACTGCTCGGGCGACATATAAGTGGGCGTGCCGATCAGCGTGCCCGTGCGCGTCTTGAAGGACTTGCGCTCTTCTTCTGTTGCACCGTCGGGCAAGAGCTTGGCGATGCCAAAGTCGAGGATCTTTGCACGCAGCCCGCCCTCAGCCGTCGCGTCCTTTACCAGCATGATGTTTTCCGGCTTCAGGTCGCGGTGGATGATGCGCTTCTGATGGGTTGCCGACAGCGCAGAGGCAAGCTGTCGCATGAGCGGAAGCCCGCTCGCCCCAAGGTAGCGCTTCTCGATGGCGG